>JBIIFU010000010.1:0-71068 GCA_044237035.1 Crocinitomicaceae bacterium
TGAATTACAATACTATCCGTTGCATTTGCGCCAGAAGATTTATCGGTGAGTAAACAACGTAAATTAACATTGTTCAATGAGACAGTTGGATTTTTGTCCATATTAAATGTGAATTCACCTGATTTAGAATACCATTTAGACCCACCAGCCTCTGATATTTTGCCATACGAGAAAAAGTGAATTGAAAACTTTAAGAATTCATTAGTTGACTTATTTTTATTATTTATCAGATTGTCTAAAACAGTTTGCCAACTAGAAATACTTTCGGTATTAAGTTTATTTTCAAATACTAAATTGACCGAATATAAGTAATTGAAAATGTCAGGATACGACTTCAATCCATTAGCTTCTAGTGAATTACAGGTTGTAACCATCTGCTGAAAAGTGCCCTCGTCTATTATCCCATTTTTAAGAACGTTGTCTTTTAAATCATTATTCGCAAAACTTCGAACTTTTTCATTTTCATTGTCAGATAGAATTTGATCAATGTATTTAATGAATTTCTGCTTATCATTTGGGAAAGATTGGGAAAAGATGATTGTTTTTTGAAGAAAGAAATAGAGAAAGATTAAGACGATAAGTTTCATAAATAATTTTAGAATTTGAAGTTATAATTTTTTTTTGCAATAAGTTACAGAAACTTAAAAATACCGGTTAATATTCCTTTAAAATGTTCTTTTTTTATTCTGACACCAGAAAAAATTAAAAAAATCACTTAAGTTATTGCAGATAAAAAAAAAAGTCATACATTTGCAATCCGAAATTCGGGGTAAGTTCTTTAACATATCGTTATTAAACACATGCCGATGTAGCTCAGTTGGCCAGAGCAGCTGATTTGTAATCAGCTGGTCGGGGGTTCGAATCCCTCCATCGGCTCGGAGTGTTGGGGGTGTCGCATAGTGGCTATTGCAGCAGACTGTAAATCTGTCACCGTTCGGTATCGTTGGTTCGAGTCCATCCACCCCCACAAGGTAGTATTTTTAAGCGGGAGTAGCTCAGTTGGTAGAGCGTCAGCCTTCCAAGCTGAATGTCGCGAGTTCGAATCTCGTCTCCCGCTCTTAAATTTCTGCCGGTGTAGCTCAGGGGTAGAGCGCTTCCTTGGTAAGGAAGAGGTCACGAGTTCAAATCTCGTCATTGGCTCTACAATTTTAAAAAGAAACAACGACAATTTTTGTCTTGTAATATAAAATAGGTTTAACTTAAATTATTAACCGTAACAATTATTTAAAAATGGCAAAAGAGAATTTTGATCGTTCCAAGCCGCACGTAAACATCGGAACAATTGGTCACGTTGACCACGGTAAAACAACTTTGACAGCTGCAATTTCTAGCGTATTAGCTAGTAAAGGTCTTGCTGCTGCTCGCGACTTTTCTTCAATTGATAACGCACCTGAAGAAAAAGAAAGAGGTATCACAATTAATACTTCACACATTGAGTATGCAACTGAAAATCGTCATTACGCTCACGTTGACTGTCCAGGTCACGCGGATTACGTAAAGAACATGGTTACAGGTGCTGCTCAAATGGATGGAGCTATTCTTGTGGTAGCTGCAACTGATGGTCCAATGCCACAAACTCGTGAGCACATCCTTTTAGGACGTCAAGTTGGTGTTCCTAGAATGGTTGTTTTCATGAATAAAGTTGACATGGTAGATGATCCAGAATTACTTGAGTTAGTTGAAATGGAAGTTCGTGAATTACTTTCTTTCTACCAATATGATGGTGATAATGCACCAGTTATTCAAGGTTCGGCTCTTGGAGCATTAAATGGCGAAGAGCAGTGGGTTAAAACTGTAGAAGAATTAATGAACGCAGTTGATACTTATATCGAATTGCCTCCACGTGATGTTGATAAGGCTTTCCTAATGCCAGTTGAGGATGTATTTACGATTACTGGTCGTGGAACTGTTGCTACAGGAAGAATTGAAACAGGTGTTATCAACTCAGGTGACCCAGTTGAGATTCTAGGAATGGGTGATGATAAATTAACTTCAACTGTTACGGGTGTTGAAATGTTCCGTAAAATCCTTGACAGAGGTGAAGCTGGAGATAACGTTGGTTTATTGTTAAGAGGTATTGAGAAAACTCAAATCAAAAGAGGAATGGTTATTTGTAAACCAGGTTCTACAACTCCACACAATGAATTTAAAGCAGAAATATATGTTTTGAAGAAAGAAGAAGGTGGTCGTCACACTCCTTTCCATAACAAATATCGTCCTCAATTCTATTTTAGAACAACTGACGTAACTGGAGAAATCCACTTAACAGATGGTCGCGAAATGGTTATGCCAGGTGATAACGTAACAATTAATGTTAAATTAATCGTTCCTATCGCAATGGATAAAGGATTGAGATTTGCGATTCGTGAAGGTGGTAGAACTGTAGGTGCAGGTCAGGTTACTGAAATTATCGCATAAGAAAATATCATATGAGCTAGTAAGGGGGAGAATTTTTTCTCCCCCTTTTTAAACCAAACGGGTGTAGCTCAGCTGGTAGAGTAGTGGTCTCCAAAACCATTGGTCGTGGGTTCGAATCCTACCACCCGTGCAAAAGAAAACAAATAATATTGTAATGAAAATAAAAGAATATTTTACAGAAACTTATACTGAAATGAGGCATAATGTAACTTGGCCTACATGGAAAGAGCTTCAAAGTAATACAATCGTTGTTGTTGTAGCCTCTATTTTATTTTCAGTGACAATTTTTGTTATGGATTATTTGTTTGGTATTACTGGTGACTCTGATTCATTTTGGAGAGGTCTTATCGGTATGATTTACAATATGTTATAGTAGCTAAAGCTATGGAAGAAATACAAAAACGTTGGTACGTTGTTCGTTCCGTGAGTGGAAAGGAAAAGAAGGTTAAAGAATACCTCGAATTAGAGATTAATCGACATAAATTAAACGATTATGTTTCACAAGTACTTATTCCAACAGAAAAAGTTTTTCAAATAAGAAACGGAAAGAAAATTTCTAAAGAAAGAGCTTACCTTCCAGGATATGTATTGATTGAGGCAGCGCTTGTTGGAGAGGTTGCCCACGTTATTAAAAACATCACGAACGTAATTGGTTTTTTAGGTGCAGAGAAAGGTGGGACTCCCGTTCCAATGAGATTATCGGAAGTAAACCGTATTTTAGGTAAGGTTGATGAACTTTCTGAGAATGAAGAGGAAATGAAAATTCCATTTACTGTTGGAGAGTCTGTTAAAGTTATTGACGGACCTTTCAATAATTTTAGTGGAGTTATCGATGAGATTAATGAAGATAAGAAAAAACTTAAAGTAATGGTAAAAATCTTTGGTAGAAAGAATTTACTAGAACTAAGCTACATGCAAGTAGAAAAAGAAGTATAGTTTGTATTAACCGTAGGAGTGAACATGTCGACTAAAGCTTCCCGACGAATTTCACGTTTGACTACATAAATTATAGTAAAATGGCAAAAGAGGTAGCAGCATTAATTAAGCTGCAAATTAAAGGAGGAGTCGCCAACCCTTCACCACCAATCGGACCTGCATTAGGTGCTAAAGGGGTGAATATCATGGAGTTTTGTAAGCAATTTAATGCTAGAACTCAAGATAAACAAGGGAAGGTAGTTCCGGTAGTTATTACAGTTTATGGTGACAAATCATTTGATTTTATTCTTAAAACACCACCAGCAGCAGTTCAAATTGTAGAGCAAACTAAAATCAAGAAAGGTTCATCTGAACCTAATCGTGTTAAAGTTGGTTCTATGACTTGGGATCAAGTAAGGGTGATCGCTGAAGATAAATTACCTGATTTAAATTGCTTCACAGTAGATTCAGCTATGAGAATGGTTGCAGGTACTGCTCGAAGTATGGGTGTCACTGTTAAAGGGGGTGAAGCTCCTAAATCTAAATAGGTTGTATTATGAAAAGGATAACAAAAAAACGTAAAGAAATTTTGGCGAAATTTGATTTCTCCAAATCTTACTCCTTAATTGATGCATGTAATTTAGTTAAGGAAGTTTCATCTACTCGATTTGATGCTTCAGTTGATATTGCTGTTCGTCTTGGGGTTGATCCACGTAAAGCTAACCAAATGGTTAGAGGTACGGTGGCGCTTCCACACGGTACGGGTAAAGACGTTCGCGTTCTTGTGCTTTGTACTCCAGATAAAGAAGCAGAAGCTAAAGCAGCAGGAGCTGACCACGTTGGTCTTGATGATTATATCGAAAAAATCAAAGGTGGTTGGACAGATATAGACGTAATAATTACAATGCCATCTGTTATGGGTAAAGTTGGTGCTCTAGGTCGTGTTTTGGGGCCAAGAGGATTAATGCCTAATCCAAAAACAGGAACTGTAACAATGGAGATTGGTAAAGCTGTTGGTGAAGTTAAGGCTGGAAAAATTGATTTTCGTGTTGACAAATACGGAATTGTTCATGCTGGAATTGGTAAAACTAGTTTTGGAGGTGACCAAATTCGTGACAATGCAAATGAAATTATTCAGACGTTGATTAAAATGAAACCATCAGCTGCTAAAGGTACTTACATCAAAAGTATTTATCTTTCTGCAACCATGAGTCCAGGAATTCAAATTGATTCTAAATCTGTCACTGCATAAAACTAGAAAAAAATGACAAGAGAAGAAAAATCAAAATACATAGATGACTTGGCTGCTGAAATCAATGCATCAAGTGTATTCTATATAGCAGACACGGCAGAACTAACTGTAGATACCATTAATGCTATTCGTCGTAGATGTTATCAAAGCAACATTCGTTTGAGGGTTGTTAAGAATGCTCTATTAGAAAAAGCAATGGATCGAGTTGAGGGCAAAAACTTAGAAGAGTTGAAACAAACATTGAAAGGAGGTACTTCTATCATGTTTA
The DNA here is from genome assembly GCA_044237035.1 of Crocinitomicaceae bacterium. Taxonomy (GTDB): domain Bacteria; phylum Bacteroidota; class Bacteroidia; order Flavobacteriales_D; family Crocinitomicaceae; genus UBA952. The sequence goes on from JBIIFU010000010.1 coordinate 4,854, forward strand.
GTGAGGTTGGAAATGCTCCTGCTCGATTGATTCAAGAGTTTCGTAAAAAAAGTGAAAAACCTATTCTTAAAGGGGCATACATTGATGAAGCAATTTTTATCGGTGATGTTCAATTGGCTACACTTGAGTCACTTAAGAGTAAAGAAGAACTTGTTGGAGATATTATTGGATTACTACAAAGTCCTGCTAAGAATGTTATTTCAGGTCTTAAAGGTGCAGGTTCTAAAATTGCCGGTATCCTTAAAACTCTAGAAGAAAAATAATTTATTGTAAAACGTTTTAAAAATCAAATAAAAATGGCTGATCTAAAGCAATTAGCGGAAACGCTTGTAAATTTAACGGTTAAGGAAGTTAATGAATTAGCTGCAATCCTTAAAGATGAGTATGGAATCGAACCAGCTGCTGCTGCTCCAGTAATGGTTGCAGGTGCTGCTGCGGGTGGTGGTGAAGCTGCTGTTGAGAAAACTGAATTCGATGTAATTCTTAAGTCCGGCGGTGCAAACAAACTTGCTGTGGTTAAATTAGTTAAGGAATTAACTGGAAATGGTTTGAAAGAGTCTAAAGACTTAGTTGATGGTGCACCTACTGCTCTGAAAGAAGGTGTTTCTAAAGACGAGGCTGAAGGACTTAAAAAGTCTCTTGAAGAGGCTGGAGCTGAAGTTGAAATTAAATAATTTCATAGTCTTTTAACAGAAAGGCGTCCCATTTTTGGGATGCCTTATTCTGTTTTTTTATTTTTTCTTTTTCGAGATTGCGTTTTTTTATAAACTAAAACTGTCGAACCTTGGCAACACAAATTAAAACAACTGAAAGGATCAGTTTTGCATCGAGTAAAAATCAGTTCGATTATCCTGATTTTTTAGAAATCCAATTAAAATCATTTAAAGAGTTCTTTCAATTAGAAACAACTCCAGAAAATCGTGAAAGTGAAGGCTTATTTAAAGTTTTTGCTGAAAATTTCCCAATAACAGATACAAGAAACCAATTCGTTTTGGAATTCTTGGATTATTTTATCGATCCTCCTCGCTATACAATTGAGGAATGTATTGAAAGAGGTTTAACATACAGCGTTCCTCTCAAAGCTAAATTGAAATTATATTGTACTGACCCTGAACACGAAGATTTCGAAACTATCGTTCAGGATGTTTATTTAGGTACAATTCCTTATATGACACCAAAAGGATCTTTCGTTATTAATGGTGCAGAAAGAGTAATTGTTTCGCAATTACATCGTTCTCCAGGAGTTTTCTTTGGACAAAGCCGTCATGCTAATGGAACAAAATTATATTCAGCTAGAATTATTCCTTTTAAAGGTTCTTGGATTGAATTCGCTACAGACATAAACGGTGTAATGTATGCTTATATTGATCGTAAAAAGAAATTACCAGTTACAACGCTTCTTAGAGCGATAGGTTATGAGGCAGATAAGGACATTTTAGAGATTTTTGGCTTAGCTGATGAGGTTAAGGTTAATAAGGCTAATTCTAAAAAATTGATTGGTCGTAGATTAGCAGCAAGAGTTTTGAAAACTTGGATCGAAGATTTCGTTGATGAAGATACTGGAGAAGTTGTTTCTATTGAAAGAAATGAAGTTTTATTAGATCGTGAAACAGTGTTGACTGAAGATCATATTGAATTAATTCTTGATTCCGGATCTAAAGCGGTTATTCTTCATAAAGAAGAAAGTACCAATATTGATTTTACAATCATTTACAATACACTTCAAAAAGATACATCAAACAGCGAAAAAGAAGCTATTGAACATATTTATCGTCAATTAAGGAACGCTGAACCACCTGATTATGAAACAGCAAAAGGTGTTTTTGAGAAATTATTTTTCTCTGATACGCGTTATGATTTAGGGGAAGTTGGTCGATTTAGAATGAATAAGAAATTAAAATCTGATCAAGCTGAAGAATCAAGAGTTTTGACGAAAAATGATATTATTTCTATTATTCAGTATTTAATTGAATTGATTAATTCTAAAGCTGATGTGGATGATATTGATCACTTATCAAACCGTCGTGTTAGAACTGTAGGTGAACAGTTGTATGCTCAGTTTGGAGTTGGTTTAGCTAGAATGGCTCGTACAATTCGTGAGCGTATGAATGTGCGTGATAATGAAGTGTTTACTCCTATTGATTTGATTAATGCGAAAACACTTTCTTCCGTAATTAATTCATTTTTTGGAACTAACCAGCTTTCTCAGTTTATGGATCAAACAAATCCACTTTCTGAAGTTACTCATAAAAGAAGGTTGTCAGCCCTAGGGCCAGGCGGACTTTCACGTGAGAGAGCAGGTTTTGAGGTTCGAGACGTTCACTATACACACTACGGTCGTTTGTGTACAATTGAAACGCCAGAAGGTCCAAATATTGGATTGATCTCATCGCTTTGTGTATTTGCTAAAGTAAATAAATTAGGATTTATTGAGACTCCATACCGCGAAGTTGATAATGGAAAAATTAAAACTTCTTCTGAGCCATTGTATTTAGCAGCGGAAGAAGAAGATCAGAAAATGATTGCTCAAGCAAATGTTGAAGTAGATGATAAAGGTAACTTCCTAAGTGATTTGGTGAAAGCTAGATTTGAAGGAGACTTCCCATTAGTTGAACCGAAAAAGATTAACCTAATTGACGTTGGTGCAAATCAAATTGCGTCAATTGCAGCTTCATCAATTCCTTTTCTTGAACATGATGATGCTAACCGTGCCTTGATGGGATCGAACATGCAGCGTCAAGCTGTTCCTCTATTAAGACCAAATTCTCCAATTGTGGGAACTGGAATTGAAAGATTGGTAGCAAGAGACTCTCGTGTTTTAGTTAATGCTGAAGGTAATGGTGTTGTAGAATATGTAGATGCTAATGAAATTACAATTCGATACGATTGGACTGAAGCTGATAAATTAGTAAGTTTTGATAGTGAAGTAGTTACCTACAGGTTAACTAAGTTCATGAAAACCAATCAAAGTACTTGTATCAACTTGAAACCTATCGTTTCAAAAGGTGATCGTGTATCTAAAGGACAAGTTCTTTGTGAAGGATATGCAACTCAACAAGGTGAACTAGCACTTGGTCAGAACTTGAAAGTAGCTTTCATGCCATGGAAAGGGTACAATTTTGAGGATGCAATTGTTATTTCTGAAAGAGTTGTTAGAGACGATATATTTACATCTATTCACATTGATGAATATTCATTAGAAGTTCGTGATACTAAAAGAGGAATGGAAGAATTAACTTCAGATATTCCTAACGTTAGCGAAGAAGCAACTAAAGATTTAGATGAGAATGGTTTAATTAGAATTGGTGCTGAGATTAAAGAAGGCGATATTTTGATTGGTAAAATTACACCGAAAGGTGAAACTGATCCTTCTCCTGAAGAAAAATTATTAAGAGCAATCTTTGGCGATAAAGCCGGCGATGTTAAAGATGCCTCATTGAAAGCAGGACCATCTCTTAGAGGTGTTGTAATTGATAAGAAATTGTTTTCACGAGCAATTAAAGATCGTAAAACAAAAACTCAAGATAAACCAGCTCTAGATCAAATTGAGTCAGATTATCAAGTTGAACTTGCAAAGTTAAAAGATCAATTGGTGGATAAATTATTGAAAATTTTAGGTGAGCATAAAGCCGCTGGAGTATTCAATAACTTTAAAGAAGAAATTATCAAAAAAGGAACGAAATTCAATCAGAAGAATTTAATTTCTATTGACTATTCAATTGTTAATCCGCTTAATTGGACATCGGAACAAGATATTAATCAACTGATTATTCGTTTGTTACACAACTTCAATATTAAGGCAAACGATTTATTGGGTATTTACAAACGTAAAAAATTCCATATTTCAGTGGGAGATGAATTACCTGCAGGAATCGTTCGCTTAGCGAAAGTTTATGTTGCTAAAAAACGTAAATTGAAAGTTGGTGATAAGATGGCGGGTCGTCACGGTAATAAAGGGATTGTAGCAAATATCGTTCGTCAAGAAGATATGCCATTCTTGGAAGACGGTACTCCTGTAGATATCGTATTGAATCCACTAGGTGTACCTTCTCGTATGAACCTTGGACAAATTTATGAAACAGTTCTTGGTTGGGCAGGTGAGAAGTTAGGCGTGAAATTCGCTACACCAATTTTTGATGGTGCTACACCGAATCAAATTAATGAATTGACAGATAAAGCGGGTATTCCTAGATCTGGTAAGACCTATCTGTATGACGGTGGAACTGGTGAAAAATTCCATCAGCCAGCAACAGTCGGAATTATTTACATGTTGAAATTATCTCACATGGTTGATGATAAAATGCATGCACGTTCAATCGGACCATACTCCCTTATTACACAACAACCGCTTGGAGGTAAAGCTCAATTTGGAGGTCAGCGTTTTGGAGAAATGGAAGTTTGGGCGATCGAGGCATTTGGAGCTTCGCACATTCTTCAAGAGATTCTAACTGTTAAGTCTGATGATGTTGTTGGTCGTGCAAAAGCTTATGAAGCAATCGTTAAAGGAGATAACATTCCTGAGCCTGGAATTCCTGAGTCATTCAATGTATTATTACATGAATTACGTGGATTGTGCTTAAATATTTCGTTAGATTAATCAAGTCTTAACTAAAAAATAGTAAAAATGACTTTTAGAAAAGAAACACCAAAAAAACAAAGTAGCTTTAATAAAATAACTATTTCATTGGCATCTCCAGAAGTGATTTTGGAGCAATCTAGTGGAGAGGTTTTAAAACCAGAAACTATCAATTACAGAACCTATAAACCAGAAAGAGATGGTTTGTTTTGTGAGCGAATTTTCGGACCTGTAAAAGATTACGAATGTCATTGCGGTAAGTACAAAAGAATCCGATACAAAGGAATTGTTTGTGACAGATGTGGGGTCGAAGTAACTGAAAAAAAGGTTCGTCGTGAGAGAATGGGACACATTTCATTGGTTGTTCCAGTAGCGCATATTTGGTATTTTCGTTCTTTACCTAATAAAATCGGTTATTTGTTAGGCTTGCCAACAAAGAAACTTGATCAAATTATCTATTATGAGCGTTATGTTGTTATTCAAGCTGGTTTAGCAAATACGCTTGATGGTATTCATTTCAAAGAAACAGATTTCTTAACTGAGGAAGAATACCTGGATATTTTAGATGCTCTACCAAAGGAAAATCAGTATTTAGAAGATAATGATCCTAACAAGTTTATTGCAAAAATGGGTGCAGAAGCACTTCATGATTTGTTGAGAAATTTGGATTTGGAACAATTATCTTATGATCTTCGTCATCAAGCGAATCATGAAACTTCAGTTCAAAGAAAGAATGAAGCACTGAAGCGTTTGCAGGTAGTTGAATCCATGAGAGATTCTCAGAAAAGAATTGATAACCGTCCAGAATGGATGATTGTTAAGGTTGTACCTGTTATTCCACCTGAATTGCGTCCATTGGTTCCATTAGATGGTGGTCGTTTTGCGACATCTGATTTGAATGACCTATACCGTCGAGTAATTATTAGAAATAATCGTTTAAAAAGATTGATTGAAATTAAGGCTCCTGAGGTTATTTTACGTAACGAAAAAAGGATGCTTCAAGAATCTGTAGATTCACTTTTTGATAATTCAAGAAAAGCGAGCGCGGTTAAAACAGAGTCTAATAGAGCTTTGAAATCCCTTTCTGATTCATTGAAAGGAAAACAAGGTCGTTTCCGTCAAAACTTATTAGGAAAACGTGTGGATTATTCTGCTCGTTCTGTAATTGTGGTTGGACCAGATTTAAAATTGCACGAATGTGGTTTACCTAAAGACATGGCTGCAGAGCTATACAAGCCGTTCATCATTCGTAAAATGATTGAAAGAGGTATTGTTAAAACAGTAAAATCTGCTAAGAAAATTGTTGATAGAAAAGAGCCTGTAGTTTGGGACATTTTGGAAAATGTGTTGAAAGGACATCCAGTTCTTTTGAATAGAGCACCAACGCTTCACAGACTAGGTATTCAAGCATTTCAGCCAAAATTAATTGAAGGAAAAGCAATTCGACTTCATCCGTTGGTGACAACAGCCTTCAACGCTGACTTTGATGGTGATCAAATGGCGGTTCATTTACCGTTGGGTAATGCCGCAATTTTGGAAGCTCAAATGTTGATGTTAGCTTCTCACAACATTCTAAATCCTGCAAATGGTGCACCTATCGCGGTTCCATCTCAAGACATGGTACTTGGTCTTTATTACATTACTAAAGGCAAGAAAAGTACAGCGGATTTAGTTGTTAGAGGTGAAGGAAGTGTTTTCTATTCTCCCGAAGAAGTAGTTATTGCATACAACGAGAATAAATTAGATCTTCATGCTCACATCAAAGTGAAAACATACGATTTGAATGAGAATGGTCAACCTGAATTACAATTAATTGAAACAACTTGCGGTAGAGTTCTTTTCAACGAGAAAGTACCAAGAGAAGTAGGTTTCATTAATGATGTAATGACAAAAAAAGCCTTGAGAGACATTATTGGAAATGTATTGAAGGTTTCAGGAACATCTCGTACTGCTCAATTCCTTGATGATATTAAAGGATTGGGTTATGAAATGGCATTCAAAGGTGGACTATCTTTCAATTTAGATGATGTAATTATTCCAAAAGAAAAAGATGAGTTAGTTGAAAAAGCAGATGTTGAGGTGAAAGAAGTTATGATGAACTATAATATGGGTCTCATCACAAATAACGAAAGATATAATCAAATCATTGATATATGGACCCATACAAATGCTAAGTTGACTCAAACTTTGATGGATCAGTTGAAAAGTGACCGTCAAGGATTCAACTCAATTTATATGATGTTTGATTCAGGAGCTCGTGGTTCTAAAGAACAAATTCGTCAGTTATCAGGTATGAGGGGATTGATGGCGAAACCACAAAAATCAGGTGCCTCTGCTCAAGAAATCATTGAAAACCCAATCCTATCTAACTTTAAAGAAGGATTATCAATCTTAGAATACTTTATTTCAACTCACGGTGCTCGTAAAGGTCTTGCAGATACGGCTCTAAAAACAGCTGATGCTGGTTATCTTACTCGTAGATTGGTTGATGTTGCTCAAGATGTGGTTATCAATTCGAATGATTGTGGTACCTTAAGAGGTATTGTTGCAACGGCCTTGAAGAAAAATGATGAGGTAGTTGAACCTTTATATGATAGAATCTTAGGAAGAACATCAGTTCATGATGTTTATCAACCTGATTCAGATAAATTAATTGTATCCTCAGGAGAAGTTATTTCTGAAGAGGTGGCTTCGGCTATTGAAGCCGTTGGAATTGAGGAAGTTGAAATTCGTTCTGTTTTGACATGTGAAATGAGAAAAGGAGTTTGTTCAAAATGTTATGGACGAAATCTTTCAAATCACCGTTTGGCGCAAATGGGAGATGCAGTTGGTGTTATCGCTGCTCAATCAATTGGTGAGCCAGGTACACAGTTAACACTTCGTACTTTCCACGTTGGGGGTACTGCATCGAATGTAGCTGACGTTTCTGATTTAAAAGCAAAAGCAAATGGTAGATTAGAGATTGATGAACTTCGTACAATTGATAAAAAGAATTCAGATGGGTCAATTCGTACAATAGTGGTGGGTCGTTCAGCTGAGTTGAAAATTACTGATGAGAAAACAGGAATAGTTGTAATGAACGCTAACATTCCTTACGGATCCGATATATTGGTTAAATCTGGTGATAAAATCAAAAAAGGAGATGTAATTTGTAAATGGGATCCATACAATGCATTAATTATTTCTGAAGTACCAGGAAAAGTAGTTTTCGATAGTATTGTTGAAGGAGTAACATTTAGAGAGGAAGTCGATGAGCAAACAGGATTTACCGAAAAAGTGATTATTGAAACGCGTGATAAAAAACGAAGTCCAAGTATTCATATCATCGATCCAAAATCTAAAGAAATACTTCGCGAATATTCACTTCCTGTTGATGCTCATATTGCCATCGAAGAGGGAGCAAAAATTGAAGCGGGTGAAATTTTAGTGAAAATCCCAAGATTAGCTGGAAAAACAGGTGATATTACGGGAGGTTTACCACGTGTAACAGAATTATTTGAAGCTAGAAATCCTTCTAATCCGGCAGTTGTTGCAGAAATTGATGGGACAGCACAATTTGGTAAAATTAAGCGTGGTAATCGTGAAATTTCAATTATTTCTAGAACAGGTGAAGAGAAAAAATACATGGTTCCTCTTTCTAAACATATTCTAGTTCAAGAAAATGACTACGTTCGTGCTGGATCGCCTTTATCTGATGGAGCAATTACACCGATTGATATTTTAAATATTGAAGGGCCTACTAAAGTTCAAGAATATATTGTAAATGAAATTCAAGAGGTTTACCGTTTACAAGGCGTGAAAATTAACGATAAACATTTTGAAGTTATTGTGCGTCAAATGATGCTTAAAAATGAAATTCTAGAATCGGGAGACACTCGTTTCTTAGAAGGTCAATCTGTTCACAAGGCAGATATTATGGAAGCCAATGACGAATTGTTTGGAATGATGGTGGTTGATGATTCTGGAGACTCAGAAAATCTAAAAGCTGGTCAGATTGTTTCCTCTCGTAAGTTGAGAGATGAAAATTCTCAGTTGAAACGTGCGGATAAGAAAATGGTAGAAGCACGTGAAGCTACACCAGCTACATCAAGACCTTTATTACAAGGTATTACAAGAGCATCTCTTCAAACTCAGTCCTTTATTTCTGCAGCTTCCTTCCAAGAAACTACTAAAGTTTTAAATGAAGCGGCAATTTCAGGTAAAGAAGATTGGTTATTAGGTTTGAAAGAAAATGTAATTGTAGGTCATTTGATTCCAGCAGGTACAGGTGTTCGTTCATTCCAAAAACAAATTGTTGGTTCTGTTGAAGAACTTGAAAAACTGAAAGAAGAAGCCTAACAAATTAAATTCTATAGAAAGCTGGCTTGAATTGGCCAGCTTTTTTTGTTTAATACACTATAGAATTTAACTGAATGTGTTGAATAATTCAAATATTCAATTTCTCAAGTATTAAAAAGAATAAACTACCTTTGTAATTAATTATGGGAATTCAAATTCACGATAAACTGTTTTCTTTATTCATACCCTCGGATAATATTCTGAATGAGGTTGAATTACTTGCGAAAAAGTTGGAAGATGACTACAAGGGAAAAAATCCGGTTTTTTTAGTTGTTTTGAATGGGGCATTTATGTTTGCATCTGATTTATTGAAGTTTTATACGGATTCATGTGATATTTCGTTTACTAAATTGAGTTCATATACTGGTCTTTCATCAACTGGTACGGTGAGTCAGCAAATGGAATTAATGATTGACATTAAAGATCGCCATGTTATTATTGTTGAGGATATTGTTGATACGGGTTTAACCATAGCCTCTCTTATTGAAAATTTAACTAAAAAAAATCCGGCATCCATCGAAGTTTGTTCGTTATTGTTTAAACCTGAAGCATTTAAAGGTATTTATCCTCCAAAATATCAGGGGTTTGTTATAGCTAATAAATTTGTTGTTGGCTATGGATTGGATTATGATGAAAGAGGAAGAAATTTAAAAGATTTATATCAATTAAAAGAGAATTAATATGTTGAATATTGTGTTATTTGGCCCTCCAGGTGCAGGGAAAGGAACTCAATCTGAAAGATTGATAGAGAAGTTCGGGTTAACTCACTTGTCCACAGGGGATATCTTTAGAGCAAATATAAAAGGTGAAACAGAACTTGGATTATTGGCAAAAAGCTATATGGATAAAGGTCATCTCGTTCCGGACTCTGTTACAATTGATATGCTTCGTGCAGAAGTACTTAAGGCAAATTCATCCAAAGGATATATTTTTGACGGATTCCCAAGAACCTCTGCCCAAGCAGAAGCCTTGGATGAATTTCTAGAATCTATTAATACATCAATTACATTGATGTTGGCCCTTGATGTTGAAGAAAATGAATTAAAAATTCGGTTGTTAAAGAGAGCAGAAGTTAGTGGAAGAGCTGATGATGCAGATCCATTAATTATTGAGAATCGAATAGCTGTTTACAATAGAGAAACTGCTCCAGTTAAGCATTTTTATGAAGGTCAAGGTAAATTAATTTCAATTCAAGGTATTGGTACAATTGATGAAATAACTAGTCGTCTTTTTAGTGCAGTTGACTCGAGAAATGCATAATTGAATGGCATCAGATAATTTTGTTGATTACGTAAAAATACACTGTACTTCTGGTAATGGAGGTGGCGGTTCAACGCATTTTCGTAGAGAAAAATATATTCCAAAAGGTGGACCTGATGGTGGGGATGGTGGACGTGGTGGACATGTCATTGTTCGTGGTAATTCTCAACTATGGACATTATTACACTTAAAATATAAAAAACATATAAAGGCAGGTCACGGAGCGCATGGAGCAGGAAATTTAAAAACTGGTTCACAGGGGTCAGATGAATTTATCGAAGTTCCTTTGGGGACTGTTGCAAAAGATGCAGAAACTGGGGAAATTTTATTTGAGATAACTGAGAATGGAGAAACTCAAGTAATACAGAGAGGGGGTCGAGGTGGGCTGGGTAATAATCATTTTAAATCAGCTACCAATCAAACACCTAGATATGCTCAGCCAGGTGAAGAAGGAGGGGAGGGTTGGAAAATTTTAGAATTGAAGGTTCTTGCGGATGTTGGGTTGGTTGGTTTTCCAAATGCTGGCAAAAGCACTCTTCTATCTGTTATTTCTGCTGCAAAACCTGAAATAGCTGATTATCCTTTTACTACACTTCGTCCTAATCTAGGAATGGTTAATTATAGAGATATACGTTCGTTTGTTGTTGCAGATATACCAGGAATTATTGAAGGAGCACATGCAGGAAAGGGTCTTGGACTTCGGTTTTTACGCCATATTGAGCGTAATTCCTTACTCTTATTCCTAATACCTGCTGATAGCGAAGATGTAAAAAAGGAATACAATGTTCTTCTAAAGGAGCTGAAATTGTACAACCCAGAGTTATTGCATAAGGAAAGATTGTTAGCTATTTCAAAATCAGATATGCTTGATGATGAATTAAAAACGGAAATTGCTAAAAATCTACCAAAGATACCATGCGTTTTTATTTCTTCTCTTGCTCAACAAGGAATAGTTGAATTGAAAGACTTAATTTGGAAGCATTTAAATTATGATTGATTGGTTGGAGGAAATAGATCGCCAAATTGTACTTTTAATTAATGGCTTGCATTTTCCAATTTTTGACCAAATAATGTGGTTGATTTCTACTAGATTTATTTGGATACCCTTTTACATTCTACTTCTTGTACTTGTTTATCGAAGAAAAGGGTTCATTCCAGCTTTGTTGTTTTTGTCATCCGCCTTATTGCTAATCTTGATATCTGATTATCTATCGGTTCATGCTTTTAAGGATATTTTTCAACGCTATCGACCTTCACATAATTTACTTATTTCAGAAAAACTGCATTATTACAAACTACCCAATGGTCAAGATTATAAGGGCGGCCAATTTGGATTCATATCATCACATGCGTCGAACTTTGCTACAATTACAATATTTTTTATTGTTTATATAAAAGATCTTAATTTTAAATGGGTATTCATTCTGCCAATGATTTTGGTTGGATTTAGTCGCATTTACTTGGGTGTTCATTATCTTTCCGATGTGCTTGTTGGTTTTTTATTTGGTGGAGTTTTAGCTTTTTGTTTTTATAAGTTTGTTTTTGTTAAATTGATTGGAAAATTAAAGATTCAATGAATTGGATTTATATTTTTATCGGTGGAGGATTGGGGAGTCTTATGCGTTATTCAATTTCTCTTTATGCAGCAAGATTTGTTTTTCAATTTCCAATCGCAACCTTTGTTTCCAATTTTTTAGCTTCATTATTTGTTGCCATATTTACCTTTTTACTAGTGAAGAAATGGGAGAGTCCGTGGCTACATCCATTACTAATTATCGGTTTTTGTGGGGGATTTAGTACGTTTAGCACTTTTTCCCTTGAAACTGCTACCTTGATTCAAATGGGCAATTTTGGCCTAGCAATTTTGAATATAATCTTGTCCATTTTATTATGTGTAGGAATAGTATTTATTCTCAATAAATAAATGTTGAAATTCTCACTGAAAAGCCGGTTTTAGTCAATGAAATAGTTCATTTGAAAAAATATCACAAAAAAACCAACCTTTTTTTAGAAACTACGTTATAGGTGTTGAATCAATAATTTTTTCACATCATGCGTCAGCTTAAAATAGCAAAACAAGTAACAAACAGAGAAACCGCCTCCCTTGATAAATATCTTCAAGAAATAGGCAGAGTTGACCTTATCACACCCGATGAAGAAGTGGAGTTGGCCCGTAGAATTAGAATGGGCGACAAAGCAGCGCTAGAAAGACTAACGAAGGCAAATCTTCGTTTCGTAGTTTCAGTCTCAAAACAGTATCAAAATCAAGGATTAGCATTGCCTGATTTAATCAATGAAGGAAATGTAGGTCTAATTAAAGCCGCTGAACGATTTGATGAAACAAGGGGGTTCAAATTTATTTCTTACGCAGTTTGGTGGATTCGTCAATCAATCCTACAAGCATTGGCTGAACAAGCGAGAATCGTAAGGTTACCATTAAATAAAATTGGTTCTATAAATAAAATAAATAAAGCATATTCTGAACTTGAACAAAAATTTGAAAGACCACCATCTGCGGATGAAATGGCTGAATTTTTAGGGTGTACAACAGAGGAAATTAAGCAGTCATTATCGCACAACGGCCGCCACGTATCAATGGATGCTCCTTTGGTTGAGGGCGATGAGTCATCTTCTAGTATGTATGACGTATTAGCCAATGATTCTATGCCTGGTCCAGAAAGTAACTTAGTATTAGAATCTTTACGAAAAGACATCGAAAGATCATTAACGGCATTAACTCCACGAGAATGTGATGTTGTAAAATTATTTTATGGGTTAGAAGGTAGAGCAGCGATGTCATTAGATGAGATTGGGGATCGTTTTGATTTAACTCGTGAAAGAGTTCGTCAAATTAAAGAAAAAGCAATTCGAAGATTAAAGCATTCTTCAAAAAATAGAATTTTAAAGTCTTATTTAGGTTAGGTTGATTATTTGGTTAGAACGCCGGCTTCAAGTCGGCGTTTTTTTTTGATTATTTTTTCTCTTATTTTTAAATGTTCTCCTCTTGATTCCATTACCAGAAGATTTTATCAAACGTATCAATGCTGATTCATTTTGGCCTGAGAATCTAATCGAAGCAATGAATGAGGATCCTCCGGTTTCAATTCGACTTAATCCATTAAAAAATAACAGCAAGGATACTAATTTAGAATCTGTACCATGGAATGAAAATGGCCATTATTTGCCTAAAAGACCAATATTTACTTTAGATCCTTTATTTCACGCCGGATGTTATTATCCTCAAGAAGCAGGATCAATGGTTATCGAATTTATTCTAAATCAATTATCAATTTCTAAAAAATCTACTATTCTCGATCTTTGTGCAGCACCAGGTGGTAAAAGTACATTAATTAGTTCTTGGTTAGAGGATGATGGTTTTCTTGTCAGCAATGAAATCATAGCAAATCGAAATAGTATTTTACGTGAAAACTTAACTAAATGGGGGGCAGTTAATTCTGTGGTTACTTGTAATCAGCCAAAACATTTTCAGGAGTTGCCTTCTTTTTTTGATGTTGTTATAGTGGATGCACCATGTTCGGGAGAAGGAATGTTTAGAAAAGATCCCGATTCAAGGAATGAATGGTCATTAAAAAATGTAGATTTATGCGCCGACCGTCAAAAGCAAATTGTTTGTGATGTTTGGGATTCTTTAAAAGAAAATGGATACTTGATTTATTCAACATGTACGCTAAATGAAGTAGAGAATGAAGATACGATTAAATGGTTATCACAAGAATTGAACGCAGAAATATTGCCTTTGAATTTGCCGGCTGGTTCAATTAAGGGACGTGAAGGAGTTGGTATTTATTTCGCGCCAGGTTTAACAAAAAGCGAAGGTTTTTTTATTTCCGTTCTTAAAAAGAATGACTCCAATTCATTAAAAATTAAAAAGAACAAGCCAACCAGTAAACCATTACTGAAAAATGAGTTAACTGGGTTAAAAGATTATGTTGATTTAGACCTATTCACTTGTATAGAATTTAAAGACGGAGTTGCGGGAATACACTCAGCACATTTTGAATTCACACAGATTTTGCAGTCGAAATTGTATTGCACAAAAATAGGGGTGATTCTAGGAACCTTATTGCCAAAGAAAATAGAACCCCATTACGAATTAGCATTCTCAACTCAACTGTTAGATTCAGTTCCAAGGATAGAATTAGATGAAAAAAAAGCTTTATTATTCTTAAAAGGTGAAACTTTTGAAATCAGAAATTTATCCAAAGGATATTATCTTGTGACTTACATGAATCAAGGTTTGGGTTGGATAAATCATTTAGGTAATAGATTTAATAATTTATATCCAAAAGAGTGGCGAATTAGAATGAAAATTGACTAAGTTTTAATTTCTGAACTCGTCTGGAATAAAACAAACAGGAATCGGTAGCATTTTATGTTTATTGGCAGTATTCAATCTACGATAAATAGTCAAAACTTCTTGTTGCCTACTTGTTAATTCATTTTCATTTCCGTGAAAAAGCATAGCCCACTCAAGTTCTGGATAGGTTGCGCCAATTTGATCTTCATCTGTACGCTGATCTCCCCATAGACCATCCGTAGGAGCTGCATTTTGAATAGATTCTATAACCTTGAGTTCCTTTCCTAATTGAAAAACTTCAGTTTTTAGTAAGTCAGCAATCGGACTAATATCCACTCCACCATCTCCATACTTGGTGTAAAATCCTATTCCAAAATCTTCAATCTTATTACCTGTTCCCGCTACCAAACAATTATTTCCTTGTGCAATAGCATATAACGTGGTCATGCGTAATCGTGAACGTGTATTGGCCATCGCTAATGAATTAGATTTAGCCTCGCTAGGAAGATTTTCACTTAATATTTCAAATGTTTCTGTAAGATTTACTTCAACACTTTGAACATTAGAAAATCTTGACTTTAAATTTTCAATATGTTCCAATGCACGATTATATTCGCTTTCATTTTGCTTGATCGGTAAATTAACCAAGATTGTTTTCTTTCCTGTTTGTGCGCAGAGTGTTGATGTTACAGCAGAATCAATTCCACCAGAAATACCAATAACAAATCCTGAAACTTTGGATTTTTCACAATAGTCAAGAAGCCATTGAGAGATAAATTTTTCTAAACGATAATAATCCAAGGAACAACTGATTAAAACAATAGGGAAATTTTGAAAAGAAGCTGATTCTGACTTGCCTTATTTGAAAAATAGGTTCTTGTTCCATTATCAACAGTATAAAAAGTTCTATTTGATTCTTTCCTTTCTAAATGCAAGGGAGTGATACCATAAAAATATCCTAGTTCAGCAACGAGTGATGTTGTTTCCATGAATTTCCATTCGGCACCAGCAGATAATCCAATTGAACCTTTATAGAAAAACATATCTCCGGGTGATGTGAAATTATTGTTTTCACTATTAGCAACATAAGGGACATTAGAAATATCAACCCCGAAGTCATTTACAGAGTTTTTAATTAAGAATGAATTTCTAATACCGAATTTACCAAAATAACGAAAATCTCCAATCATTGAAGTTCTGAATAACATCATTAATGGAACGGTCACATAAATGGACTTTTGATTTCTTTCTTGAAGAGAGAAACTTCCTGTGGCATCTACTGCATTCTCTTTTCCTATTACTTTAGTACCTATATAGTCGTAATAAACACTATCTACTGTTTTATAACGGTTGGTTTCAAAGTCAAACTCAATCCCGGTTGAAATACCAACTGTTGGTGAGTTTTTAAATGCTTTGTTTATTGTAACTCCAATACTAAAACATGATCCTAGACCGTTTTTATCAATAAGTTTGGATTGTCCGGGCGTAATGAAATTCATTCCCAAATTTGTTGTTAATCCAGCTTGCAACAATCTCCCAGATGCATTATTTCTTACGTTGTTTTCTAAGTAATTAATTCTGCTATTTAAACTATCTATGGTTTTTTGACAATTTTCTTGAGCAGTTAGAATTGAACTAATACTAAATGAAAGACCTAAGATTAATAATTTTGATTTCATACTTTTTTGATTAGATGTAAACAAATGAAATGTTAACTTTGAACAAAGTTATAAAAATGATTCATTTAAGTCGCTTGTTTTTAGCTATTGTATTAACTATTATTTGTTCAAGTTGTAAGAATGACCCTTTGGATGTTGATGCATCAGATGTTAAAATTAAGTTCAATTATATTAATACTGACTCAATGCTATACCATGCCACCAATTCACGCAGAATTTTATTAAATAGAAATTTTAAGCAAGAATTCCCAGATTTGTATTTGTTTACATTTGAGAAAGGACTCAAAATTAGAACAAACGTTGACTCTAGTTATACGAATCAATTAGAGACGTTTTACAAAGATCCATTTATTACTGAATTAGAGAAAGAATTACAGAATAATTTCAAAGTGTTATCTGCAGAAAAAGAGGAGATTAAAGAGGGGTTAAAACATTTGAAGTTTCACTTTCCTAAAATGAACACGCCAAGAAATATTGTTTTCTTTAATTCTTTATTTTCTTATAATACAATTGCCACAAATACAGATATTGGAATTGGATTGGAGTGGTATCTTGGTTCGGGTAATAATCTTATTAAAAAGACTTCAATTCAAGGTTTATTTGATTACATGAAACAAGGAATGGATCGTAAATTTATGGCAAGAGATGTTATATATCAATGGGTGTATGCTCATGTTCAATCACCAACTGATGCAAAATTCGCAGAAGACATGGTAAGTTGGGGGAAATTACTTTATTTCATTGAAGCGGCACTTCCTGAAAAAGACAAGTCCATTATTTTGAGATATTCACCTGAAAAACTTAAGTGGGCAGAAGAAAATGAAAAAAGAATTTGGAAATATTTCGTAGAGCAAAAATTACTTTTCAAAAATGATGAACTACTTAAATTGGGTTATTTCAATGAAGCCCCCTATACCAAAGGTTTACCAAAGGAAAGTCCGGATCGTTTAGGTCAATATATTGGGTGGAAAATGGTTCGGAAATATATGGAACAAAACTCTGATCTGCCCCTAGAAAAATTAGTAAAAGTGCCGTTTGCTCAAATTATGCAAGCTTACAAAATTGATTAAAAAAATAGTTATGTCGAAAAAGTCTGAAATAAAAATTGAAGTAGAATTAAACGAAAACAATCTTCCCGTAGCCATGAAATGGTCGGCACAAGATGGTCAAATTGAAAATAATCCGGCAAGTGCTTTTCTTTTATCTATTTGGGATCCCAAGGAAAAAAATACTATGAAAATAGATTTATGGACCAAGGATATGACTATTGAAGAAATGAAACAATTTTTTCATCAAACCTTATTGACCCTTGCAGATACTTTTGAAAAATCTACAGGCGAGCATTTGATTTCAGAAGATTTACGAGATTATTGTTATCACTTTGCCGACAAGATGAATATTTTGCCCGAGTGAGTTAAAGAATAGCTCAAAATTCTCAAATATAAATGTTAGAATTTTGGAGATTTTGATTGAATTTGTTCAATTCGTTGTCTTGATTTACTCTTTTTTATATTTATTTGAAATCCAAGGCCAGCAGATAATATTAGTTCGTCCATTTTGTGGGAACCAAAACTTGTTCCTCTCAAGGTTGAATTAACATAGGTTAAATCGGCAAAGAAGTGGAAATATTTCCAAACATAATAGGAAACACCACTTTTCACAGCAAATGATGGAGCAACGTGGGTTCTATTTCCAGTATAAAAACTTTGATTGTAAGTTGTAACTGTTGTGCCCATTTGCAGACCTGTGTAGAATTTCAAATTTTGTTTTCCAAAATGTCTAAATGTACCAAAAAAAAGTCTGTTTTGAAATATGGGTTCAATCAAAGATTTGGAAGAATAACCAGCGTCAATAAATTGAATAACATCACCTCTAAAACTGTAGTTTTTATCTACAACGTATTCTAAAAAACCGGATAAATTAATTGAATTTGCTCTATTCTGTAGCATTCTGCTAGGGGAAATTGTTGCTGATGCTTTTATTAATCCAGGATTAAAATAGGATGTTAATTCATTTTTATTGGGATTTAACCCAGGGAATTCTTGAGAGAATAATTGAAGAGGTTGAATTAATATAAATAACCAAAAACACTTTACCATAAATCGGCGATTTTATAATTTACCCCAACAGTAATTAATAGATGTCCCTCCAAACTTGCTCCCTTTTCTTCGATGAAATTGATAGAACTCGAGGTGGTGATCGGGTGAATATGATTGCCTAAATGTATCATATATTGCGTAGTAAGAGAAAGATCCATTCTGGGGCTTAGTTGAAAATGACTTCCAACTCCAGCTTGAATAGCAGAACTCCATCTTTCCGAGAAATTAGTTTTGTTTAAATTTTCTGCCATGTACGAATAATCAAAACAATGACCTGCAAGTATATAGGGTTTCACTGCTTGTTTTTCTTTGAGGTACGGATAGAAAAGAACACTCCAACCTATATGATAATCGGTTCTGTTGGCTACACTTCCAATATCGCTACTTAAATAATCAAAAAACCAATCTGTATTAATTCTATCAGCAAGTTGCAAACGAAATTGTCCACCAATTCCTTTTCCAAAATCATTTGTCTCACTATCATTGAATAAACTGACCGTGGATCTGACTCCTAATTGAAAATTCCCACTTTGATTTTGACTCCATGAAATACAGTCAGTCAATAGGGAGAGAATAATCAATATTCCATTTATTTTAATCAATTTTTGAAATCTTAAATTCATGTACTTTTGATTCATTTGTAAGTCGCAAAAAATAAATTCCATTACTCAAATTAGATAAATTAAGTGTCAACTCATCGGTGAAATTCCCTGTTGAAAGTGTTTTTCCATCATTTCCAATAAGTGAGTAATTAAAGGGTTGCATAACTTTTATCCAAATATTATCAGAGGTTGGATTAGGAAATATTCGAATCTCATCCTTAATTTCTGAAATCCCGACATTATCAATCACTGTAATAAAAGAAGTATCTGTAGAATAGCACCCATTTGAATTCAATACAGAATAAACAACTGGATGTGTCCCAACCCCTGCTAAACCAGGGTGAAAAGTCGTTCCGATTATTCCAGGCCCTGAATAGGATCCTCCCTCTGGCGCACCAGTGGTCACATTAAATGCAAGGTCTGATAATCCTATTTCACTCATTGATTCTTCATAACTAACAGGCATTAAAGTGAAAAAATCAATAAATGTAGAATCCGTGTTTGAACATCCATTTACATCCGTTCCAATAACTGAATAAAATCCTGATAAGGTTGGAATGAAAGGTTGATTGTTTGGTGCATTATTCGACCATTGATACATTGTAGCAGTCCCGCTTCCTGTCAAAGTTAATGGCAAATTAGGACAGAGAATGTAATTTGGTCCAGCATCAACAAATGGTAATTGGTATGAACTTAATGTTTTATTAGGTGATCTTGATCTACAGCCATTTTCGTCAGTTAACAAGACCGAAAAACTTCCACTGATTGACGTGGAAATTGTTGATGTTTGCGACCCTGTTGACCAAAGTATGGAGGTTGGGAAAAGGGATGATTGAAATGATAGACTTACGTTGTCACCTAAACAAATTCCATCTGGCCCTATAATATTCACGGGTTGGTGTTTCTGTAGTAATAGATTTTGAGTATTCAATTTCCCAAAGCCATAACCAAAATTTGGAGTAATTCCCGTTTGTAAATCCGCAGTAGAGGAAAGAATTAAATCCATTTTGAAATCTGCATAATTTAATAAACTACATTTCTGTAGATAAAGAGCAGCTGATCCTGCAACTACTGGCGATGCCATGGAAGTTCCACCATTTTTCACATGAAAACCGCCAACATCGATGTTCACATTATTTGCTGAATTTGATAAGTAGGCTAGAGGTCCCGAACCAAAAGAAATATCACCACTTGCTGAAACATCAGGTTTGATTACTCCTAATCGAGAAGGTCCTTTACTACTCGAAACTGCCAGTGTTCCAGGTGTTCCACTAAAGGTTTGAGTGTTATTATTTTTGTCAATGTACGATTTTCTGTTTTGAAGATTTCCAACTGAAATTACTTTTGAAGAACAATTCCAAGAAGAAACAATCGTTTGCAGTGAGTCGGGCATAACATAATTTACAATAGAGGGCATAGTTGAGGAATCAGGGATGGATGTCACAAAATCACTGCATCGTTGCCAAGCACCTCCCCAAACATCAAAAGTACCGGAACCAAGCGTTTCAAAACGATATAAATAATTTAATGAATCTATTGTACGAAATACTGCTTGCATGTGGAAGTTAGGTCCAACGATCTCTCGCCAAGTTTCAATGCAAGCAATACGTTGACCTGCTGAATTATAAATTGTATCATAAACAACGGTTCCATTTGTATCACTTAGTGCAGTTCTAAAATTAGCTCTTCCTACAAAACCAAAATTTGGCCCAGGTCTGTCAGCACCATAAGCGAATTGATAATTTGAATTAGAGGTATCGCCCCACATGTCAAATAGAATTTTATTATTTCCAACAAAGGTATTTCCCGGATTACTTATATTCCAAAAGAAACTAGTGTCAGATGAAACATCATTATGGACATGATATTTTCCATTATTGCCAGAATTACCGGCTGCACAAACTACAATTCTTCCTTCTTTTGCTTCAAGCAGCGAATCAATATATTCACCTGCTGGATCTCGTGCATCATGACTTCCTAAATATGAGCCAAGCGATAAATTAATTACAGCGGGTTTACCTAATGAGTCAGCCACTTTGAAGATGTAATCACAGGCGTCAGCTATAGATAAAGTCCAATTTTGAAGGTTGAAATTTGTTTCTACAATAATTATATCGGACTCAGGAGCTGCTCCTTTATGTTTTTGATTAGCTCTGGCATTACCCGTGGCGATTCCAGCTACCGTTGTTCCATGAGCCGTTCCTGTCTCAAGACTTGTACATGTGCCATTATTTATTGATTCGCTATTCCATACAGTGCCATATCCATAGGGTTGAGGTGGGTTTGTACTATTTACAGTATGATCCCAATACCTCAAAACACGTGTTTGTCCATTTGAGTATTTAAAATCGGGGTGATTGAAATCCAATCCTTGATCAACGATTCCCATAATCACTCCGCTACCAGTATAAGAAGTGTCCAATCCAATTCCATCATGCACCAAATTGATTTTATGTCTAACCAAAGCAGTATCAGCTAGGGAAGTAGGAGGGGCGAATTCAAAATAAATTGAAGATAGGTTTGCAGAATTTCTTAATTCTTCAGCCATAAGTGCAGTTGTATTAAAGAAAATCCAGTTTTTTGTTTTGTACTTAATTTCTACACCTACATTTTTTAGAATCCCTTGATTCAAGGAAGTGTTTTTAACACAAGCAGGAAATTGCTCGGTTGGATTTTTTTCTAGTTGAGTTTTAAAAAAGGGAGAAAATTGTCCGTGAAGATTAGGGCAAATTATCCAAAAACTACTAATAAAAAGCGAAAATAATAATTTAGGCATATTCAGATTTCTGAGTATTAAAAGTAATTCAAAAATTGATAATGACCTAAAAAATATCAATTTTTACCTTTAATTCCTTTAACTGCAGGAACAGATGACGGTTTAGGTATTGATTCCTTTGGAGAAATAGTGTTGCCTTTAGGTAAAACATTTACAGGTGAAGAATTTCCTCTAACAGGTACTCTTTCTGGTTTTTCAAACGAAGATGAATTCGGTTTTTTAGGAAGTTCATTATTTAACTCTTTATTAAAATCAGGATCACCCTTTACATCGTCTTTGCCAGGTCTAATTGGAACATTATTTCCAGTTGGGGTTTTACCATCAGAAAATTGAAAATTATTAGTGTGTAAAGCAGGTTTGTGTATCGGTTTAAGGTCTATGTTTTGAGTGAAATCCGGGTTTGAAGGAATTCTATTTGGTTCTATATTTAAAAATCCTTGATCGTAAATACATCCTCTCATGTCTGATGAGAGGATTCCGCGATCTTCGCAATTCCTTCTAGCATTAGACATTTGATCTGGAGTTAAGTCGTCCATCGTGTAATGTACACGCGGAAAGCTTCTATCAGTAAAGGATAGTGTACTCTGTCCTATGGTGTAATCGAACAAACTAGAAGATTGATTAACACGCCATTCTTCAGCAAAAGTACCTGCTAAAAAGGCTAAATATTCTTTTTCAGCATTCTTGCTTATGGCTGAATTCCCGAAAACACTTGTGTAAGTCATTGTCGCATTTCGATTATTATTACCATTGAAATCGTCATTTACATTGTTATTAGCATTTCCCAATAAGCCTTGAAAATTTGATCTGTCACAATCAAAAATTTGAACGAGAATATTTAAAAATTGCATCGAACCAGAGGATCTCATCTCTACATTTACAATTTCACCGGTAGGATATGTAATAACATAGTTTCTCCCGGTAAGACGAATGTTTCCTCCGCGAGGTAAAAAATAAGTTCTTCCTGAAAGTTGAATTGGCGCTCCATTAACGCGTAGTGGCGATGGGTCAAAGTCAGGTTTGTTTTCAGCATATATTCCAACACGATCTCCTGCAACATTAATTGCAACAGCCGTATTCAATGAAAAATTATCGTTTTGTGGTCTTTGTCGGCATTGGATTTCTAAATCATTTTTGGTGGATTTTACCAATACAAATTCACCAACCGTTTGAAAAGAATAATTGGCACCATCAAACGAGGATAAGTGTGGGTCTCCATAACTTCTCCCTGAAATATATGAACAACCCGTTCTTCCGAGGATGCCTTGCATGCTATTCCAACGAGTTGCCTCATCCGGAAAACTAGTTGAATTAAATTGAACAGTATCAATTATTCGATTTCGTATTTCGTTGGGTAAGACTTTTACCATTTCGTATGGAGTAAAGTCCTCTGGAAAAGTTCTATCAGGGATGGGTTCGTTCTTTGAAAAGTTTGATAAACTTGAAGCTAGCCAAGGACCTCTAACAGCATCCCAACTTACTAATTCTTGTTGTATTGATGAAAATCTATCATCAAAACTGCGTTGTGAATAAATACAAACTAATTTGAAGACAAGTAAGAACGCAAGAATAACGTTTGGTTTCATGTATGTTTTTTTTAGACTTTAACAAATTGTGTGCCTATACGTTTTCGAATATACGAATATATAACCAGATTTTGACGAATCTTTAGTGATAAATTAAATTCCTTTTCAAATTTTGTAACGTTTTCAATACCTATCTTTGTACAAAAAATACCGCATGATTTGGTTTCTGTTTTTTCTTTTAATTTTTGGACTCCTTGCGCTTGATTTAGGTGTGTTTCATAAAAAAAATGAAACAGTTTCAACAAAGGAGTCACTTGCATGGACAACAATATGGATTATTGTTGCTTTTGTTTTTGGTGGAGTTATCTATTGGATATACGATGCCAATATGTGGAATATGAATCCTTTAGGCAAAGACCCAACTCAAACAGTATTAGATTATTATACGGGATATATTGTTGAAGAATCTCTAAGCTTAGACAATATTTTTGTTATTGCAATGATATTTCAATTTTTTAAAATAGAAGCCAAATTTCAACATCGAATTTTATTTTGGGGGATTATTGGAGCTGTTGTTTTTAGGCTTATCATGATTGTGTTAGGAGCGACTTTTATTGAGCATTTTAAAGGTGCAACATATGTTTTTGGCTTGATTCTATTATATTCTGCTTTCAAAATGATAAAGCAAGGGGAGGATGAAAATGAGGATTTTACAAAGTCATTCGGAATAAGGGTCTTGTCAAAAATTTACCCGATTGATTGGACCGTAAATAACGGTAATTATTTTGTTAAGAATAATGGAAAATTAATGGCGACTTCACTTATGGCAGCATTGGTTGTTGTTGAGTTTTCTGATATTCTTTTTGCGGTTGATTCTATACCTGCGATTTTCAGTATTACAACTGATCCCTTTATTGTTTTTAGCTCAAACATTTTTGCGATAATGGGGCTACGAAATCTATTTTTTTTCTTGTCCAATATGCTGGATAAATTCCAGTATATGAAATATTCTTTAGTTGTTGTACTCATGTTTGTTGCTATTAAAATGTTAATCGTCGATTTCTATCATATTGATGCGGTTGTTTCCTTAATTATAATTTTATCAGCCTTGGCCGGAGGTATTTTGATTTCTGTTATGAAGTCTGAGAAAAGCAAGTAATTTAAAAAGATTTAAATACTTTTTTGTCTTACTTTTGCAATGTGGTAAAAATCAGAAATATTGAGTTGGGGGAATTCCCCTTATTACTCGCACCAATGGAGGATGTGAGTGATCCACCTTTTCGAGCTTTGTGTAAAAAACACGGAGCTGATTTGATGTACACAGAATTTATTTCTTCAGAAGGATTAATTCGCGATGCAGCAAAAAGTGTTCAGAAGTTAGATATTTACGAATACGAAAGACCAATTGGAATTCAAATTTTCGGGGCAGAAATAGAGAGCATGAAGGAGGCAGCACGAATAATTGATCGCACAAATCCTGATATTTTGGATATAAATTATGGTTGTCCGGTTAAAAAAGTTGCTTGTAAGGGTGCTGGAGCTGGTATCCTTCAAGATATTCCAAAGATGATCAAAATGACCGAAGAAATTATCAAATGTACTTCCTTGCCTGTAACTGTAAAAACAAGATTGGGCTGGGATGATTCTACAAAATTTGTAGTTGATACGGCAGAAAGATTACAAGATATTGGTATTGAAGCAATTTCAATTCACGGCCGCACGAGGAAGCAGATGTACAAAGGAGATGCTGATTGGACTCTGATAGGGGAGGTGAAAAATAATCCAAGAATGAAAATTCCAGTTTTTGGAAATGGAGATATTGATTCGCCGGAAAAGGCCGTTGAATATAAAAATCGATATGGAGTTGATGGAATTATGATTGGGAGGGCAAGTATTGGTTATCCCTGGATATTTAATGAAATAAAGCACTTCATGGAGACGGGCGAACATTTATCTACTCCGAGTATAAAGGATCGCGTTGAGGCAACTCGTGAACATTTAAAACAAAGTATTTATTGGAAAGGAGAAATTCTTGGAATTGTTGAAATGAAGCGACATTATACAAATTACTTCAAAGGAATAGCTCATTTTAAAGAGTTAAAAAGTAAACTAGTTACTTCTATGGAATATCAGGAGATTCAAGATACGCTGGATTATATAACCACCAACGAAAATGAATTTCATTTCGCCTAATTTTTCAACTCTAGATTGAATTTTACTGTTAAATTTGTTTCCGTATGGAGCAGAGTTTTTTAAATGGTGAGAATTTACCTGTTATGGAATCTTTTTACACTCTCCAAGGTGAAGGGTTTCATTCTGGACAGGCAGCATATTTTGTTCGGCTTTCAGGTTGTGATGTTGGTTGTGTTTGGTGTGATGTAAAAGAAAGTTGGGAAACACAAAACAATCAGATAAA
Source organism: Crocinitomicaceae bacterium (assembly GCA_044237035.1). Taxonomy (GTDB): domain Bacteria; phylum Bacteroidota; class Bacteroidia; order Flavobacteriales_D; family Crocinitomicaceae; genus UBA952. The sequence continues at coordinate 30,444 of JBIIFU010000010.1, forward strand.
ATCTATTGATGAAATAGTTAATTTGGCCGTAACTTATCCCTCTAAGTTCGTTGTGCTGACCGGAGGTGAGCCTGCCATGTATAATTTGAATGAATTAGTCAATAAATTGAAAGAAAATAAAATGTATGTAGCCATTGAAACATCTGGAGTTTATTCATTAAATGGCGATGTTGACTGGTACACCTTTTCTCCAAAGAAGTTTAAAAAACCATGCGATGAAGCTTACAAAAGAGCAAACGAATTAAAGGTTATCATCTATAATAAATCTGATTTCAACTGGGCCTTGGAACATCAAGCTAAAGTAAATTCATCTTGTTTGCTTTATCTTCAGCCCGAATGGAGTAAATTAGATGAAATGACACCATTAATTGTTGATTTTATTAAAGAAAATCCCTCTTGGAAATTGTCCCTTCAGAGTCATAAATACATTAATATCCCTTAAAATATGAGATTAATACTAGTTTGTGTATTTTCAATTTTTAGTTTCCTTGGTACTGCTCAAATGCGGTATTCAACAAAAAATAAAGGGGCGATTAAATTGTTTCAAAAGGCTATGGAGGCGCCAGGAAAAGCATTGGATCCCAATACTAGAATGCCTGATTATCAAAGTGGATTGGATTTGTTGGAAAAAGCGTTGAAAAAAGATCCTAAATTTTGGGAAGCGCACTTGCTTTCGGCAGAATACGATGAATTAATGGGGAATTTCAAAAGCGCATTGGGTCATTACGAGTCTGCTATTTCAATTAATCCCAATCATAGCCCTACTGATGCGACGTATTTTTATGCCTCCAATTTACTTTTTCAAATGGGTAAATACGAGAAAACTATTGATTATTTGACTCGTGTTGTTCGCAATAGGGCAGCTAATCCTCAGTTTGTTCAAGAGTCAAATCGATTGATTGCTTGTTCCGAATTTGCAATGGAGTCGATGCAAAATCCTAGAGAATTTAATCCGTTAAATATTGGACCTGGAATAAATACTAAAGACCCTGAGTACTTTCCAACTATAACCGTTGATGGAAAAACCATTTTATTCACCCGAAGAATTGCAGAACCAAGATCTAAACCACATGGATTTCAAGAAGACTTCTATATTTCTCAATATGATGAGAGAACAAAAACTTGGGGACAAGCCGTCCCCTTGCCTAAAAATATTAACACACTATTCAATGAGGGGGCCCCAACAATTGGACCTGATGGCAGATCTTTGATATTTGTTGCCTGTTCTGATATGTCAGGTGTGAATTATGGTGAAGGTAGAGTAGGTAAGGGTAGTTGTGATCTTTTTTACACGAAAAAAATTGGCTCTAGATGGTTGAATCCGGTGAATATTCCAGGATACATTAATACCTCACTATGGGAAACACAACCGTCTTTATCCGCAGATGGAAAAACTTTATATTTTATTCGTGAGGTTAAAAATAAAGGGGCTTCAGATAATGCAGACATATACAAAAGCACCTTATTGGATGATGGTTCCTGGAGTCAGCCAGAGAGATTATCGGATGTTATTAATTCACCATACGCAGAGGAATCCGTGTTAATTCACCCGGACGGAAAGACCTTGTATTTCGCCTCCAAAGGGCACGTTGGGATGGGCGGCACAGACTTATTTGTTTCTCGTTTGGATGAAAATGGCAATTGGTCAGAGCCTGTTAATTTGGGCTATCCAATTAATACCTCGTATAATGAAAATTCATTAATGGTTTCTCCAGAAGGTGATATTGCATTTTTTGCATCAAATAGAAAGGGCGGTTATGGTGAATTGGATATTTATTATTTTGAACTTCCGGAGGATTTACGTCCAACAAGAACTTTATATTTTGAAGGAACAGTATATGATGCTAACACAAATATACCTTTAGGTGGGAAATTTGAACTAATTGATTTACAGACGGGGAAGGTTGTAATAACTGCTTTTGCGGATGTAGAAACAGGTGAGTTTACGGTTTCTCTTCCTGTAAATAGAGAGTATGCTTTAAAAGTTACTCATGATGGATATGCTTATTATTCCGCTAATTTTAATATGACTGTTCCAGAGGATCAAGACATAAAACGAATGGATATTCCACTTGTTCCTTTCAATAAATCAGGTACTGAGATAGTTTTGGTTAATGTTTTTTTTGATGTTAATAAAGCGGATCTTAAAAACGAATCATTTGTAGAGTTGAATAATTTAGTTGAATACCTGAAAAAGAATCCTACAGTTAAAGGAGAAATTGGCGGTCATACGGATTCTAGAAACGATGCATCTGTTAACCTTGAATTATCAACGTCTAGAGCTAAGGTTGTTTATGAGTTTGTACTTAAACAAGGAATAAAAGCTGAAAGATTGACTTTTAAAGGGTACGGTGAGACTCAATTACTTGTTTCTGATGATGAAATCACGAAACTTTCAATTGCAAAAGAGAAAGAGGCAGCACATCAGAAAAATAGAAGAACGGTATTTAAAATTTTGCCATGATTGCTAGTTTAAGATTAGTCAGACCAATTAATTTAGTAATAATTGCAATTACCATGTATGGTTGTCGTTATTTTATTTTAGCGACGAATGGATATCAAAAAATATATGACGAACCTTTGTTATTCTTTTTTTTGGTCGTTTCAACCTTGTTAATTGCAGCCGGTGGAAATATTATCAATGATTATTTTGATGTAAAAGCAGATAAGGTAAATAAACCGGAGAAATTAATTGTCGGAAAACTAATTGAAAAAAGAAAAGCGATTTTATTACACTGGATTTTGAATGGGATTGCATTTTTGATAGCTATTTTAATTTCAATTTATGTAAAATCTTCATCCATCGTACTAATTCACCTTGCATCAATTAATTTATTGTGGTTTTATAGTTTGTACTTCAAGAAAAAGCCATTTGTAGGTAATTTAATTGTTGCTTTATTAACGGGAATGATTCCTGTTTTAGTGGTTGTATATTTTGAAGTTTTAAATAATTTCAATAAGCCTTTTTCAGCGTTTCATGAAGACTCGTGGTCAGTACATTTAAACTTTAATTTTATTTATGTTCTTGCACTAATGGCATTTATTCAAAATTTGGCTCGTGAAATATTAAAAGATGTTGAAGATATTGAAGGGGATAAAAAGATTGCTGCGAGGACTGTTCCAATGATTTTGGGTGTTCAAAGAACTAAAATTTTGGTGGCGGGGTTATTAATTTTTACTCCTTTACTTTATTTTTTCTTTTTACTTGATAATCAGTTTTCAATATTTGGTTTAACCTTAATCACATCTGTTGGTTGGATGTTAGCTTCGATTATTGATTTTGTTGGTTTTGTTTCACTTACTTTTGTTCCAAATTCGGCAATTAGAAAGAATCATTTATTGATCAAGTTATCCATGTTTTTTGGAATTCTTACCACATTTCATGTTGCAATTGTCCATTTCTTTTTTTCATGATACAGCAAAAAATAATTCTTGGGTCGGGTTCGCCGCGCAGAAAGCAATTATTAAGTGAAATGGACTTTGAGATTGAAGTTTGCGCCCTAGACATTGACGAGTCTTATCCTGATAAATTGTCGTGCGTTGAGGTTGCAGGTTATATTGCAAATCAAAAAATGGCTGCGCTTAAAGAAATAAAGGATGATTCTTCTGTTTTACTCACTGCGGATACAACGGTTATCTTGGGTGATCAATTACTCGGAAAACCAACAGATAGTGAAAATGCAAAATGGATGCTTCAGCAATTATCTGGGAAAAGTCATGCTGTAAATACGGCTGTTGAATTGTTCTATAAAGGAAAGCTAGAAAGAATAAGTTGTTTTACTGAAGTTTTTTTCAAGGAGTTAAAGGAATACCAAATTGATTATTATATATCACAGTTTAATCCGTTTGATAAAGCGGGTTCGTATGGAATTCAAGATTGGATTGGCTTGGTAGCGATAAATAAAATTGAAGGTTCATACACAAATGTGGTTGGCCTTCCAACTGATGAATGTTTCACTGGCATTCAAAAATTGCTCAATACGTAAATTCAGTTATTATATCATAGGTTAGCTGAGCCAATACTTTTCCCACAATACGTTCATCCCCTGATTCAATGACTGCAGCCTCCGTCAAATGATAATATCCAATGTTTGTATGGTTTTTACAAATTGACAGGTAATTTCTTGCGTCTGAGATTGAAAATCCAATTGGATTCATCGCTGAACTCGGCAGGTTTTCTATACAATCTAAATCTAATTCAACACCTAATTTTTCATTTGGGTCTAAAGACGCTATAAATGCATGAATATCTGACTTGAAATCGTTCAAACCTAATGAGTAATTATCGAAATATTCAAAAGAAATAGATTTTTCATTCAAATAGTCTGTCATTGCTTGATTTAAATATGCTTTGTGTAATCCATAAACACCATATTTTGACAAAAAGCCTTTTTCAATACCATAGGAAAACGAATTTCCACTATGTCTTCCTTCAAGTGCTCTACAGTCAGCGTGAGCATCCATATTTATCACTGATAAGGTATTAAATCTAGTTGCCGTGCATTGTATTAAGGGAAGTGCATTATTATGTCCACCGCCAATTACAATCGGAATTTTTCCAGTATTTATTACAGATGAAAGTATCTCAACGATAAATTCATCCAGTTCAGTGACTAATGATTTTGCTTTTTCTATTGTTGTAAAGCAAGTACGTGAATGGATTTTTCCAATATAAGCTATTGAATCTTTTGGGATAGTATTAATCCATTGAAGATTGCAAAATGAACTTAAAAAGGCGTCAAACGATCTTTCAGCGCCAGGTCTGCCGTAATTTGCTTGAGGACCAATACTTTCTGAAATACCTATTATTACATATTTAACTTGAGGACTCTGCCAATTATTTGTTAATATCTCGCCAATCCTTATTTCGCCTGATCTTTTATTTGTCAATGAATTTATCAATTCTGATAAATCATTTTCAAACGAGAAATTTGATTCTTTACTTACTTTCATGACTCAATTGCTTTTAATATACTTTCAGGCGCTTTAATCGGCCTCATAGATTCTTTTGCAACAAATACTAATGTTGTTTGGGCGATTACTACCTCTTTTTCAAATTCATTGTAAATTTTGTAGGTAAAAAAAATCCTACTTCCTTTTACTTCTTGAATGGTGGTTTCTATCGTCAAAAGATCGTCGTATTTTGCAGGGGAAAGATATTTAATTTGAAAATCTAGAACCGGAAGCATGACGCCATCATTTTCTAAATCTTTATAACGAATTCCAATGGAGCGCAATGCTTCAACCCTTCCAATCTCAAGGTATTGGGCATAATTCCCATAATAGCAATACCCCATTTGATCCGTCTCTCCGTATCGAACACGAACTGTAGTATAAAATTTTTTTCCCATTGAAAAACAAAGCATTTAAACCTTTGTAAATCTACATTTTTTTTGTAAATTTAATCCGTAAACTTTTCAAATACATACAAAATAGTGCAACAAACATTTTTTTTACCTACAAGTAAAACTTTTTAAAAAAGCAATACCTTTCAAACTTTTTTTTTAACTTTTTTATCTGAATATTTGTATCCTCATTTTACATGAGATTTTCATCTGAAATATTTACAGTTTAAGTATTAATTTTTTAAGGGTTTTTATAATGGGTAATCACGAAGTTATTTGGTCTGCATGTTTGAAAGTAATTAAAGACAATATTTCATTGCAAGCTTATAAAACTTGGTTCGACCCAATTATTCCAATTAAACTAGAGAATGATGTTTTGACCATTCAAGTTCCTTCTCATTTCTTTTATGAATGGCTTGAAGAAAATTACATCCTGTTGTTAAAAAAGGTAATTAAAAAGGAGCTCGGGTCTGAAGGCTCATTAGAATACAGTATTATTATGGAAAATAATAGTACAAAATCTACTCCTTATACAGTTAAATTACCTGCCTTAAAATCTAATTCTCCCAAAAATGCTCCTCTGAATGTTCCTGTTCAAGCAGCAGAAAATCAAATTAGAAATCCATTTATTATTCCAGGTCTAAAGAAAGTTAATATTGAATCTAACTTAAATCCAGTTTGGAATTTTGAGAATTTCGTTGAAGGTGATTGTAATCGTTTAGCGCGAGCATCAGGATTTGCAGTAGCTAATAAACCGGGAGGAACTGCATTTAATCCTTTACTAATATACGGAGGTGTAGGATTAGGTAAAACTCATTTAGCAAATGCCATAGGTTTGGAGATTAAAGAACAGTTTCCATCTAAAACAGTTTTGTACGTTCAGTCGGAGAAATTCGCTCATCAGTTTATCGATGCCATAAAAAATCAAACAACAAATGATTTCGTTCATTTTTACCAAATGGTAGATGTGTTGATAATTGATGATGTTCAATTCTTCTCCGGTAAAGAAAAAACTCAAGATGTTTTCTTCAGTATTTTCAATCATTTACACCAAAATGGGAAGCAGATTATACTAACATCTGACAAAGCGCCTGTAGAAATGCAAGGTATGGAGCAACGATTGTTATCTCGATTTAAGTGGGGATTATCTGCTGATTTATCTACCCCAGATTTAGAGACTAGAATCGCCATTCTTGAAAAGAAAATGTATTTAAATGGTATCGAATTACCAAAAGATGTTGTAGAATATCTTGCTTACTCCATCAATACAAATATGCGAGAAATGGAAGGTGCATTTAACACGCTACTTGCACAGGCTTCCTTAAATAAACGAGCAATCACTATGGATTTAGCGCGCCAAATGGTAGATAAATTCGTTAAAAATACCGCTCGTGAAGTTTCGATTGAATATATTCAAAAAGTGGTTTGTGATTATTTTGACCTTCCAATTGAAATGTTGAAATCTAAAACGCGTAAGCGAGAAGTAGTTCAAGCTCGTCAAATATCGATGTATTTCTCTAAGAAAATGACCAAGTCATCATTAGCAAATATTGGAGCGCATTGTGGAGGAAAAGATCACGCTACGGTTCTTCATGCTTGTCGTACAGTTGTGAATTTATCAGAAACCGACAAACAATTCAGATTGTATTTAGAGGAATTAGAGAAGAAATTGAGTATTCAGTAGGTTTTTGCTCTTCTTTGTTCTTGTTTAAAAGGTCTTTTATTAAAGTAATTTAGCTTCAATAAGCAAACCTAACCCTGTGAATAAACTCACAAGAAATGTTGTTATTGCGACTTTTTTTAGTTCTGGATCAAAATCAGCAGGAGTATTATTGGAAATCACGTATTTACCATGTTTAAAGAGCGATAATAATGGCAGGCAACCCATAATTATCCAATAATTTTGCTTTACTACTGAAAATAGGGTAAGGCTTATAAATGCTATGCCTAGTAATGTGATATGATAAATTTTAGCTCGCTTAAGTCCTAACTTAACTACTAAGGTGTTTTTATTTGAGACAGCATCGTTTTCAATATCTCGCATGTTGTTTAAATTTAATACTGCTGTACTTAAACATCCTATTGTAGTTGCAGGAAATAACAAAAGCCAATCAATTTCTTTCGTGTAAAGAGTATTAGAACCCATAACCCCAACCAAACCAAAAAACAGAAATACCATGAGGTCGCCAAGTCCGTAATAACCGTATGCTTTTTTACCGACTGTATAGGTGATTGCTGCAACAATGCAGAAACAAGCTAGGATTAGGTAGGAGAAAACCATTTTGGAACTCATGTTTTCTTTTGCTAGATAGATGAGTAGTGATGCTGAAATGAGAGAAATGATTGAGGTAATTAAAACTGCCATCTTCATTTGGTTTACTGAAATCTTCCCGGATTGAACAGTTCTTTTCGGTCCAACGCGATTTTCGTTATCCGTCCCTTTAAGTGAATCTCCTAAATCATTAGCAAGATTAGATAAAATTTGAAAAAGAATAGTTGTGAGAAGTGCAATAAAAAATAACGAATAATCGCTTTGACCTGAATTAAAAGCAAGAAAAGAACCCATACAAATTCCTGAGATAGACAAGGGAATCGTTCGTAGTCGAAATGCTTCTAACCAGGATTTTATCATAGATTATAATTGAATCACAAAATTACTCATATCTTTATACTAATATGCAAACGACTAAAAGTATTACACTTTGTGATTTATTAGGGATCGAATTTCCTGTAATTATGGCGCCGATGTTTTTAGTTTCTAATGAGAAAATGATAATTGAAGCCTTAAAATCAGGAATCACAGGTGCTATTCCAGCATTGAATTTTAGAACAACAGATGAATTAAGAAATACAATCAAAAGTATTAAAGCTATATCGGATAAACCATTTGGGATTAATTTAATAGTCAATAAATCTAATTTTCGATATAAGGACCAATTGCAAGTTTGCTGTGAGGAGAAGGTAGATTATATCATTACATCTCTTGGGTCACCGGAGGAAACAATTAATCTTGCTCATAAGTTCGGGGTTAAAGTGTTTTGTGATGTTACCGATGTGAAATTTGCATTAAAAGTTGAGAAGCTAGGCGCTGATGCAATAATAGCAGTAAATAAAGAGGCAGGAGGCCATGCAGGACAATTGTCTTATAAACAGCTAATTCCAGAATTAGTTGCTAATTGTAATATTCCAATTATCTCAGCAGGTGGAATAGGGGATGGGAAAGGAATAAAAGAAATGTTAGATTGTGGAGCTGCTGGTGTTTCTATGGGAAGTATTTTTATTGCTTCTGTTGAAGCTCCCGTTTCACAAGAATATAAAAACGCTTGCGTGGACTATGGTGCAAAAGATATTGTAATGACCACAAAAATTTCTGGAACACCTTGTACTGTTATCAACACTCCGTATGTAGAGGAAATTGGAACGAAACAAAATTGGATTGAGAGTTTTTTATCTAAAAATAAACGAATTAAAAAATGGTTTAAGGCGCTTACTTTTATAAAAGGAATGAAAAAATTGGAGAAAGCGGCTTTCAGTTCTACGTATCAAAATGTCTGGTGCGCTGGACCATCAATAGAATTTACAAAAGAAATTTTATCAATCTCAGAAATTGTACACAATTTAAAAGAAGCGTTCCTAAAAGCTGATAAATAAAAAAGACTACCCTTTTGGATAGTCTTTCTAAGATTTATTTTTAGAATTAATCCTTTTTCATTTCTTTTAATTCCTTATTCGCTTTAACTTTTGTTTTTAAACGTTGATTTTTACGTTTCTCGATAGATAATTCAAGTTTGGTGTATTGCTCAGACGTCAAAACATTTTTCAACATAGACATTCTTGCCTCATTATTCGATTTTATTATTTCCTTTTTTTGAGTTTCAGAAAAGCCTGCATTGCTCATGACGCCTTCGTTTTTCTGAATTATTCCTAGATTAATTTCTTTTACTTGCGTGGCTTGATTATCAGACAATCCAAGCTCAGTTTTCATTTTAGATGTTTGTGCTGTCGCTTTTTCCTCGGCAGTTTTTTGTCCAAAAACCAAAGTCGAACTCAACATAACCAAACCAACTGTAAAAATTTTAAGTGCTTTCATAATATTATTTATTTTGGTTTTGCAATTTACAAACAATATGCCACTAAACAAACGGTTTTGTTTTTTTCTAACTTATTTTAATTCCCCACATATTATGACAGGGATAATTCAAATTAAAGTTTAATTTGTTTTAGGTCTTACATTTACTTAAATATTTATCAGGACTATTATTTTTATAAATGTCGTCAAATTTTAAATCATCACTTACTCATCCAGTTTTTAAAGTTGTTTCTCAGGTAGCTGACGAGAATGGAATAAAAGCGTTTGTAATTGGTGGATTTGTGCGTGATTTAATTTTAGAACGACCATCAAAAGATATCGATATTGTTGTTTTAGCGAATGGATTGGAATTGACATAATTATCTGCTGAAAAATTACGAGTCAAGAAAATCAGCCTTTTTAAAAATTTTTGAACGGCTCATTTCAAATGCAAAGATTTAGATGTGGAATTTGTAGGAGCTCGCAAAGAATCCTATCGCTCCGATTCGAGAAAACCTATTGTAGAGGAGGAATACTCCAATAAGATCAAAATCGCCGTGATTTTACGATTAATGCGTTGGCGTTAAGTTTAAATACAGAAACGTTTGGTGATTTGATTGATCCATTCGATGGAGTTACAGATTTGGTAAAAGAGATTATTCGTACACCACTTGATCCGGATGTAACGTATAGCGATGATCCCTTGCGTATGCTTCGTGCAATTCGTTTTGCTCCCCAACTCAATTTTAAAATTGAAACAAAAAGTTTAGAATCTATTCTCAAACAATCAGATCGCTTGAAGATCATTTCTCAGGAATGAATCAATGAAGAACTGAATAAAATCATTTTAGCAGATCAACCTTCACAAGGATTTGTTTTGCTAAAATCAACTCAGTTATTACATTATTTTTCCCCGTAAATGTTTGCGTTTGCGTTGATTCTTGGGCTGAAATTGGTATCATAAAATCTCAAATCAAAGAATCTATTTTAGAAGTAAACATTCCAAACGATTACAAAGCCGCTTTTCTGAAATGTTTCGAACAGGGAAGAAGTTGGGTGTTAAGGGGTAGATTTCGTCTGAATCAACTAGGTTATTTCGTTTTATGGAATTTTAAAAGTGTTCATTCTAAATAAATACTATTTATTTCAAGATGTGAATGTATGTATTTGCTGATTTACTAATGTGAAAATCATAGATTTTTTTGGCTTTTTCCAGCCGTTCGGGATTCAAATGTTTTAGTTCCTGGCACTGATCAAATTTATCTGTGTATCGCTTGATTAAACTATTGAATAGTTCATGCTTAGTTTTTGCATTAGCATCCTTAGGAATTTCTTTTTCCAAATCAGAACCAAATTGGCTTGCCATTTTTACAAGAAATAATGAATCTTTTTCCGGAATTGTGCGTGAACTTTTAACTTTACTGATTTCAGCTTCTGATTGATTATTTTTTACGTTTGCTTTCTCAGTAGGAATATTATTTTTTGTTGTTTTTGGTTCGTCAACTTTTTCTAATTGTTTTACCTCTTTTCGATTCTCTGTTTGATCTTTATTCGGATTTGAAATAAAATAAATGATCAAAACAAGAAATAGTAAAATGCCAGTAGCTATAATGAATGAAGTTTTTGATATTGATTTGCGTTTAGAATCGATAATTTCTTTTGCAAAACCAAGGTCTATCTTAAAGTTATTATTCTGGTAATTTAGTTTTATTCTTTCCAATTTTTGCAAAAATTCTTTTAGTGTTGAAAATTCTTGGCCATCAAAAAGGTGAAAAATGCAATCCCAATCGTGTTTAGCTGAAATGGATCTCTCGTTTTGAATCGTAGATTTCGTGCCTCCTCTCCAAAGTGTATCATTTTGATAAACTGCATGTCCAAAGTCAATAATTTTCAGGATTTTTGATTCATAATTAATAAGGATGTTTTCCGATTTTAAATCCATGTGGAATACTCCTTTTGCGTGCAAGTAGGCAACTACCTCTAATAGTTGAATGAAATACTTGTTGATGGACGATTTTTCGTGTGGATAGATCTGAAAATATTTATTCCAAGTTAGACCATCGATCCATTCACGGTAAATAGCTTTTGAATTTTCATCCATGCGATAATAGGTGCTGATGGAAGGATGCTGTAATTGACTTCCAATTTCAAATTCTCGTCGAAGTGATTCGAGGCAAACCGGATTGTTTACCTCAATGTCATTGATGCTTTTACAAATTTCCCAACGGTGATTACGTTTGACCTTGTGAACAGAAAAGTACTTGCCTTGATAAACAAGATGTTCAGTTGAGTTATCACTCTTTTTTTCAAAGTCAAATTCGGAACTTTCCACAATCAAATGTAATGAATTATTACACGTTGGATCTGAATTTAAGCAGATTGATTGAGGATTTTTATACTGGTAACACCTGAGATTTTGGCAGCCGTATAGGAGCCTAAATTCTTTTCTTGTCGAATGACATTACTTACAAATAATGGATAATTACGCACGATATGGCCTACAATGAGGATGTCATTTAATTTGAGTTTGGAGTGCAGAACTTCAATTAATTCAAATCGATTTTCGCCTAGGTAGCGCATTTTTAAGCTACGATTAGGTTCATAATTCAAAGCCAACTCCGTGTTTATTTTTAGTTCATTTGTTTTGATTTCATCAATAATCTCAAATTCAGAACTTGAGGCAGATGAAAATTCTATTAAGAGGTCGTCGTAGTTCTTGTAGCCCAGGTAGGAGGCGAGCACATCCATGGTGTAAAGGCGAGGTTCGTCTATCCCTTTCGCCAAGCCAAAAAGGCGTTTTACGGTTGAGGCACTAATTTTCTTGGTAGTGTGGTTTGAAATCTCGTTGGCTAGCACCTCGCAATCTTTTGAATAGCGAATCTCTTGTCCAAATTTTTGCTCTATACGTTCTCGAATAATTTTTGATAACATTCACGAAGATTTCGTAACAAAGATACATTTTGTTTTCTCTCATTTAATTCTGTGAACGATATGAACGGATTGAACAGAATGAACATTAAGGCTAAAAAGAATCATTTTTTAGAATTCTAGACATTATAAGTTTGCGGTGTAGAATTCGTTGAATTTCAAACTGATTCAATGAAGGCGGAAACCGAAAAGCCAAACGAGTAGGTATTTCTTTTTTAAAAAATAATATGAAGAAAAGTTTAACAGTATTTGGAGTGCTTTTCCTATTTGGAACAGTTTTATCAAGTTGTGGGTCATCGAGTTCTGGAAATGAAACATCAGATAATGATAAAAAACAAGCAAAAGAATATGATTGTGAATGCGGAAAGGTGATTGAAAAATGGCAAAGTGGAATGAAAAAGGCTTGGATTGCTAATAAGGATAATTCACCTAATGGACAAAATGATTTTACAGGAACTTGTGCTGAATTTTCAGATGATAGAGATAAAAGACTCATTGGGCTTTACAAATATATGAATGGCTACAGAGTAAAAAAGGAACAATGGTATTACAATGGAGATGAAAAAATAAAAACATCTGAGGTAACATATGATGAAAAAGATAGACCAACTGGTTTTGAAAAAACTATTAAAACAAATAACAATGTTGGTGTTTATTTTACTACAGACTTTGTTAATTATCAAAACGGAAAGAAAGTTAATCGTTGGGTTTTAAGGGAGGGATATTATGAGAGAAGGTTACAAATGGACTTTTATGCCTATGTTTCAAAATATAAGGATGAAAAAGAGGTTGGTGAGGGTTGTCAAGATATGGTTCAAAAATTATTTGACTCAAAAGATAAAAATAGATTGAATAATTTTCTAAACTGTTTGAAATCTGAAAATTTAGAAGGTTTTGTTACGGGCAAAATTGCCGATTAAAATTTTATTGTTTAATCAATTGAGCATCTTTAATCTTTAAGATAATAATTTATCTTGAAGAAGTGATTGAAATCTCATAATTGAGCACCTCACAATCTTTTGAATTAACAATCTCAGCTTGTTTATCAAAAATAAATACAAATCATATATTCAGTATGTGGTTTAAATTATAAAATAGTGTTAATTTTGAGAATATCATGAAAAAAACACTAATTTTATGTGTATTCGCATTTTTTTTAAATGCATGCACATCTTCAAAATCTGAAGAAAATCCTACTCAAAATCAACAAAGATCCGCTGTTGTAAAAGATAGTAGTGACCTTGTTGAAAATAAGGACAAAGATGAATTAAAAGTCGAAGAACCCATTCTCACTTTTAAGGAGTTGTATCCTAAATTAAAGAAAAGTTTGTTAGAATTTGTATGTGAAGATTACACCGTGAAGGAGGAAAAAAATACATTATTCGCATATTCAAAAGAATCGGATGGTTTTTTATCCTCCTGGGAATGGGATTTAAATAATAAACCATTGATGGCAAAGGATATTGATGATGATGGTCTTTTAGATTATACAATTGAATTAACTAATGCAGGAGGTGGATGTGGTGGGCAGCTAGGAGAGGAAGAAAGATGGACCTTGTTTGGTTCAAAACCAAATCAATTTAAATGTACTCATATTATTCCCTATCGATCAGAAACAGGGAAATGGGAAAGAGTTAAATGATCTAATTGAGTACTTTAGTTATTCAATTCAGTATTAATCCATCGGAGTGTGCAATAGGAAATTCCAATTTATTAGAATGAAATATCAAATTACAATTATTTCCTTATTTCTGGTTTTTGGTTTAATCCAAAAAGTTAACTCACAAACCGAATCTTCATGGCTCGAAAATTATGAAATAACTCAATTAGCTTCCCCAGAAAAAGATATTTTAGTTCTTAGTATTAAAAATTCAGGGAAAAGTAAAAAAGATTGTTTACGAAAAGCCAAAGAACAAGCTTTGTTTCATATTTTATTCAAAGGAATTTTAAGGAACGAAATCTCTTTAGGAAGTAATGTGCTACCACGAAAACCCATTCCTTTTTTAGAAAAATTTGATCAAACTGATGAAAAAAATGGGTTGTATCGATTTATTTGCAAAACTGGATTAGGAAATATTGTTGATGCAGAAAAAGATGAGAATATTGATGTTGTTAAAAATGAGGATAAATCAAAAACTTTTGTTTCTGTTATCAAATTAAACGCTCGGTCTACAGTGACTCAATTAGAAGAATTGGATTTAAAAAGAACTTTCATTGAAGAATTAGGATTTAAACCAAAAATACTTTTTATTCCTGGTGACTTGGATCAAATCGAATCCTATCTTTCAAACACAGAAACCAACCCTCTTGTGGCAGAGTATAACAATCAGTATAATTTGATAAATGCTAGTTTTGGAAAATCATTTGATTTAATAAATATATTCAGTCTTAGAGAAAAATTAGAGACAGAACTCTCAATTAATCATGAAAAATCAGCTGAATTCAAAGAGCGAGAAATTGATATCATTTCTCGGGTATACGTTAGTAATGTTATTCTTTTATTGAAGCATTTACGAGACAAACAAACTGGTTTTCAGGCAACAGTAGATCCGATTTTACTTTCTTTCATTTCAGTTGGAAATTCTACATTAAATAGCATTGGCGGAGCTTCGAAAAAAACAGACTTAGAATTAATTCAAACGATTCTTTCCTCGGAGACAGAATCAATAATTGAAGATATTTTCTTCAATCTAATTGACCAAAAGGGTAAAACAAATGTTGTAAAAGTAGAAATTAGCTGTAATAGTCGTTTAAAAAAAAGAATTGATGAAAAGATTATTTATGCAGAAAATAACCTGACTTTTTTTGAGATTATTCAGGATTTTATTAGTTCCAGAGGATTAAAATTAACTTCTAATGGTAAATCGAATAACCAATGCACTATTAGTTTTGAAAACTTTATGTCTCCTTTCCTCGCTCAACAAGAAAAATTTGTAGAAGAATTAACGACTTTGGTGGAGCAAAAAACAGGCTTAGCACTTGATATTGACTGGATAGGAAATAGTTTGGTTCGATTCGAATTGACAGACATGAAACGTCTTGAGCGTCAACGAAAAATAAATTCGGATTACCAAAAGGCTATCAGTCAAAAATCGCTTGAACTTCATCTCCAGTTTTTAAAAGAATTTCCAGATGTCGAATATTTTTCAGAAATGAAAGATAGATATAACGCATTGATAACAGATAAAGTAAAAAATAAATTGAAGGATGAAGAATATAAGGCATTACTGAACGAAGAGTTTTGTACAACAAGTCGAAATGATGTAATAGTGAGTTATATTCAGGCACAAATACCTGATAATTGGGAGTCCATTATTTCTTTGGATGAATTAAAAAATGTTATTCAAAAAGTCAAACAAGTAAGTAAAGAAAATAATAGGGAATTTTCAAATTCTGAAAATTATAGAAATCTTACTAATCGCTACAATACGATTATTTCTGAAAAAATTAAAATTAAACTTTCCAATGAAGAATTTGAAGCATTATTAAAAGATGAGTTTTGTACAACAAGTCGAAATGATGTAATAGTGAGTTATATTCAGGCACAAATACCTGATAATTGGGAGTCAATTGTTTCCTTGGATGAATTAAAAAATGTTATTCAAAAAGTCAAACAAGTTAGTAAAGAAAATAATAGGGAATTTTCAAATTCTGAAAATTATAGAAATCTTACTAATCGCTACAATACGATTATTTCTGAAAAAATTAAAATTAAACTTTCCAATGAAGAATTTGAAGCATTATTGAAAGATGAGTTTTGTACAACAAGTCGAAATGATGTAATAGTGAGTTATATTCAGGCACAAATACCGGAGAATTGGGTGGTAATTACTGCAATGGATGAATTAAAAAAAGTAATTCAATCAATTAATCAAATTAGTCAAGATTATAATTACGATTATTCAAATTCTCAAAAATACCTTTCACTCTCAAATCGCTACAATGAGTTGATTACCGAAAAAATCAAAGCGAAATTATCACGGGAAGAATATTCTGTGCTCTTGAAAGATGATTTTTGTACGTCAAGTAGAAAGGCAGTTGAAACAAGTTTTGTTGAGTCGTTAATACCAGTGAGTTGGAGGGAAATAAATACCTTAAAAGGAATAAATGAGTTAATTCGAGATATAGAATCGGCATGTGAGGTAAATAATTTAACTACCACTTTAACAACTGACTATCACTATTCAGTAAGTGATTTTTCAGAGGCAGGTAAATGGACTTTTGAAAATCTGAAAACATCTCATTTTGCCAATGGAGATACTATTTATGAAGCAAAATCAAATGAAGACTGGATTCGAGCAAATAACGAAAAGAGACCAGCGTGGTGCTATTATAACAATGAAGAAGCATATCAATGGGATGGGAAACTTTATAACTTTTATGCCATTAACGATCCGCGAGGATTGTCTATGGATGAATATGCCGTACCTGCATTAAATGATTACCAAAAATTGATTAATTTTTTTCAAGGGTATTCTATCGCTGGTTCAAAAATGAAGGCCGTATATTTATGGGGTGAGGAAATAGAGGATCAATACCTCGGATTTGCAGCAAGTCCAGCAGGTATTAGAAATGAAAATGGAGAGTTTGTAGGGAATAGTGAAAGGGATAAAAGCGGATTTTGGACTTCAACTGATAATGGCGAATCTTCCAGTGGGATTTTATTGTACAAGAACAATAGTTCAGTAGAAATTAATGGAAATATTCCCAAAGGTTATGGTCTTTCAGTAAGGCTTATTCAAAAGTCTAAAAACCAATTAAATAAAATTTCGAATGATTTATTTGAACAAATTAAACTCAAACGTAACCAGCTTCTTCTAAAAGAATTTCAAAATCAAAAGTTTGATGCAGATTTTAATAAGTTTTTTTATAATCAAATTCTCCAAGAGATTAATTCACCGAAATTATTGTTTGACGAATTAGATTATATAAATATTCATAACATACACAACCGAATCTTTCATAATTCTAATTTAATTAAAAATGGGGTTTACCCTTCTTTTACACCCTATATTCCTCGACCATTCTACGGAGCTGACGGCGGAGGTGAAGATCCATTTGGAATAATTAAAGTAGGCTATACAAATAATGTTGAAAATTATCAAGAATTCATAGATGGGGCAATTTATAAAGGTTCTATTGCAGAAGGGTCCTTTAATGGAGAAGGAACTTTTATATTAGGGGAAGATGCTCAAAATAGGGGGTATGGTAAAATTGAACTACAAAAAGGAGATAGATTTGAAGGAACATTTATTAACGATGAATTTATTCAAGGTAAAATCACTTTTAAAAATAGTAATGTATATGTAGGAGATTGCAAATCTTATCAACCTCACGGTCAAGGAAAATTGACTTTAGCTAATGGACAAGTTCAGCAAGGGAAATTTGTTGAAGGTGAGTTTATAAAACCATTTTCGTGCAAGGAGTCAAAAATAGGTAATCAAACTTGGATGGCTGAAAACTTAAAGGTAACTAAATTTAGAAATGGGGAGGAGATAATGCAAGCTCAATCTGAATATGACTGGTTGAGGGCTGCAGAAAATCTACAACCAGCGTGGTGTTATTATTTTGATGAGTCTAATGTTGATAGCTATGGAATATTGTATAATTGGTTTGCAGTAAATGACCCAAGAGGGTTGGCTCCAGAAGGGTGGCATGTACCAAGCATTTATGAATGGCAACAGATGATTAATTATATCGAACCTAATTCTGGTGGAGGGGAAGATTTAATGAATACAGTTGGTTTAAAATTAAAGAGCCCAATAAAGTGGAAAAAAGGAACCTTTATTAATGTAGGACAAAATAAATATGGTTTTAATGTTTTACCAGGAGGAATGAGAACGGCATTTCTTACGGCTAACGATTATTCAAGTCAGAATAATTCTCGTTTTATGGAAATGAACGAAAAAGCATATTTTTGGAGCTCAACTCCAAACGGAAGACACTCTGGAGGTCTAGATAATTCATATGTTATTGATTTTTCTACTAGTGATTTTATTTCTGTTGGAGATGAATTTATTGAATACGGTCTCTCTGTCCGCTGCGTAAAAGATTAACTCATCAAAAACTAATTCCCGGTAGTAGACATAAACTCTCATCAGCATTCGTTGGTGGGAGTTTTTTGCTTAAACAACTTCTGAAATCCTTTAAAAAAACCGCCGCGTTGAGTTTGTGATTTCGTTTGAATGATGATAAACCAATTAAAATGGTTTTGGGTTATGGGCGTCTCCTAGGCTGTGGTTTAAAACCCCAGCCTAGGAGGCATTAACAAATTTATCAATGGTTTCAATATTTTATTAATCCTTCCCCAAAACAAAATCCAAGTAATCTTCCTTGCAAATCACCTCAAATGTCGCGTCTGCGTAATTGTTTTTCCAAGCAGTTGGTATTTTAACCTTGCTCTTATTCCATTTGAATTCAAAAGCGGATAAATCTGTTCCGGATTCTTCTACCAAATCAATTTCTTGTTGGTCATACGTACGCCAAAAATAGGTGTTTACCCTTCTTTTTAAATAAGCATTGATTTTCATTCGCTCCGACATCAGGTAATTTTCCCACAATTGTCCAATATCGTTTCGTAAACTGAGCGGATTGTAGTTTCTAATTAACGCATTCCGTATGCCGTTGTCATAGAAATACCAACGATTTGATTTGCTAATTTCTTTGCGTAAATTGCGGCTAAATCCTTTAACTGGATAGATGACAAACACTTTTGAAAGTAAGTCTAAGTAGGATTCAATTGTGTTGCGACTTATTCCTTTTAAGTTTATAGAAAGCTCATCAATACTGACTTCATTGCCGATTTGAAAAGCAATTAAACGTAATAAATCAATTATTTTATCGGCTTTTTTTATTCCTTCGTATGCCAAAATATCCTTCAAAAGATAGCTGTTTACTAATCCTTCCAAATAATCTTTTTTTTCTTCGATATCTGGTAAATGAATGAGCTCTGGATAAGAACCATAGATTAACCGTTGTTCCAATCTCGAATCAGTTTCAATTATATTTTCATAAGGTTGATATTCCAATTGAGCAAATGGAAATAGTTGAATTATATGAGATCTTCCCACAAGTGGTTCGCCTAATTTGTTGGTCAATTCAAACATAGATGATCCAGTTACAATCACGTGAACAGTAGGTATTTCATCCACGAGGAGTTTGAGTTTTGTTCCAATATCGGGAATGTTCTGAGCTTCATCAATGAATAGAAATTTGGCATTCCCAAGTAGAACCTTGAAATTTTCAACGGAGCGCACGGCCATGCGATCAATTGTAGTTTGATCTTCTCCGTTTAATAGTAATAATTCACTTGGGTTTAATTCAGATATTACTTGTCGTAACAAATGACTTTTTCCTACTCGTCGCGCTCCAAGTAAGAGTAGAACTCTACCCGTTTTTATCTGGGCTTTAATTTCGTTGAAAATTGCTCTATTGATGATTTCCATATCCTTTATTCAAATTAAATCAAACTATAATTGAACAAATTTAGCTAAAATACTTCAATGAATTCAATGAATTTAGCTAAAAAACTTCAACAATATGAATAAATTTAGCTAAAATACTTCAATTGCGCTTACTTTGAACTCAAAATTGGCTTAAAAAATTAGTCTTTCTTTGGAGTGATTTCAAGCAGTTGGGCTTCAGGTAGAACAATACCTTTGATTGTTAATACAACGGGATCTGAATCTTTGATTACAACCGTAAGTGTTTTGGTGAAACCACCTACGCGTTTAGTATCGTATTTCGCAACGATTTTATCTTTTTTACCGGGTTTGATACTATCCGCTGGGAAATAGGGAGTTGTACAACCGCATGAACGTTTCACATCCTCGATTTTCACAAATTCCTTCGTTGTGTTTTTAAAGGGAAATTCGAATGAAAAATCGGCACCATAAGGAATTGTGTTATTTTCAATTGTTAAGGTTGTAAATTTTAATTTTGGTTCCGTTTGAGCAAACGAAAAGCTTGTAGAAAACACGAAAAACAAGGAGAAAAATAAATGTTTCATAGAATAATTTTTGTCAAATGTAAATGACTAGTTGATTCATGCTCAAACATTAACGCTTTCTTAACAAAAGATTTTTTGGTAGAATATTGAAATTAATCAAATCTTTCAAAAAAGGTATCTAAACTCCAAGCTTCCGGTTTTGCAGCGAACCACGGCTTCACGTTGGGCCATACTTTTCCGAATAATTCAGAATCTCTATATTTATTCAATGCTTCATGATTTTCCCAATGACTATAGGTGAAAATAATCGATGGGTCTGATTGATCTTGCATCAACTTCATTCCTAAACATCCGTCAAACGTCGCAATTTCGTTTTTAACACTATCAAAAAAACACAGAAAATCAACTACTTTTTCCGGTTGAAATTCCATTTTTACTATTCGGACTAGCATAACTTTTATTCGCGAAATTAACACTCCTTTAACAACTTCAAGCGAGGAAAATAGGGAAAAAAATCAGATATTTGTGAATACTAAAAATATACCATGAAAAAAATCCTATTTTTGTTGCTTGCAATTTCAAGTATTAATCTTTATCAAGCACAGAAAAAAATGAACAATGAACTAGATTCAGTATCCTATTTATTAGGTCAAGCAATAGGTGGAAATATATTAAATGATATTCCAGAAGCAAACAAAGAAGCTTTACTACAAGGTTTTAAAGATAAATTATACGGAAATAAACCAGCTGTTACTGATCCATCTAATCAAATGTTAAATAATTATTTTCAGCAGAAAGCAGAAAGAGATGCCCAAGCAGCTATGCAAGATGGAATCAGATTTTTGGAGGAAAACAAAAAGAATCCAAATGTTAAAGTTACCGCTTCCGGTTTACAATATGAGGTAATTCAAGAAGGGAATGGACTTAAACCAAGTGCTACCTCTAAAGTGAAAGTTCATTATCACGGAACAACTCCAAGCGGGGAAGTTTTTGATAGTTCTGTTAGACGAGGTGAACCAATTACCTTTGGTTTGAACCAAGTGATTAAAGGATGGACAGAAGGTTTGCAATTGATGTCAGTTGGTTCAAAATATCGTTTATTTATTCCACAAGAATTGGCTTATGGTGCTAATCCTCAACCAGGAAGTGCAATCAAACCATATATGCCACTTGTATTTGAAGTAGAATTATTAGGAATTGATAATTAAACTATTATGAAATTTGTAGCTACTCTTTTACTCGTTATTTTTTCGGGGGTTGTTCTTGCTCAAAGTAACCTCGAAGATGGAATTTATGCAGAATTTTCAACGTCAAAAGGAAAAATTATTTGTGTATTAGAGTATCAAAAAACTCCAATGACGGTGGCAAATTTTGTTGGCTTAGTTGAAGGAAATTTCAAGGTTGGGGATTCAGTTTTTACAAAACCCTTTTACAATGGCTTGAAATTTCACCGTGTGATCAAAGACTTTATGATTCAAGGCGGAGATCCTCTTGGAAATGGTTCGGGAGGTCCGGGGTATAAATTTCCAGATGAGATTGTTGCAGATTTGAAACATATTGGTCCGGGAATTTTGTCGATGGCTAATTCTGGTCCGGCCACTAATGGAAGTCAATTTTTTATTACATACAAAGAGACACCTTGGTTAGATGGAAAACATACTGTTTTTGGTCATGTGATTCAAGGGCAAGATGTGGTTAATGCGATTGCTCAAGACGATAAAATGAATGCAGTAACAATAATTCGTGTTGGAAAGGAGGCGAAGTTATTTAATGCAAGTCAAACGTTTTCAAGTTATTTTTCCAAATTTCAAGAAGACGAGAAAAAACGACAAGAACTCTATGCTAAACTTGGGGCAATGTCACAAGAAGAATACAGAAATTATATGTTCAACGAGGTTAAATTGGCTCATCCAACTGCAGTTTTGAGTCCAACAGGTTTAGTTTATGTAATTGATAATGAAGGTTCAGGAAACAAGCCGAAAAAAGGTGATCAAGTAACTTTGCACTACAACGGTACTCTTCGAATGGATGGGAAAAAGTTCGATTCTTCTTACGATCGAAATCAACCTATGCCATTCAAGTACCTTGAGCAAAGAATGATTCCGGGCTTTGAGGAAGGGGTAGCACTTTTAGGAGCTGGAGCTAAAGCAAAATTAATAATACCTTATTATCAAGCGTATGGTGCTCAAGGAAGGCCTGGAGTTATTCCTCCTTATTCCGATTTAGTATTTGATATTGAGGTTCTCTCAATTGAAGCGGTTGGTAATGCTGAACCACATGATCACAGCGATCCAAATCATAAACATTAAATTCTATAAACTATGAAAACAATTATTGCCCTAATCTTCATTGTAATCGGTTTGACTGGTTATTCTCAACTTGAAAAAGGTTCTAAAATCCAATTTAATAAAGAAACACACGATTATGGAATCATTAAATATAATGCAGATCCATATTGTGTATTTGAATTTAAAAACACGGGTAACGAAGCGCTTTTAATTACAGAAGCACGTGGGTCATGTGGTTGTACTGTGCCTGAATGGCCGAAGGAACCAATTGCTCCGGGAGCAACGGGAACTATTAAAGTTACTTACGATACGAAGCGAGTTGGAAGTTTCCAGAAAAGTGTTACCATTACTTCAAATGCGGTAGATAGTCCAGTTAAAGTGGTTAATATTAAGGGAGAGGTATTACCTGAAAACGCAGCAGAGGTCGTGAATCCAAATATGAGTACTGAAGGAATTTATGCTGAGTTTAATACATCAAAAGGAAAAATAATTTGTTTATTAGAACACAAGAAAACTCCTGTTACTGTAGCTAATTTTGTTGGTTTGGCAGAAGGGAATTTTACAGTAGATGGAGTAACAAAAAATCAGCCGTATTATGACGGATTGAAATTTCACAGAGTAATTAAAGATTTTATGATTCAAGGAGGGTGTCCACTTGGAACTGGAACGGGGAATCCAGGGTATAAGTTTGAGGATGAAATCGTTGAAGATTTAAAGCATTCAGGTCCAGGTATTCTTTCAATGGCCAATTCAGGTCCAAATACCAATGGAAGTCAATTTTTTATTACGCACAAAGAAACTCCTTGGTTGGATGGAAAACATACTGTTTTTGGTCATGTTGTAGAAGGACAAGCTGTTGTAGATGCTATCGAGCAAAATGATGTAATCAACAGTATTAAAATTGTTAGAGTAGGAGAGGAGGCAAAGAATTGGTCTGCTCAAGCTACGTTTGATGGAGTAAGAGCCGCTAAACTAGCTGAAATTGAACGTAAAAAATTGGAAGAACAAAAGAAGCGCGAGGAATACATCAATAACTTTTACGCTCAAGTAAAAAAGAAAAATAAGAAAGCTAAATTGGCTCCGTCAGGATTAGTTTATGTGGTTTCAAAAAAAGGAAAAGACGTAGCGAAATTTGGTGCAAAAAAAGGATCAAAGGTAAGTCTTCATTACACAGGGACTTTGTTTAGCGATGGGACTAAATTTGACTCTTCAAAAGATCGCAAAGAACCATTTAACTTCAATTATATTGAAACGCCGCTAATTCCAGGATTTACAGAAGGAATTTCTTTGGTTGGACCAAAAGGTAAAGTGAAATTATTTATCCCATATTTTCTAGGGTATGGTGAAAGAGCAGCAGGAAAAATACCGGCAAATTCAGATTTAGTTTTTGATTTGGAAATTTTGTCAATCGAAGCTCCACAGCCTGGGGGAGGACACGACGGACATGATCACGATCATAGCGATCCAAATCATAAGCATTAGTATTTGGTTGAACAGCTAATTTTGTAATTTCATAATTAGCTTTTCTTTGGTAGCTGTATTGAGTGATTTGACTTCTTTTTTCTGATAAAAATTGAATAGAAAAGGTCATATTACATTAATTCTCTTTCTTCTTCCGCTTGAACGTATGCTTCACCTTTAAAATTGCAAGATTCAATTCGATGGAAGTTTCTGTGCCGTTCAGCTCCAAATTATCAGTTAATACAGAAGAAATCAATTGCGTAGATTTGCTCAATAAATCTTCTTGTTTTTCGTGTAAGTTTTCTTCAGTAACACGTTCAATGACTCTGGTTAGTTCTTTTATTTTTGCATACGTTTCAATAATTGCAATTGTGGTCTCGGTTGCTTTAGGACTTTTCAAAATGGTCGCCAACATATATAGTCCTTTTTCCGTAAAAGCTTTAACGCCATACTTGGAGTGTTGACCAGAACTTGATTTCTCTAAGGTCGAAAATTTCGACCTTAAAATTTGTTCTTCTGATTTATCTAAAATCATCACATATCCCTCTGGAAATTTCTCAGGATTGTTTTTTACTGCTTCATTGATACGTTTCGTTTCAACACCGTACAAAAATGCAACATCTCTATCCAATAATACTTGTTTTTTCCTTACCGAAATAAGTTTCCCCTCAATTGCACTTAGACCTGTCATTACTCACTTTTTTATTGAATATACAAAAAAAAGTGGAATTAACGTAATTTATTTCTTCAAATTCATTTGAATTTGCCTCGCATTAGCATCTTAAATTACTGAATAGGTCTGCGGAGCGCTAAAAGAATCACTTGAAATTTGATAAAATCATTTCTTTGCTAGCATTTTCTGAGAGTTCAATGGTTTTTTTCTGAATAGAAACGACAAGAAATGGCAATTTATAATCTAAGCAAATCTCAATGTCGTGTGAGGAAAGCAGAACGCATTTATTCAATTCAGAACTAATTTGAACTAATTTTTCGACAAGAATTCTCTTGTTTGAATAATCTAAAAAAGCCATAGGTTCGTCTAACAGAATGACATCAGTTTCTTGAACGATTGCCTTTGCAACTTGTAATAATTGCTTTTCACCATCACTAATTTCGGAAATAAATTTATTTTTTAATTTCTCAATTTGTAATAAAGTAAATGACTGTTCAATTTTTTCAGTATCATTGCTGTTCAACCTGCCAAGCGCTCCCGTGTGAGGAAATCTACCCAATGAAACAAATTCAAACGCAGTCATGAAATTAATTTGAGGAAATCGAGTTTCAATAAACGCAATTCTTACTGATTTCTCTTTCAGAGATAATTCTTTTATGCTTTTACCGTCGATTTCTATTTCTCCTGAAAGTAAAGGAATATTTCCCGCGAGTGATTGCAAGAATGTTGTTTTTCCACTCCCATTTTTTCCAACCAAAGCATACACATTTCCTTTTTCTAGGGTTAAGTTTGCCTCCAGTAGAGGAGAGGTATAACCGAAAATGCTATTTTTTATCTTAATCAAACTAATTTCTTTAAAAGCATATAAATAACGAATGGAGCTCCAAGAATTGATGTGAAGGCATTTATTGGAAACAACAACCAAGGTTCAATTAGTTGAATAATACAATCACAAAGAATTAAAAATAAACCACCAAGCAAAAAGTTCCCAAGGGCTAAAACATGATGATTTTGTGTTTTAAAAAGAATTCGGGTTAAGTTAGGAATTGCTAAACCAACAAAGGCAATTGGGCCACAAAATGCGGTGATTATTCCAACTAAAACGGCTGTAATTCCAATGGTAATTACTCGAACTTTTTGAATACTAACCCCAAGGTTTTTTGCAGAAACCTCACCCAATACGAGCGCGTTTAGTGGTTTAATCACCAATAATACAGCAAATAATGATAGAATTATTAAACCAGTAATTAACGGAAGTTGAGCCAAGGAAACTTGTTGTAAACTGCCTAACGACCAGAATGTGAATTGTTGTAATTCTTCAGCTCCTGACATTGATTCTAGAACAGAAATTATTGCCCCAACAAAACTGGAAATCATCAAGCCAATGAGTAGAAGAGAAACGTGAGATTTCACAGCAAATGAGCAAAATAAGATAATTGTCCCAAAGATTAAAGAACCTAAAATTCCTGCTGAAATAAGTCCAAAGTCACTTGAAAAAAATGAAATTCCAGTCATTAAGGTGAGAGCGACAACTAAAGAGGCGCCTGAATTTATGCCAAGCACGTAGGGGCCTGCAAGTGGATTATTAAATAAAGTTTGCATGAGCATACCACAAATAGCCAGCGAACTTCCGGCAAGCAATGCCATTGTCATTCTTGGAAGTCTAAATTCGCGTATTAATATATGAATGGTATTGTTCTCTTCAAAAGAAAGAAGTGCTGAAATTAAATCTGATAATGTAATAGAAATTTGTCCGCAAAACACATGAAAGCACATGAGTACTGGCAATCCTACAGCGAGAATTGAGAAATAGACTTTATGTACTTTAATTTTATTCAATGGCTTTGTAAAAATACAATGGTTGATTTAATTTTAGTTCGGGATGAAAAATTTGAAGTAAATCCGACAAAATCCAATCGGGATGAACCCCATTTAATTCCCAGAATTTATTGGGATTATTCGTATAACAATATACTTTTTTATTTTGAAAAGCATGAAAATATTTGGCTTTTGAATTATTCATTTCTAGTAATTTATAACTTGAAAATCCAGGGTTAATCCAAAATTCAGCATTTTTTGCATCAGAAAATACTTTTTCTAACGAATACTCGATACTTCCAGTTCCTTTTGTGTTTTTGTAGAGGTAATTTGTCTTTGCATCTTCCAATAATTTGGCTCCATAACTGTTTCCTGCTGGCCCATACCAGTAGTCTCCAATTTTACTCCCCATTAATACGGACGGAGATTTTTTTGCTTCTTTTGCTTTTTTACATAAATTTAAATAGTTGGTTTTTACATTCTTAAAATGTTCTTTAGCTTGAACTTCTGTACCAGTTAAATAGCCAAAAAATAATATCCACTCTGCTTTTCCAAGTGGATGTGTTTCTTTCCAATCAAAATTTGGAATAGGTAAGATGTTCATTTTTTCAAACTCATTTACTTTTGAGAATTCACCTGAAAAACCGCTGTAAACAATTATTTTCGGTTTTAACTGAATAATCTTTTCGAATGAGGTTGCACCTTCATTTCCGAAGTCTATTATAGAACCAGTTTGAATTTTTTGTTGGATAGAAGTTGAATGGATAAGTTCTTTTGAACAAGTGCCTATTATTTTTGAAACTTGATTTAATTCTTCTAACATTCCAATATGTGTTGCCGAGAAAACTAAGAAACTCATATTTTCTTTATCAATGCGAACATAGCCGCTAGGTGTTTTAACTTCTTTTGATTTAGCAATGAAATACCGATAATTTTTGTTTTTTCGATCAGGATGTGAAATGTCTAACGTGACACCAGATGACGTTTCCTTAATTTTCAAGTATTTTGAATATATAATCTCATTGCTTCCAGAAACCACAGTATTTATTACCTTGTTTTCGTTGCATGAATAAAACATATTTAATGCAACAAGAAGAATGAATACATGAATTTTTACGATTCCTTTTAACACCTTTAAGTTGTTTGTGATTTATTTAAATAAAAAAAGCTGCCTAACAAGAGACAGCTTCACGTTATTTCAAAATTAATTAGGCAATTAGATTCATTCCATCTAATACATCCATAACTCCTTTTACAGCGTCTGCAGATTCGTACAATAATGCTTTCTCGTCAGCTGTTAGATCTAATTCTATAATTCGCTCAATTCCATTTTTTCCTAAAACAACTGGCACTCCTAGGTAAATGTCATTTAATCCGTATTCCCCTTGCAACCATGCGCATACTGGGAAAATACGTTTTTGGTCACGTACAACAGCCTCAACCATTTGAGCTGCAGCTGCACCTGGGGCATACCAAGCTGATGTTCCAAGCAATTTAACCATTTCTCCTCCACCAAATTTAGCACGCTCAATGATTGCATCTAATTTGTCTTTTTCGATCAATTCGGTAACTGGGATACCTGCTACTGTAGTATATCGAGGAAGTGGAACCATAGTATCTCCGTGCCCCCCCATTAATACAGCCTGAATATCTTTAGGAGAAACATTTAACTCCGTTGCCAAGAACGCTCTGTAACGCGCTGTATCAAGAACTCCTGCCATTCCAAAAACTTTTTTCGAATCTACTTTTGCAGTTAAATACGAACAATATGTCATCACGTCCAGCGGATTAGAAACAATAATTAATATGGCGTCAGGTGAGTGTTTAACTATGTTCTCAGTAACGGTCTTAACGATACCAGCGTTTGTCGCGATAAGGTCGTCACGGGACATTCCTGGTTTTCTTGGTAAACCAGAAGTAATTACAACAACATCAGAATTAGCCGTTTTTGAATAATCATTTGTAGATCCAATAGTTCTTGAATCGTACATGTTTATAGGAGATGTTTGCCAAATGTCCAATGCTTTTCCTTCAGCGAAACCTTCCTTGATGTCAAGCAACACAATTTCATTAGCTATTTCACGATGAGCTAGAACATCTGCACAGGTTGCACCAACATTTCCTGCACCAACAACTGTAACTTTCATACTTCTAATTTTGATAGTAAATTAATTTTTAAGTGTACGAATTTACTACTTTTCATAAAATATTACTTATTTTGAAAAAAATATTACGAATTTAGGCAACCGTCAAAATCAATTTACGTTTTCAAAAAGTAGACTTGGAGAATATTGAGCAATTACGACATATAGTAGAAGGATGCATCAGAAATGATAGAAGGGCACAAGAACAATTGTTCAAAATGTTTTATGGGAAGATGCTAGCAGTTTGTAAGAGATACATTAGTGACAATGACACGGCTCAAGAAGTTCTCCAAGAAAGTTTTATAAAGATCTTTGACAAAATTGGAGTTTTTGATTTCAAAGGTTCTCTGGAAGGTTGGGTGAGAAGAATTGTTGCAAATACGGCAATTGATTCTATCCGAAAATCAAAAAGGAACCCGTTCCAAACTGACAGTGATACTGTTTTCAAACAGGAAACAACTGAAGATATGATTCTTCAAGAGGAATGGGATTTGAATGAATTTAAAGCGGAGGCAGCAATGACGGCCATTGAACAGCTTTCTCCTGCATATCGAGCAGTTTTCAACTTGTATGTAATTGAAGATTATACGCACAAAGAAATTGCTGAAATGCTTGGAATTAACGAAGGAACATCAAAATCTAATTTAGCAAAGGCAAAAATGAATTTGCAAAAAATATTGAAGAAAAAATACAGTTCACATTTTTGATATGAAAGACAAAATAGAACATAAATTTAAAGAGCTTCTTGAAAATCAAGAACTTCCTTATGATTCAGCGGCTTGGGATTCGATGAGTAAATTACTTGATCAAAAAATGCCAGTTGCTAAACCAACTACTTTATACCGATGGTTACTTGGCGGTGCTGCAATTACAGCTATCGCTATTGTTTCCTACTTTTTAGTGAATTCATCTGAGGAAACAAATAAACCTGTAGAAATCAATACTGAAATTAAATCGAAGAATGAAGTTGACACAAAATCAACTAAAGAGGAAATTAAAAACACTAAACTTGAATTAAAACAAAAAGAAGTTAACTCTAATTTCTCTGCTAAACCAACCGTAATAAGTGTTCAAGAAAATTATCAATCCCCTACACTTATAGAAAAGGAAAATAATGCCGTTGTAACAGCTCAACAAAAAGAACAATCACAAAACACAATTAACGAGATTACTCCTGCTAAAACTCAAGAAAATACGTCATCAACAGCTGGTAAGGATATTTTTCAAAACAACGAAAACAGCATCGAAAATCATACAGTGGTTTGTAAAAACAATTGTGTGGGTGAAACTCAGGTTCTAGAAAATAAAAACGATTACAAAGTATCGGTTGTCAATCAAAGTTCAGGTGAAGTTGTTGCGTCGATTGCTCCTAAGTCTAAAATTTCATTTATAGCTAAGACACCAGGAAACTACGTGATTAAAACAAATTCGTCGGTTGTAAGTTCTTTTGAAGTGTCAACAGGAGTGAAGCCTAATTTGGAAATTGAAACAACAATTACGTATAACAAAGGAATTCCTACTATAAAAGCATCAACAAACGTTGAATCTGGGCTGACGTGGATGGTAAATAACAAAACGATTAATTCTTCCGCTAGCGAAATTGATATTACTCCTTTTAAGGCGGGTTCCTATACAGTATCTGTAAGTGCGCACGATAATGGTTGTAAAACTGAAAATTCTCAAGCTATACAAATAAGTGAGGATTACAATTTGCTGGCTGTAAATGCTTTTGAACCAACATCATTTGAACCAAAGCGACAAACTTTTATTCCTTTTGCGCTCACTCAAAGAGACGTGAAATTTACAATGCTTATACTTGATCCGAGAGATGGAGGATTGGTTTATAAAACTTCAGATGCATCTTTATCTTGGAATGGGACGGATATGCGTTCTGGACAAATAGTAAATTCTGGACAAGATTTTATTTGGAAAGTTCAATTGGTCAATCCATTGCCGGGAGAACCAAGCGAATACAAAGGCATAATTTCTAAATTGTAGCTGTAAACTATAAACAGGAGGCCCGAGTCATTAGATTTGGGCTTTTTCATTTTATACCGAATCAATTCTTTTTTATAAATATCTTTGTTGAATGAGAATCGATATACTAACCGTATTACCTCAATTATTGGAAAGCCCATTTTCTGCATCAATTATGCAGCGAGCTAAGGATAAAGGTCACGTTGAAATAAATATTCACAATATTCGAGATTACTCTACTGATAAACACAAGAATGTAGATGATTACCAATATGGGGGTGGAGCTGGAATGGTTTTGTCTATCGAACCAATTGCCACTTTAATTGAAAAATTAAAAAATGAACGATCCTACGATGATATAATTTACATGACTCCTGATGGAAAAGTATTGGAACAAACCGATTGTAATTCTTTGTCGTTAAAAGAAAATTTAATGATTTTATGTGGGCATTACAAAGGGGTAGATGAGCGAATTAGAGAGCATTATATCACAAAAGAAATATCGATTGGATCTTACGTTTTATCGGGTGGTGAATTGGCTGCAGCAGTATTAACAGATGCCATCGTTCGTTTAATTCCAGGCGTTTTAAACGATGAAACTTCAGCATTGACAGATAGTTTTCAGGATGATTTACTTTCTCCTCCAGTTTATACGCGCCCACCTGAATTTAAGGGGTGGAGAGTACCTGAGATATTACTTTCCGGAAACCTTCCCGCAATTGAGAAATGGCGAGAAGAACAAGCAATGAAAAGAACAATGGAACGACGACCTGATTTATTAGATTAAGAATGGATTCACTGACACAAATTGTACTTGGAGCAGCTGTGGCTGAAGTAGTAGGAGGAAAAAAACTGGGAAATAAAGCGCCGCTTTGGGGTGCAATTGCGGGTACGATTCCGGATTTAGACGTTTTTTTACGATTTTTCTACCATCCCATTGATGCTGCATTGGTTCATCGAGGTTTTTCTCATTCCATTCTTTTTGCGGTGCTCTGCAGTCCTATTTTTGCTTTTCTTGTTCATCGGATTTACAAACAAAAATATGCATACAAAACTTGGTTGTGGCTTTTCTTTTTTGGAATTATAACTCATCCCATGTTAGATATGTTTACCAACTACGGCACTCAATTTCTTTGGCCGCTGGATTACCGAATTACATTTAATACCGTTTTTGTAGTAGACCCACTTTATACACTTCCCTTTGGGCTCTGCGTTCTCATTGTGCTGTTTTTAAAACCAACCA
Organism: Crocinitomicaceae bacterium; assembly: GCA_044237035.1. GTDB lineage: Bacteria > Bacteroidota > Bacteroidia > Flavobacteriales_D > Crocinitomicaceae > UBA952. The sequence continues at coordinate 62,338 of JBIIFU010000010.1, forward strand.
ATAAGTGGCGATCAAGAATTAATTTAGCCGGAGTTTACTACTCATCAGCCTATTTAATTTTGGGGGTAGTTGTTAAATTATTTATTCTTTCTAATTCAACTAATTATTTTAGTGAAGCGAAATATAATACAGAAAATGAAATGGTTACACCTATGCCATTAACCAGTTTTTACTGGATGATTTTAGGTGAAGATAAGGAGAACTACTACGTAGGTTATAAATCCATTTTTAAATCGTTTCAACCCAAGGACATCGATGTTATTCCTAAAAATCAAATGAAACTAGATTCATTAGTGTGGAAAGATGTTGATTATACCGATAAGCTTAAATTTATTTCAAACAATTATTACAATCTTGAATTTAAAAAGGATACAGTAATTTTTTATGATTTGCGTTTTGGGGTTCTTAGTAAGCTGACAAATAACAAAATACGAAAACCACTCATGGGTTATGAAATAATTCATAAAGAAAATAAAGTAGTGGAGGTTAATCCAAATAGAGGGAAAAACTTATTCAAATTTGTAGATTTTGATGCCTATTTGAATTGGATTTTTTAGGTTGAATTCGATCAAAATTGGTGTATTAAATTAACTGTAAAGGATAAATTGTAATTTAGTAGTAAAATAGAATGAATGACACAAGAATGGATTTCTGAATTCAGCCCAGCAAGTGAAATTGAGTGGAAAGCTCAATTGTTGAAAGAGTTGAAAGGTGATGAATCAAAATTAGTGGTTCAGAATAAGATTGAAGAGATTTCCTATTCGACATTCCACTATCCCGGATCAAAATTTTCAGAATCTGATCAATCCTCGTATTTACCTGTACAACGTGGTTTTAACAAGCTAACTAATGGGTGGCGAAATGGCATTCAAATTTCGACTGAGAATGAACAAGAAGCCAATAAAAAGGCACTTGATGCATTGATGTTGGGATGCGATTTTATACATTTTGTTTCTTCAGGCGATACAAACTGGAGCGTGGTTCTCCAAGGAATTGGTCTTCCGTATATTCACTCAACATTTTCTTTAGCAGATAGTGAAGATTTTCAGCTATTAATTCAAGAAATTGGTAGTGATCAAATGGGCTTTTGTTCGTTTAATTTGACAGAAAAATCGTTTCGAATTAGTGAAATTAAAGGTTTGCTTAAAGAGAATCAATATCCTGTAATTCAAATAGATGGGTTTTCAATAAATCAATGTGGCGCCAATGCAATTCAAGAATTGGGATTTGTCATTGAAAAAGCACATTCCGCTATTTTAAATTTGTTATCCCTTGGTTTGTCAATCGATCAAGCAGCTGCATGTATTCATTTTAGAATGGGTGTTGGAAGTAATTATTTGGTGGAAATAGCCAAGTTTAGAGCGCTAAAAATCCTTTGGGGTAATTTGGTAAAAGCATATGGACCTGAACATAATTGTTCATTGAATTGTCAAATTACCGCTGAAGTTGGTTGGGTGAATAAATCCTTGATGGATCCACATACTAATTTATTGAGACAAACAACAGAAGCCATGAGTGCAATACTTGGTGGAATAGATCGATTAATCATTCATCCCTATGATTCTTGTTCAAAAACAGGTTTAAGTGATTTAGCCGAACGAATGGCTTTTAATGTTTCAAATTTACTACAAGACGAAAGCTATTTCTCAAGTGTTTCTGATGCTTTGGGAGGAAGTTATGCTGTTGAAGCGATAACCAAAGAATTAGCCACTAAAAGTTGGGAATTATTCAAAAAAATGGACGTTTTATCGGATGATTCTAAAGTGCAAGCTTGGAGTCAACTAGTAATTGAAAAAGCAAATCAACGTGTTGAAATGTTGAAGGATTCTGAAATGACATTCATAGGGATTAACAAATTTCCGAATCCTATTTCAACTGGTGCAGAATGGTCATCCGCCAGTTCATTTTTAAACTTATCTTATTTACGTCTAGAAACAGAAATTAATGAATAAAGTTGATTTTACAAATATAGAAATTGATTTAAGTATTACTTCAAGTAAAGTAGATCAAACTGCTTCATTTTCAACAGCTGAGAACATTGAATTAAAATCAATTTACACGGAAGATGACACGAAGAACTTACGCCATTTGAACTTTGTTTCTGGAATAGCGCCAAATCTTCGTGGACCTTATGGATCCATGTACACTGTGAAACCTTGGACAATTCGACAATACGCTGGTTTTTCGACGGCTGAAGAGTCAAATGCTTTCTACAGAAAAAACTTGGCTGCTGGTCAAAAAGGTTTATCAGTTGCTTTTGATTTAGCAACGCACCGCGGGTATGATTCAGACCATGAACGAGTTATTGGTGATGTTGGAAAAGCTGGTGTCGCAATTGATTCAGTGGAGGATATGAAAGTTCTTTTCGATCAAATTCCCTTGGATGAAATGTCTGTGTCAATGACAATGAATGGGGCTGTAATACCAATTATGGCTTTTTATATTGTTGCAGCAGAGGAGCAAGGAGTTGGGCCAGAAAAACTTTCAGGTACTATTCAAAATGATATCTTGAAGGAGTTCATGGTGCGAAATACGTACATTTATCCACCGAGTCCAAGTATGCGAATTATAGCTGATATTTTTAGTTATACGTCGCGCAACATGCCTAAATTCAATTCAATTTCCATTTCAGGTTATCACATGCAAGAGGCTGGAGCAACTGCGGCAATTGAATTGGCGTATACACTAGCGGATGGATTGGAATACTTGAGAGCAGGGATTAAGGCTGGAATGGAGATCGATGATTTTGCTCCTCGTTTAAGTTTTTTCTGGGGTATTGGAATGCATCACCACATGGAGATAGCCAAAATGCGAGCAGGACGCTTAATTTGGGCCAAATTAGTGAAAGATTTCAATCCAAAAAATGATAAATCTTTGGCACTTCGCACGCATTGCCAAACCTCAGGATGGTCATTAACGGAACAAGATCCTTTTAACAATATCGCACGAACCTGTATTGAAGCTTTGGCTGCAGCCTTTGGAGGAACACAATCGTTGCATACAAATGCTTTGGACGAGGCCATTGCTTTGCCCACAGATTTTTCAGCCCGTATTGCCAGAAATACACAAATATATCTACAAGAAGAAATAGGAATTACTTCAATCATTGATCCATATGGAGGGAGTTATTTTATTGAAAATTTGACAAATGAATTAGTCAATGAAGCCTGGAAATTGATTGAAGAAGTGGAGGAATTGGGTGGCATGGCAAAAGCTATTGAAACGGGAATTCCCAAAATGAGAATTGAGGAGGCCGCTGCCAAAAAACAAGCAAGGATTGATTCCGGAAGAGATGTAATTGTTGGCGTAAATCGATACAAAGTGGAGGAGGAGTCAACGATTGAAATACGTGAAGTTGACAATACCAAAGTGCGTGATTCGCAAATAAATCGACTTCACCAAGTTCGTCAAAAACGAAATAATGACAAGGTACGTGAGCTTCTTCAAGAACTTGAAACTGCGGCAAAAAATCAAGATGGAAATTTGTTAGAAATAGCCGTTCGATGCGCACGAGAAAGATGTACCTTGGGTGAAATTTCGGATGCTATGGAGCGTGCTTTTGGACGTTATCAAGCAACAATTCGTTCTATAAGTGGGGTTTATTCAAATGAAGCTATGAAAGATGTAGATTTTACGAAAGCACGAGAATTAACTGAAGAATTTTTGAAATTGGAAGGTCGCAGACCGCGAATAATGGTTGCTAAAATGGGACAAGACGGTCACGATCGAGGTGCTAAGGTTATTGCCACGGCCTTTGCTGATATTGGGTTTGATGTTGATATAGGGCCCTTGTTTCAAACTCCGGCAGAGGCAGCGCGACAAGCAGTAGAAAACGATGTTCATATTTTAGGTGTTTCTTCACTTGCGGCAGGACATAAAACCTTGGTGCCCGCTGTAATTGATGAATTGAAAAAATTAAATCGCGATGATATCATGGTTGTTGCGGGAGGCGTAATTCCTCAACAAGACTATGAATTTTTGTACAAAGCGGGTGTATTTGGAATTTATGGCCCAGGAACGAAAATATCATCGGCAGCTATTCAAATTTTAGATCTTTTGATTAAAAGTAATTCTTAAATTTAATGAGTGTAAATGTACCTCGTGAAATTAAAAGATTGCACTTTTTTGATTGAAATACTGTTTTAAAAACCAAAATTCAAACGCAGGATCGAGAAATGATAGTTTTCCGCCCGCATCATCGATGATATCTGCTTTCAATAAAATGGTCTTGTTTTTTACAACGCTAGCAGATGTGCCTAATCGATATTTTTGTAAGATTTCAACACTACTAAGTTTCTCTTCTTTTTTAGCAATTGCTTTTAATAAATTTAGTTGGGTCAAGCTCAATGCTTCCACTTCCCGCATATACAAGGGAGTATTGGCATAAATTAATTCGGAAAAAGCAGATTGAACCTCGTTTTTTGATGCTTTTTTCTTTGTCTTTTGCCAAGTATAATGCGCTAATTGTTGCACATACCACGAATGATTTTGCATGAGTGTAGGAATAAGTTCAGCTAATTCAACTGAAATCTCTTTTTTTGTTTTAGCAAAGCTTTCAATGATAAAGCTAGTCCATTTTTCACGTTTGATTTTTTGCAATAACATGATGTCTCCAAATCTATAAAAAGGCTTTGATGGATTATTAAAAATGTCGGTCATCATGTGCCTCTTACTTCCATATAAGCAAAAAGAAACTGATTTTTGTCTTTGCCAAATTGCACGCATTGATTTTTCCAATGATTCGAATTCATGAAAAGTGGCCAAATTCTGAAACTCGTCCAAACAAATGATAAAGCGACATTTTTTCTCGTTAGCGATTTTTTCAGGTAGTTCCAATATTTCAGCTCGGTGTTTTTTGAGTTGTTTCCAATCAAAACCTAAACTGAAATCATTCACTGGGTCGATACCTACACTCAGAATTGGCGTCAATTGTTTAAAAAAATCCTTTCCGGACTGCAACCAATCTTGCCAAATTGTAGAGGAAGCTTTGATGACTTCTTTTGCAAACATTTCTAAAAATTCTTCCTCGCTAGAAACAGAAAATAAATCTAAACTCACAATTTTTATTTCCGGATTTTTTGTTTTTAAATCTAAAATTAATCTTTCAACAAGTGAAGATTTCCCCCATCTACGTGGTGAAATAAGCATTGTATTAATTCCTTGTGTGAGGTTTTTATACAGCTTTTCTAAATCTTTTTCTCTATTCGTAAATCCACTATTACTAACGGTTCTACCGAATAAAAACGGCGATAATTCTTGCTTCATTTCTATAATTTAAAACAAAGATACAAAAACTTACTGAATAGTAACTTACTAAATGGTAACTTACTAAATAGTAACATTAAAAAAGAAAGGTACAATTAAATGAAATTAAAAATAAACTATCTTTTTTGTTTCCATTTTAACTTAGAAACAATCTTATACCCTAACCATGCCATTGGAAAATAAGCGAAAATTAAATCCACTAAATCAAACCAAAGTGGAGCGGGCAATTGGAAAACCATCGTAAATCCGCCAATAAAAAAAATGAGTCCAATGGATAATGCTAAAATCAATTTTTGAGAGCGAGCCACAAGACTACAGAGAATCGCTCCAACAAAAGTGCCTAAAGCATGTGCCAGAAACGGCATAATAAAATGCTTGGGTTCCATCAATGGCATTGCTTTAATGAGCCCTTCCATGGTTTGAAAATTGCTTCCAGCCGGCGGTGGAATGATTTTACTACTGATGTTAATAATTCCACCATTCACCATGGCACCGGCAAAAAGGCCCATTAAAACTGCTACAATGTTTACGATTATCTTTTTCATGGATTTTATTTTTATACGATAGAATCGCAAAAATGACTAAATCACTTCAAACACTTGAAATAATCAAAAGGCTCGAAACAGGAATTGCATTGATAATGGGCTTTACAAGCTGTGCTTCCGAATAAACTAACCATTTTTGTGTTGGAAGAATGACACTTGGGACAAGGAACCGTTGGTGCATCTGCGAAGAGTATACTTTTATCCGGTTCATTAACAGGTGGAGCAATACCATATTCTGCTAGTTTCTTACGCCCATTTTCACTCAGCCAATCCGTTGTCCACGCGGGTGAAAGTATCGTTTCAATTGTAATATTTGTTATTCCTTCTGCTGCTAAAGCAGCCTCAATTTCTGATTCAATGACGCGCATTGCTGGACAGCCGGAATACGTTGGTGTAATAGTAATCTTAAATGAGTTATCGATTTTATCGATTGAGCGAATAATTCCTAAATCAGCGATTGTTAAAACGGGTATTTCAGGATCTGAAACTTGTTCTAATATTTCCCAGACTTTTTTTTCTGTTACCATTCCATATTTGGATACGCACGTTGCATATATTGCATTTCAGCCAATAAATGTCCCAAATGCTCAGAATGTTTTCCCGTTCTTCCGGAACCAAATTCCCAATTATTCGCTGGTGGAACCAAGGTTGCCTCATCTAAAATCGATGAAACAAAGGAATCGTATTCATTTCTAAACGTATTTAAATCAATGGCAATTCCTTGTTGAATTAGTTCCGCATCTACTTGGTCCATGTAAAACAATTCTGTTCTGTATCTCCATAATACATTCAATGAATTTTGAACGCGATTATGCGATTCTTCTGTTCCATCTCCCAAACGAATTACCCACTCGGAAGAATGTTTTAAATGATAGCGGGTTTCTTTTAATGATTTTTCAGCTATAGCCGCCAATTGCTCATCTTTCGAATGTTGTAATCTTTCAAAAAATAGTTTTCTGAATGCATCAAAAAGAAATTGTCTTACCATGGTATCGCCAAAATCTCCATTTGGTTGTTCAACTAAAACCACGTTTTTGTATTCTCTGTCAATGCGTAAAAAGGCCAAGTTGTCTGCATCTCTTCCAGCCTTTTCAACCTCAGCAGCATAGGTTAAAAAGTTTGTTGCTTGTCCAATTAAGTCCAATGCAATATTGGTTGTTGCAATATCTTCTTCTAAAATGGGTCCGTGTCCACACCATTCAGACAATCTTTGTCCAAGAATGAGGCTGTCATCAGCAATTCTTAGCGTATATTCGAATATTGAATTCATACTGTTCAATTACATGTGAGAAATTCCATCTGGAACATCGTAAAACGTTGGATGACGATATACTTTTGACTCTGAAGGTTCAAAAAATGCATCAGAATCTTGTGGGTCAGAAGCATGTAAATTTGTTGATTCAACCACCCAAATAGAAATTCCTTCAGATCTTCTTGTGTAGACATCACGCGCATTTTCAATTGCCAGTTGAGCATCTGGAGCTCTTAAACTACCAACGTGCTTGTGATTTAATCCTTGTTTACTTCTTATAAAAACCTCCCAAAGGGGCCATTCTTTTGCGTTTGACATAATTCTTTTTTTATGCAGTTTTTCTTGCTGCTCTTTTTTCGGCATGCGCCATAGCAGCTTCTCTTACCCACATTCCGTTTTCTTTTGCTTCTCTTCTTGCTTTAATTCGATCATGATTACATGGTCCATTACCTTCGACAACTTGCCAAAATTCATCCCAATTAATTGCTCCGAACTCATAATGACCTGTTTCCTCGTTCCATTTTAAATCCGGATCGGGTATTGTTAAGCCTATCATTTCTGCTTGAGAAACTGTTACATCTACAAACTGTTGACGTAAATCATCGTTAGATAAGCGTTTAATTTTCCATTTCATGGATTGTTTTGAATGTTTAGATTCATCATCATTTGGTCCAAACATCATCAACGCTGGCCACCAAAAACGATTTAACGCATCTTGAGCCATTGCTTTTTGTTCCGGAGATCCTTGCGCCAAAACCGTCATTATTTCAAAACCTTGACGTTGATGAAAAGATTCTTCCTTACATACACGAACCATAGCACGTGCGTAAGGTCCGTAAGAACATCGACATAGTGGAACTTGATTCATAATGGCGGCTCCATCTACTAACCAACCGATTGCGCCCATGTCAGCCCATGTTGGTGTTGGATAATTGAATATGGAAGAATATTTTGCTTTTCCAGAATGTAAATCATCAATAGTTTGTTCTCTATCTGCACCAAGCGTCTCAACAGCACTGTAGAGATACAAACCATGCCCTGCCTCGTCTTGAACTTTAGCTAACAAAACTGCCTTTCTTCGAAGATTGGGGGCGCGAGTAATCCAATTTCCTTCAGGCAACATTCCAACCACTTCTGAGTGAGCGTGCTGTGAAATTTGACGAATTAATGTTCGTCTATATTCTTCAGGCATCCAGTCATTTGGTTCGATACGAATTTCAGCATCAACCTTATCTTGGAAACGTTTTTCTAATTGAACTAAACTAATTTCTTTCATAATTTTTAGTTTTAACAAAGCTATGAATAACTAAACATAAAAATACTGATTTTGCTCATTAAAAAGGATAATTTTTTTTTAAGAAAAGTATCGATTAATATGATTTTTCTTTCTTTCATCACTGGCGTAGTAGAAATATTTACATCTTTTTTGTGTTAATTTGTAAATAATTAGTTTTGATTTTATTGATTTTTAGTTTGATGTTTAGAGCTGTTTTTACAGTGTTTAAATTTTTTTGATTCTTTTAAATAATTTTTTGCAAGAAATTAAATCTTCAATTTTAATTCTCTTAAGTCCCTCTATAAGCAGTAATAATAATGCGAATTAATTTCTAAAGAATAATTTGAACCGTGATGAATCAAAAGAAAATGTTCTAAGTAATAAAATTATTTT
>JBIIFU010000011.1:0-68875 GCA_044237035.1 Crocinitomicaceae bacterium
AAGAAAACAAAAGGAACTTAAAGCCAAGCAAAGTAAAGTTGTTGTCAAAGAAATTCGATTTGGTCCAAATACGGATGACCATGATTTCAATTTTAAGTTGGCGCATGCTCGCAAATTCTTAGAAGAAGGAAGCAAAGTCAAGGCCTATGTGTTTTTTAGAGGCCGAACAATTGTGTTCAAGGATAGAGGAGAGATTCTATTGTTGAAGTTTGCACAAGAATTGGCAGATGTAGGAGCTGTGGAACAACTACCAAAATTAGAGGGTAAGAAAATGATTGTAATGATCAACCCGAAGAAAAAATGATTTATAAATAAAGAAGCTGATATAGAGTTAATCTAAAAATTGACGAAAAATGCCTAAAATGAAAACCAAATCCAGTGCGAAAAAACGCTTTACTATCACTGGTACTGGCAAAATCAAGCGTAAACATGCATTTAAAAGCCACATCTTAACAAAGAAGGCTACTAAACGCAAGAGAAACTTGACTCACGCCGGTTTAGTTCACGGAGCTGATATCTCCAATGTTAAATTGCAACTTTGCATGAAGTAAAGAGCAATTGGTTTAAATTGTTTAACCCGATAATGAGTAACTAAGATTCGCTACGGCGAGCACTCCTTGTCAAAAAACTTAAAATTATGCCTAGATCAGTTAATCACGTAGCATCAAGAGCTAAGAGAAAAAACTTGATGAAACTTGCCAAAGGTTACTTTGGTAGAAGAAAAAATGTCTGGACCGTTGCAAAAAATGCAATCGAGAAAGGACTCGGCTATGCGTATGTTGGCCGTAAGCAAAAGAAACGCAATTTCCGTTCGTTATGGATTACTCGTATCAATGCGGGTGCTCGTTTACACGGAATGAGCTATTCTCAGTTTATGGGTGCTGTACATAAAGCTGGAATTGAATTAAACCGCAAAGCGCTTGCAGATTTGGCCCTAAACCATCCTGAAGCGTTCAAAGCAGTTGTTGACGCAGTAAAATAGTCTTACATTAAACTCTATATCGCAACAAAAGCTGTCTCAAAAGGACAGCTTTTGTTTTTTGTGAAAATTCATTTGTGCCTCTAAAGGTTCTGACAAAGTGTATAAGGTTTTTCACTAAGAATGTTCTTTTCATTTTTCAAATCAGTACTTTTGTACTTTATGAGAAATTGTTTTTTTCTTACATTTATTATTGGTCTCTGGATATCAGTTAATTTTACTTTTTCACAGTATCAAATTCAGGCTGAAGAAATTGTTGAACATGTTGAATTAGATGGCAAGTTAAATGAACCATTTTGGAAAAAAGCACAATCCGTTGGGGAATTCACTCAAATCAAACCTAGACCTGGCAAAGCTTCATCAAAAAAAACAACCGTTCAAGTTGCCTATAATGACCAAGCAATCTATTTCGCGGCAATTTGTTACGACCATCCGGATTCAATTTCAAAGGTCTTATCGCTGAGGGATGGCTTTGCTCCAACGTTAGATGTTTTTTCGATTTTTCTAGATACATACAACGATAACCAAAATGGTTTTTATTTCGGAGTCACCAGTCGGGGAGTACAAATTGATGCGAAAATTGCGGCTAATGATTACAATGACCAATTGAATTTAGTTTGGAATTCTGTTATACACATAACTGATTCTGGGTGGGTTGCTGAAATTAGAATTCCCTATTCAGCTTTCCGTTTTCCAAAAAAAGAAATTCAAAACTGGGGAGTCAATTTTTCTAGACAAATATCCAGATTACGTGAAGAAAGTACTTGGGCACCGGTAAATCCAGATTTGGAAAATTTTCTTCTTGAGAGTGGTGATATTACAAATTTGAAAGGAATTAAACCACCGGTAAGACTAGCTCTTATGCCTTATTTATCAGCATATCTAGATAGAATTCCACAAGAGGGAGACAAACCTCTTTGGACAAAATCAATCAATGGTGGAATGGATATCAAATATGGATTAAACGAGGCATTTACCTTAGATGTAACGTTGGTTCCTGATTTTGGACAAGTTGTTTTCGACCAAAAAATATTGAATTTATCGCCATTTGAAGTTCAATTTAATGAAAACCGCCAATTTTTTACAGAAGGAACAGAATTGTTTAATAAAGCTGGACTTTTCTACAGTCGACGAATTGGAATTCAAGCCCCCTACTCTATTTCTAATGCGCAGGTTGGACAAAATGAATATTTACTAAATGAGCCTTTACCTTCTCAATTGTACAATGCAAGTAAAATTTCCGGACGCATGAAAAACGGCTTGGGAATAGGATTTTTTAATGCCGTTACCGCTGAGCAAGATGGGCTTGTTTTGGATACATTAACTGATTTAACACGATCCGTCATTGTTTCTCCCCTTACTAATTACAACGTGTTTGTGTTAGATCAAAATTTAAAAAATAACAGTTCAGTAACTTTTACCAATACGAATGTTTGGCGAGCGGGTGATTTTTACGATGCTAATGTTTCTGCATTAAATTTTGTTTTAAATTCTAAAGACAATAATTATTACGTAAATGGCAATGCAACACTTTCAAGTAAAAAGTACTCAAACTCAATGGATCTAGGACACCGATTTAATTTTAATATCGGTAAACAACGAGGAAAATGGGTCTATGGTTTGGGCGTTTTACAGGAGTCTGATACATATGACCCCAATGATTTGGGATTTATCTATAACAACAACAATAGAATTCTTGAAGTTTCAGGTGGATATCGCGATTTTAAACCAAAATGGGATTATTTGAATCGACTGATGATTGGAGCCTCAGCAAGTATTGCCGGATTGTATGCGCCAAGACATTATACAGGAGCATACTTGAATGGAAATATTACCTTAGTTTCCAAAAATTTCAACGCCGCTGGTTTACGCTACAATGGATCTTTGACTGAAAGTTTTGATTTTTTTGAACCACGCCAATGGGGCAGTTATTTTATCAGACCAACCTGGCACTATGCTTCAGCATGGGTATCAAGTAATTACCAAAAGAAATTTGCTATTGATGCTGGTCTTGGGTATGTTGTAGTTGGCCGACCAAATTGGTGGGAATGGGATTATCGCTTGAGTCCACGCTGGAGAATTTCAGATCACGTTTCACTATTGTATTCTTGGGAACAAGAATTTCAATGGAATAGTCAAGGATATGCTGTTCAGTTTGGACAGCCTAGTCAATCAGTTTCAGGGATTTTATTTGGTCAAAGGGATCGAATTAATACAACGCAATCCATTTCACTGGATTGTATTCTTACCAATCGCATGGGAATAACCTTTCGTTTGAGACATTATCGTTCAGCGTTAGAATATACAGCGTTTTACGAGCTTTTAGCGAATGGAAGATTAAACACTTTAGATGGCTATACAGGCACAGACATCGACGGAAATTCTGCCTATGATATCAATTATAACGCATTTACCATCGACATGCAATACAGATGGGTTTTCCTTCCGGGAAGTGAAATCAATGTAGTTTGGAAAAATTCGATATTTACAGCTGATAATGCTGTTCAGGAATTGTATTGGATGAATCTACGAAATACGTTGGATAATGGTCCTGTAAATAGCTTTTCTTTAAAGTTAATTTACTGGTTGGACTATGCAGCTATCGCTAAAAAACTGAAACAAAAGGAATCCAAAAAATAATTACTGCTTTATCAAGCGATAGTTTAAAATAGTTTGATTGTTAATTGTCAATATGTACATTCCTGGCAAAAGTCGCTCAACTGAAATCTCGTTTAATGAGGCATCAATACTTCCAAACAAAATTGTTTTACCAACCGAGTTTATAATTTGATAGGAACATTTTGGTGATTTCTTTTCCATTTCGACGACTAAATATGTATCGATCACGGTTGGATAAACTTTCACGAAATTCTTTATTAACTCAATTCCACCGGATAAGCATAATTGACAACTATCAGCGGTAGAATAAAGAGAACTGGCATAATCAATTGTACCTGAAATTGTTGAACAACCCGAAATCATCTGACATTGGTTGTCGATTAATCCATATCCGAGAGGCATTGCACACGCCCCAAAATCAATATTTGATAAATTTGAACATCCTGGAGCATCTGATATGGTCATACAGCCATTCTGACAAGATTCCATGGATGAAGAAAGTGCAGGAGAGTAGTCAATATTTCCTACAATTGTTCCACAACCACTGATTGGACTGCAAATTCCATTTACTAAACCATAACCTAAAAATTGATCGCATAAGCCAAAATTCACTCCTGTTAAGTTCGTGCAAGAATCGGCTAAGTGAATTTGATTTTGACATGTCCCGGGTGTCCAAGAAGTGATCCCAGCATAATTTTCAGCTACACAACTATTAGAATACGTAATACTGTCACAACCACAAACAGGTTCGAAAATTGTAGGGCAAATGGCAGTTGAATCAATTAGAGATGGATTTATACATGATGTTATGCTGCCACATTCTCCTGTTGTCCATGATGTTACACCGCCAACGTAATAAGCCACACAACTATTACTATAGGTAACGCCATTACATCCACAGACAGGATCGTAATTCATGGGGCAAAACACATTTGGATCAATTTGAGCGGTATTTATGCATTGGGTTTTCGCATGAAATAAGACACCAAAAAGAATAAAAATGAGAAATTGAATACGCATGATATTTCTTTCAAATATAGGATAAATTGATGAGATTAATTTTCAGAATATTGAGATTTTTTCATTTAAAAACATACCTATTTATGTGTATTTCAAATCTTAAATAAATAAAAATGATACAAAGTAAACGTATTATAGGACAAGACAAGATGTTATTTTAGTTAAAAATAAAACAAAAAAAGGCTAGGAAAATCCCAGCCGTTTACGAAAAATAATCCCCTTATTATTTGTTCAAATCAAAACGATCTAAATTCATTACTTTGGTCCATGCTGCTACGAAATCTTTCACAAATTTTTCTTTCGCATCATCGCTTGCATAAACTTCAGCCAAAGCCCTCAACTCTGAATTAGATCCAAAAATTAAGTCTGCCCGTGAGGCCGTCCATTTTACTTCGTTTGTTTTTCGGTCTTTCCCTTCAAAAACTTCTTTGGTATCAGAAGTAGCTGACCAACTTACATCCATGCTTAATAAATTCACAAAGAAATCATTGGTTAACTTTTCAGGCTGTGAAGTAAAAACTCCTTTCTTTGAATCATCATAATTGGTATTTAATACACGCATTCCACCAACTAAAACAGTCATTTCAGGAGCTGTTAATGTCAATAATTGTGCTTTATCAACTAATAATTCTTCGGTAGGAACTGTGTATTGTGTTTTAGAGTAATTTCTAAATCCATCAGCCATAGGTTCTAATACGGCCATTGAAACCACATCCGTTTGCGCTTGAGTTGCGTCCATACGTCCTGGAGTAAATGGAACCGTTACCTTATATCCTGCGTTCTTCGCCGCATTTTCAACTCCAGTACATCCAGCCAAAACGATTAAATCGGCCATGGATACTTTTTTACCGTTGGTTGCTTTGGCATTAAACTCTTTTTGGATTTTTTCCAAAACTGCAACCACTTTGGCAAGTTGCTTAGGGTTATTCACTTCCCAATTCTTTTGTGGTTCCAGTAAAATACGTGCTCCATTAGCTCCTCCTCGTTTGTCTGAACCTCTGAATGTTGAAGCTGAAGCCCATGCAGTTTCAACCATTTCACTTATTGTCAAACCTGAATTAGAGAGTTGGCTTTTTAAAATATTAATGTCTTTTGCATCAATCAAGGCGTGATTAACCGCTGGAATCGGATCTTGCCAAACCAACTCTTCTTTTGGAACCTCTGGCCCTAGATACAGAGATTTTGGCCCCATATCACGGTGTGTTAATTTAAACCAAGCTCTTGCAAATGCATCTGCAAATTGATCAGGGTTTTCGTAAAATCTTTTTGAAATTTTTTCATATTCCGGATCAAATCGCAAAGACAAATCGGTGGTAAGCATTGTTGCTACATGCGTTTTATTTGCATCAAATGCATCCGGAACTATTTCTTTGCCGTTTTTTGCCGTCCATTGATGCGCTCCAGCTGGACTTTTGGTTAATTCCCATTCATTATTGAACAAAAGCGTAAAAAATCCATTGCTCCATTTGGTAGGAGTTGTGGTCCATGTAACCTCCAAACCTGATGTAATTGCGTCTTTTCCTTTTCCTGATTTATAAGAACTTTTCCAACCAAATCCTTGCTCTTCAATGGGTGCTGATTCTGGCTCTGGACCCACATTTGTAGCCGGACCAGCTCCGTGTGTTTTTCCGAATGTATGACCACCGGCAATCAACGCAACCGTTTCTTCGTCGTTCATTCCCATTCTTCCAAATGTTTCACGAATATCTTTCGCTGCAGCCACTGGATCAGGGTTTCCGTTTGGTCCTTCTGGATTCACGTAAATCAATCCCATTTGCACTGCTGCCAGAGGATTTTCCAATTTTCTTCCTTCAGAATAACGTTGGTCATCCAACCATTTTTTTTCTTTCCCCCAATACACATTAGATTCAGGTTCCCAAACATCTTGACGACCACCGGCAAATCCAAAAGTTTTGAACCCCATGTCTTCCAATGCCACGTTTCCGGTAAGAATCATCAAATCGGCCCATGAAATTTTTTGACCGTATTTTTGCTTGATCGGCCACAATAATCGACGCGCTTTGTCCAGGTTTCCATTATCTGGCCAACTATTCAACGGCGCAAATCGTTGTTGTCCTGCACGTGAGCCCCCACGACCATCACCTGTACGATACGTTCCTGCACTGTGCCACGCCATGCGAATGAAAAAAGGACCGTAATGACCAAAATCAGCCGGCCACCACTCTTGTGATTGAGTCATCAATGCTCGTATGTCGTTTTTCAACGCTTGATAATCCAAACTTTGAAATTCTTTTACGTAGTTAAAATTGCTTCCCATGGGGTCAGAAAGCGAAGAGTTTTGGCGTAAAACCGATAAATTCAATTGATTTGGCCACCAATCACGGTTATTGTTTCCACCGCTTCCACCCAAATTAACAGTGGATTTTTCAGTACTGATTGACGTTTCCGTCGGGTTGTTTGTCGCATCAGTTTGCTCAATAGATTGAGTTCCTTTCTTTGAAGGAGCGTCATGTCCAAAAGGGCATTTTCCGCCTCCTTCGGCTGTTGCTTGAGCATTTAAAAGTGTAAATTGTCCAAGAAAAATTACAAATAATATGCGTTTCATACTTTTAATATTAGTTTACTCAAAAGTACATAAGGATCTATCTAAAGATTTATCAATACTATCTATTTGTTTATAGATAATTTCTATGTTAGTTTAAAACATTATTCTCTTAAATGATTTTAGTTCAAATTTTTCGCTGAAAAATCATTTTTTCTAGCGCCTATTCCAATTATCGGGGTTTAAGCTTGTATGAAATACTGCAACAATTATAACTTTCTTTAATTCATTTTCGATTAAATAATGAATCATAAAAGGAAAATCATTCATAACTAAAGTATGAATCTCATTATAACGATTTATAAAAGCAGAAGGATTTTTTTGAATGACTTTAACTTCGTTTCGTAGAGTTCGCAAAAATCGATTTCCTAGATGATTTTGTTTTAAATTATACCAAGAAACGGCTTGCTGAATATCCTTTTTAGCTAATGGAAGTAGTTCAATACGATACATCAAATATCGTTTTCAATATCTTCAATGGCTTGGTTAAAATCAATTGTTTGAGTTGGATTTTTTCTATATTCTTCAACTCGATTATCAAGTTCAGCAAGTTGCCATGATGGAATCTCAAGCTTTTCTTCCTCAATTCCCTTGTACTTGTTTTTTAAATTATTCCACTCCTCTATTGGGATAAATACTCCAGTTGTTTGACCTTTATTGTCAGAGATATATTGCAGACTCATGATTTTTTATAATCTATAAATAATAACAATTCAATCAAATATACAAAAATTGTTACAAAGACAATCTACATATTCCTTCGATACTGTCCACCAACTTCAAACAATGCCTTCGTCACCTGACCCAATGAAGCATGCTTGCAAGTCTCCATCAATTCTTCAAACATATTTCGGTTGTTGATTGCTGCATCTTGTACTTTTCGAATGCCTGCTTGCGCTTGTTCACCTTTCGTTGCGTGTAATTCAGCTAACATCTTAATTTGATATTGCTTTTCTTCTTCCGTTGCTCGAATAACTTCTTTTGGCAATACGGTTGGTGATCCTTTTGAACTCAAGAAAGTGTTTACACCAATGATTGGAAATTCTCCCGTGTGTTTTAAGGTTTCATAATACAATGATTCCTCTTGAATTTTTGAACGTTGATACATCGTTTCCATAGCTCCTAAAACACCACCGCGCTCTGTAATGCGATCAAATTCAGTTAACACAGCTTCTTCTACCAAATCAGTAAGTTCTTCAATAATAAAGGCTCCCTGCAATGGATTTTCGTTCTTTGCTAACCCTAATTCACGATTGATAATCAACTGAATGGCCATCGCTCTACGTACAGATTCTTCTGTCGGTGTTGTGATAGCTTCGTCGTATGCATTCGTGTGCAGTGAATTACAATTATCATAGATGGCATACAGTGCTTGAAGAGTTGTTCGGATATCGTTGAAATCAATTTCTTGCGCATGCAACGAACGACCTGATGTTTGAATGTGGTATTTCAACATTTGTGCGCGTGGGTTGGCTGCATATTTCTTAGCTAAAGCCTTTGCCCAAATTCTACGAGCAACACGACCAATCACGGCATATTCAGGATCAATTCCATTGGAGAAGAAGAACGAAAGGTTTGGACCAAAATCGTTGATATCCATTCCTCGGCTCAAGTAATATTCCACATACGTGAATCCATTTGCCAAGGTAAACGCTAACTGTGTAATCGGATTTGCTCCAGCCTCTGCAATGTGGTAACCTGAAATGGATACAGAATAGAAATTTCGTACTCCGTTGTGGATGAAATATTGTTGTACATCACCCATCAAGCGTAAGGCAAATTCCGTAGAGAAAATGCACGTATTTTGAGCTTGATCTTCTTTTAAGATATCGGCCTGAACCGTACCTCGAACTTGCGTTAGCGTTTCTGCTTTGATTTTAGCATATACCTCTATTGGTAATACTTGGTCGCCTGTAACGCCTAAAAGCATTAGTCCTAATCCATCATTTCCTTCAGGTAACGCACCTTGATAACGTGGTCGATCTGTTCCTTTTTCTTTGTAAATCGCCCCAATTTTTGATTCAATCTCAGCTTCAAGTCCGTTTGCTTTGATGAATTTCTCACAATTTTGATCGATGGCTGCATTCATGAAAAATGCCAACAACATTGGTGCCGGACCGTTGATTGTCATAGAAACCGAAGTTGCAGGATGACTTAAATCAAATCCGGAATAGAGTTTTTTAGCATCGTCTAAACAACAAATCGAAACGCCCGAATTTCCAATTTTTCCGTAAATGTCTGGTCTTAAATCGGGATCGTTTCCATACAAAGTTACTGAGTCAAAAGCAGTTGAGAGTCGTTTTGCAGGCATTCCTAAACTCACATAATGGAAACGTTTGTTCGTTCTTTCCGGGCCGCCTTCACCTGCGAACATCCGTGTTGGATCCTCTCCCTCACGCTTGAATGGAAATAAACCAGCGGTGTAAGGGAATTCTCCCGGGTAATTTTCTTGAAGAACCCAACGTAAAATGTCTCCCCAGCTTGAATATTTCGGAGAAGCAACTTTTGGTATTTGTGAATGGGAAAGCGATTCAGTATGTGTTTGAATACTCAATACTTTATCGCGTACTTTAAATTGATATTCAGGATTTTTAAAAGCTTGTTTCTTTTCGTCCCAATTTTCAATTATCGCCCAATTTTTAGGGTCAAAATTCAATTTTTCTGTTTCAAAAGCTTCGGTTAATCCTTTTACTAATCGGTCTTTATCTTCAAGAGAAGATGAACTAATCGTTTGAATGGAAGTATGTAAACCGTATAATTTTTCAGCAACTTCAACCTGCTTATTTACCCATTTGTCGTAAGCTCTGTTGTTCTCTGAAATTTCTGATAAATAACGTGTTCTATCCGGTGGAATGACAAAGATTTTCTCCGACATTTCACGCGTAATCTCAAACGTAGAATTAAGTGCTGCTCCCGTTTTTTCAACCACTTTATCCATAATCACTTTGTACAGTGAGTTCATTCCTGGGTCGTTAAACTGAGACGCAATGGTCCCGTAAACCGGCATTTCATCCACGTTGTTCTCCCACAAATTGTGGTTCCGTTGGTATTGTTTTCTCACGTCGCGCAAGGCATCAAGCGCTCCACGTTTGTCAAATTTATTCAGTGCAATTACATCAGCAAAATCCAACATGTCTATTTTCTCTAACTGGGTAGCCGCACCGTATTCAGGAGTCATCACGTACAAAGAAACATCAGAATGATCCAGAATTTCAGTGTCCGATTGCCCGATTCCGGAAGTTTCCAATATGATTAAATCGTAATTTGCAGCTTTCAATATGCTAATCGCTTCTGCCACGTGCTTGGATAATGCCAAATTGGATTGACGAGTAGCCAACGATCGCATGTACACACGATCACTTTTAATGGAATTCATTCGGATTCTATCTCCGAGTAATGCTCCACCCGTTTTTCGTTTGGATGGATCTACCGAAACAACGGCAATTTGTTTGTTGTTGAAATCTATCAAAAAACGACGAACCAATTCATCCACCAACGAGGATTTTCCTGCTCCACCTGTTCCTGTAATTCCTAAAACTGGAATTGATTTATTTTTCGCGATTTCTCTAATTTTTGTGAGAATCTCCGAATTTTCATCGGCAAAATTCTCGGCTGCTGAAATCACTCGAGCAATCGCTGGAACATTTTTTTCTGCTAATTTCTCAGGTTCATTGGTAATATTCGTTCCAACCGGAAAATCACATTTTTGAATCAAATCGTTGATCATTCCTTGCAATCCCATAGCTCTTCCATCATCCGGATGATAAATTCGAGTAATTCCATACGCTTGTAACTCTTCAATTTCAGATGGCAAAATGGTTCCACCTCCACCACCAAAAATCTTGATATGAGGAGCCCCTTTTTCCTTTAATAAGTCAAACATGTATTTAAAATACTCAATGTGACCACCTTGATAGGAAGTCATTGCAATGGCTTGAGCATCCTCTTGAATGGCGCAATCGACAACCTCCTCAACTGATCGATCGTGTCCGAGGTGAATAACTTCACAGCCTGTTGCTTGAATAATACGACGCATGATATTGATAGCAGCATCGTGTCCGTCGAAAAGCGAAGCAGCAGTTACAATTCTAATTTTGTTGGTGGGGATATACGGCGCAACTTGTTCCATTCTTTATGTCATATTTTTGGTGGGTTAAAATTACAAAAAAGCTGTTGAATTTTTTCTGATTTGAATTCTTACTTCCTTTTAACTTTTTTATTTGCTTGTTTTCTCAATAATTTTCACTAGATTTAAAACTTACTAATAGATTAAAAAATTAAAATTATGAAAACAAAGAATTTAGTTTGGGGAATGATTACTGGTTTCTTTATTTTAACTAGTTGTGGGGGAAGTGTAAAAGGAAAATGGTCAGAAGATGACAAGAAAAATTTTCGAAATGAAATGAAAAACGTTAAAGAGTTATCTAATTTTGGGAAAAATAAGGAAAAATTTATAGAGTGTTACTTGTCTAAATGTGAGGCAAATTATTCTTCTTTTTCAGATGCAGACCAAGATGAAAAAGGCGTTGGAAAAATAGCAGAGGATTGTTCTAATTTTATTCTAGAAAATGGAAGCGTAAAGGGAAAATGGTCAGAAGATGACAAAAAGAAATTTCGAGAAGATATGAATAAAATTGAAGAACTTTCTTCTTTTGGTGAAAATAAAAATAAGTGGATAGAATGTTATTTGTCTAAATGTGAAGCAAATTATTCTTCCTATTATAAAGCGGATCAAGATGAGAAGGGAGTAGAAAAAATAGCTGAAGAATGTTCTGATGAATTTCTAAAGATTGAATAAACCCGCAGGGTCATTGCAAGGCTTGGGAATTTTCTTTGTTTGGGCTTCTCCAAAACCTGAACGATATTACCTAGGGTTGATGTGTTTCTTTTTTGCATTTTTGAGTGCGGGAATTTTTAGAGTAGTTGACATCATTGCCTATGGTTTTGAAGATCCTAGTCAACCAATTGTATCTGTGATTGAAATTCTTTTTCCCTTATATGCATATTACCTTTCCAAAAAACTTAACTAATGGGAAAACAAAAAATTGCCATAGTTGGAGGCGGAATCGCCGGTTTAACGTTTGCTCTTTCTTTAAAATCAGATCATTACGAATGTCATGTCTTTGAAAAAAAGGACTCATTTGGTGAAGTTGGTGCAGCAATAAGCGTGTTCCCCAATGCACTGTCTGTAATGGATGAACTTGGTTTGTATTCGGATATTTTAAAAACAGCTGGAGAACTCAAGAAGATATTGATTAAAACCTCAAACGGAATTACACTTGGTTATTCAGAACCAAAAGGTGAATATCCAGTAATTTGTATCCACAGAGCAGATCTTCATGGGGTTTTATTAAAACATACGGTTGCTGCTTTGTATGAAAATCATGGTGTTAAATCAATCGAGGAAACCAATGATAATAAGCTAAGACTTAACTTCGATAATGGTAAATCAGAAATTTTTGATGCTGTTATTGGTTCGGATGGAATTCACTCAGAAGTAAGGAAATATGTTATTAATGACGGTTCTCCCATTTTTAGAGGATACAATATTTGGAGAGGTGTTGTTAAAACAAATTTTGACATCGGTCATGGTAGTGAGACAATGGGAAAGGGTCAACGTGTTGGGATTGTCCCAATTAAAGATGGGGTTTATGGCTGGTGGGCTACTTGTAATGAGGAGTTTATGCAAGACGATGAACCTGAAGGAACACGTGTTAAATTGAAAAGACTTTTTGGTAATTGGCACCATCCAATTCCCTCATTAATCGAGGAGACGGAGGTCATTCTTAAGAATAGTTTATCAGATAGAATTCCTATAAAAGGATGGAGTAAAAATAATGTAGTATTAATCGGTGATGCCGCTCATCCAACAACGCCAAATCTTGGTCAAGGAGGTTGCACAGCTATTGAAGGAGCCTATTTATTGGCTAAATGTATTAACAAATATGGCCTTGAAGATATAGCATATAAACGCTATGAAGAACTTCACTTTGACAGAGCAAAACAAATTAATCAAGAGAGTCTTCGTTTGGGTAAAATTGGTCAACTGAGTAATCCATTAGCAATTTCCCTTCGAAATCTTCTGTTTTATCTGACGCCATCTTCTATTTCTATTAAACTATTGAGCAAATATTTTAATCGAAGAGTTACAAAAATTGAGGTTTAAAGAGTATTTGATTATCGTATTCAGTTTTTATCTCTAATTTTGTAGAAAATAGAAAATTATGTATCCAGCCGAATTAGTAAAACCAATGAAAGAAGACTTAACCCAAGTTGGGTTTAAGGAATTAACAACCACAGAAGCTGTTGATCAAACCATTCAAAACAGTCAAGAAACCTTATTGGTTGTTGTAAATTCAGTATGTGGCTGTGCCGCAGGAAATATGCGTCCGGGTGTTAAATTGGCATTGAAAAACGACAAACTTCCAACTGAATTGGCAACTGTATTTGCAGGAGTTGATTCAGACGCTACTAACCAAGCGCGTAAGTATTTCTTGCCTTATCCTCCATCATCACCATCAATTGCACTTTTCAAAGGTGGTAAATTAGTGCATTTTGTTGAGAGACATCATATTGAGGGTGCAAGTCCGCTAATGATCGCAGAGAATTTAAGTGAAGCTTTTAACGAGTATTGTTAAAATTCGTTTTAGATAAAAACTCGTTCAATACAGTTTTCCCCAAAGGAATAAGGGATATAGGCGAGACTGGGAATTTCTTTCGTGAGTATCAATCCTGGTTTTTTGCCAAGCGAAATACTTCCATGGCTTTGTTCAAGTTCCATTGCATGGGCTGCATTGATTGTCAACGCATTTAGTGCTTGCTCTGGAGTTAATTTCATTTTCACACAAGCCAAGGACCAAATTGCACTCATATTATAACAAGGTGTCGAACCTGGATTGAAGTCACTTGCTAGAGCAAAAGGAATATTTTCAGAAATAAATCGCAGCGCATCACTGAATGGAATTGTCAAAAAGTGTGAGCAACCTGGAAGAAAAACAGGAATGGTTTGTGAATTTTTCAAGGCTTGGATATCGAGATCTGTTATTTCTTCTAAATGATCTACCGTGAGCGCATTCATCTCACATGCTTTTTGGATTCCGCCAAAAGATGAAAATTGGTTTACGTGAACTTTTGGTTTTAAACCTACTTTTATTCCTGCTTCCAATATTTCTTCCATTTCTTCAACAGAAAAATAATTTCTTTCGCAAAATACATCGATGTAATCAGCCAATTCTTCTTTTTGAACTGCTGGAATTATTTCCTTAATTATCAAATCTATGTATCCACGATGATTTTCTTTAAACTCAAGAGGAAAAGCATGTGCAGCCAAAAGCGTAGCCTTAATTGGGATTTGAAAATGAGTCTTTAATCGCTTAATTACTCGCAACATTTTTAATTCAGCGTCAACACTCAATCCGTAACCGGACTTTATTTCAAGCGCTCCTGTTCCGCAAGCAATGATTTTTTCAACTCGAATTTTGGCTTGCTCGAATAAATCGTCTTCACTCATTCCCTGTAAAGCTCTTGCAGAATTTAAAATTCCACCACCTTTTATAGCAATTTCTTCGTAACTCAATCCTTTAATGCGATCCACAAATTCTTCCTCCCTCGTTTTGGCAAAAACCGTGTGCGTATGTGAGTCACAAAATGCTGGAAACACATATTTCCCTTCTGCATCAATTACTTCTAGATTTCTCCAATCTTCCACCCCGCCACAATCTTCCATTGGTCCATAAGCAACGATTTCACCATCCTCAACTGCCAAAAAAGCATTTTCAAGGATGGGGATTTGAGCCATATTATCGCCACCAAGAAGCGAATTGATGTCTTCGCCAAATTGAACCAATCCCTTTATATTTTTAAATAGTAGTTTTTTCATGGCTAAGTAGTAAAGTTTGAATAACTCGTGGCAAATGAGTGTGTTCGAGTTTTTTTATCTTTTCACGTAAGGTTTCAACTGTTTCGTCTGGTAAGATAGGAACAGAAAATTGCGCCAAGATTTTTCCTTTATCGTATTCTTCATTAACCAAGTGAATAGTGATACCAGATTCTTTTTCATTGGCCTCTAAAACTGCGCGATGAACATAATCACCATACATTCCTTTTCCGCCAAATTTGGGTAGTAGTGAGGGGTGAATATTCACGATTTTTTCTGGGAATTTTTGAATAAGCTCTTCTGGGATTTTTTTGAGAAATCCAGCTAAAACAATGAAATTTATATCATAATCTAAGCAGGTTTTTATCAAGTAATCGGGTGCAGAAACTTGATATTTAGCAGGTTGAATAAAACTTATTTCATGAAGATTACAAAGTTGTTCAAGCTCTGGATTTATTTTTTCAGAAATTACAAAAGAGATTTTCACCTCCGTGTTTTGAGAAAAATAGTGGATTAAATTTTTGGCATTAGAGCCTGCTCCGGAAATAAAGATGGCAATTTTAACCGAATTAAACATGTACAAAATTAGAATAAGAAATTCAATACTACTTTGAACAACTAAAAAAAGTCATTTTTTTACATTCCTATTTTTGGAAATAAAAACTTTTCGTATATTTGCACTCTCAATTTTGAGAAACATATTCCTACTTAGTTATCCAGATATCGGGATGGTTAGAGCGGAAAAGACATATTCCTCCTTAGCTCAGTTGGTTAGAGCATCTGACTGTTAATCAGAGGGTCGCTGGTTCAAGTCCAGCAGGGGGAGCAACAACAGAAAACAGGTCTAAATTGACCTGTTTTTTTTGTTTATATAAATTCAAACTATTGGAAATCAATAGGATTGTCTCAATTGGTTTGGTGTAAATAATGGTTGCATCTTTTTTTTCATCGAAATAGATTTTTTCAGAAAAGATGCAGCGCAATATATTCCTTTTCATCATACCATTACTCTGTTTATAGAAGGTTAAAACGTTTACTAGTAATGGAATATCTTCGAATAAAAATTTGGATCAAGTCAAAAAGTTGGGGACTAGGCATAAATTTTAGATAATCGAAAAAGGAAAAATTCAACATTTCTTACACCCTTAAAATGCACTTAAAGAAACCTTTATTAAAGGAATGCCGATAGAAATAAATTAGTCCTTTTCCCCTTGATTTTCCTCCCCCTCCTTTTTAAATGAATTTAAAAGATCAGCTATTATTATTGCGGGAGCCTCACCTTCCAAAACCAAGCGTTGGAATGCTGCATAAATGTCACGAGAAGTATTGTAATGATCAATAAGCAATGAATGAATTTCTCCACTGTAGAGTAATGGCACTAAAATATTTAATCGTTGTTGGTATTCAACGTATTGATCAGTGGGATTCACAACTACAACTCCGTTTTTTAAAACGTTGTTAAAATGTGTGGCAAGCACAAACATATCCGTAGTTAAATCAGATGGGAATTGATGCATAAATCTTACCCTACATTGATAGTGATTATCATGCAGCATATAATAGTACTTTTCATGATAATCATCCGTAATTGAAAAGGCAGTTTCAACATATCTTTCACGCTCGTAAATTCCAAATCTCCATTCAGATTCTTGATGTATCTTTTTGATATCTTTCCAAACTAATTCTTCTTGTTTTTTAAAACTTACAGACACCCTATATAATCTGTTCAAAAAGAACCGAATACGGTTGTAAAACTTCCAATTTTTCATGTTGATAGATTTAACTTATGTGATAAAAAAGCTTTTTTAAGACGTAAATCAAAAACGATGGTTGCCTAAAAGTATATCAAAATTCATAAGGAAAAAGAGTTTATTAACACAATATGAAGTCGTCACTAAACATACTTCAAAAGACTTAAATTCATTACTTCTCAAGCTGCTTTTTAAACCACTTTCCCGAATCTTTTATATACCGTTTTTGAGTGTTATAATCTACATAAACCAGCCCAAAACGCGGTTTGTATCCTTCAGTCCATTCAAAATTATCAGTCAAACTCCAAACAAGATAACCGGTAATTGGCACACCTTCATTTTTAGCCTTTAAAACCTGACTTAAATACGAACGAAAAAATTCAATGCGCAAAGGATCATGTACTTGCCCATTCATTAAATTATCCTTAACACAAACGCCATTTTCAGTAATTACAATATTTTTTATTGATTTATAGTTGGAGAATTGTTTGAGTATTCGGTAAATTCCCTCGGGGTAAATTTCGAAGCCCATTTCATTATATGGAACATTTCTCTTTTTTGCACTTACCGGTTTCGCCCAAACAAAAGGTATAATTGGACTTCTTTTAACTACCACCCGAAAATAATTCTGCAAGCCGATGAAATCAAAATCGAATTTGAGTTTATCTTCGTCACCAGGAAGCTGAAATCTTTTCATTTTACGTAAAAATGGGAAATCATTTACAGGATATCCAAGTCCCAAACTTGGTTCTATAAACATGCGATTCAACATGGCATCCATCCTTTTTGCAGCTTTTTGATGTTTCGACTTATCCTTCCATGAATCAACGGAAGAACAACTAAATGTGGTTCCAATATAAGCGTTTGGAATTTCTGCTCGTATAATGCGACCGCTCTCCGCCATGGCTAAACAAGCATGATGACTCCCTTTTAAAAAAGACTTGATATTTCTTTTCCCAGGTGCGTGATAGCCCGCTAAATAACCCAAACCAATGAATGCTGAAGGTTCGTTAAAAACCATCCAATGCTTTACTTTTGTGCCGTATTCCCGAGCGCAAAATTGTGTGTACACTTTGAACCAATCAACTACCTCGCGATTTGCCCAACCACCATGATCTTGAAGTTCTTGGGGCAAATCCCAGTGGTATAATGTCACCCAGGGCTGCAATCCTTGACTCAGACATTCATCAATTACGTTGTGATAAAATTCAACACCCTTTGGATTTACTTGTCCTGTTCCATTCGGAAAAATGCGCGACCACGAAATAGAAAAACGAAATACACGAAAATTCATGCTCTTAGCAAGAGCAATATCCTCCTTGTAGCGATGATAAAAATCGGCAGCGACATTACCATTCTCCTTATTTTTTATTTTTCCTTTTTCAGCAAAAACGTCCCAAATAGATTTTCCTCTACCATAGATATTACAAGCTCCTTCAATTTGATAAGCAGCAGAAGCCGTTCCCCATAAAAATTCAGAACCGAATGAACGAAATAATATTTGATCCGCAGAATCGCTGACTTGTGCCAAAGAACTGGTAGAAATAAGTAAAAATAAAAGTAGGTTTTTAAGCACTTTAAATCTTAGAAAATGAGTTCGTTTTTAATTAAACCTTTTACTAATGCATGACATGTATAAAACCATTTTTTTCTCCATCTTCCAACTTCAATATGTAGTAATAAACCCCATCAGTTAGTAAATTCCCATTACTATCTTTCCCGGTAAATGAAATATTAGAATTTGATGTTTGGAAAACAATTGCTCCCCATCTATTAAAAATTATAAATTCAAACTCTGAACAACTTTTAGCAAATTCAGACAAATTCAAATCATCATTTAAAAAATCTTCATTGGGGGTTATGAAATTAGGTATCTCAACATTATTTAAATCATTCATATAATCAATATCTGCAAAAACCTCATCAGGTAACGAAGAACATCCATTATTGACTAAAAAAGCTGAATAACTTCCTGTGTTTTCAATAGAAGCAGGAAAAGAAATCTCATATTCTGTTGATGAAAAATTCATAGGCCCTTGCCACTGTATATCGAAAGGGGTGTTGGTAGCACTTAATTCAAGGTTATCGCCAGGGCATTTTGGCTGATTTACAAACAGTTCAGGCGCATCTGGAGTGTTGAAGATAATTAATTGAAGAGTCACAGTGCTATCGCAACCATTTGAGGTTGTTAAGGTTGTATTATATGCTCCGGAATTCTGATAGGATTGACCCGTTAAATTCCAAAAATAGGAATCACATGCAGTATCACTTATTATTTGTGTAAATTCAGAGTTTACAGTTAAAACGAGTGTGCGAATGCTATCACAACCATATACACTTGTCAAATTCTGCGTGTAAATGCCTGTTTGTGTATAATTTTGTCCTTCAAATAAATAGTTCGATCCTTGACAAATTGAAGTTACTACGGTATCTGCTTGCTGAGGATATACGGAAATTTGTAATTCAACAATAGAGTCACAACCTGTTTGTGATTGAAGACTTATTGGATAAATCCCTGTCTGGTCATAACTAATCCCATTAAAAATAAAAGACTCTCCCTCACACAAAGATTGACTAAGTGTAGTTGTATAAGTAGGATTAACCGTAACCGTTGCGGAAACTATACTAGAGGAGCCATTTAATTGAGTAACTGTCGACTGATAAACTGTGGTGGTTAGCGGATTCACCGTTATCGAATTGGTGTTTTGACCTGTTGACCACAAAACAGATCCTGAAGTTTGAATAGTTAAAGTTGTTGATTCACCTGAACAAATTATTTGGTCCCCAGTTAATTCAGCGCTGCAACCATTCGATAAATTTCCTGGTTCACACACACAGAGATCATTTAAATCTGAAATGCCGTCATTATCTGAATCAATATTTGAAGAAGAGGATCCATCTGCCACAAGTAATAAACCATATGGATTAGCACCAGTACTTGGTATATTGAAAACAAGAATATCTACAAAATTTAATCCAGCCACCCAAGGGCCATTTAATGTTATATTTAATTGCCCTCCAGGAGCAAAATTACCCCCACTTATACTAGTTGAAGTTCCATTAACGAACACATCACTTATTGAATTATCAACATATCCACTTAAATAAAGTGTATAATTATTATATCCGGCAATGCTTTGTCCATTACAATCTCCGGGAAGATCAAGAGTTAAACGAAAATAGCGATAACCAGAATTAGTATTCTCAGCACATGAGGCGTCATTACCTGTTATCCAATTTCCATTATTTACTGGAGCTGGCAAACTTGCGGGGTTTACCCATGAACCAGGAGCACAATTATTATTGATCAGAGCTTGAGAATAAGTTAATCCAATAGGATTTGGCGGATTTGAATTATACCATGGTGACACTTGCCATAATGGATCCAATGAACCTATTGGGCCTTGTCCGGTAGAAAGTGTTACTGGATTAGGAAATTCTTGAGTAAATACATCTTGAACAACACAAAACAGAAAAAAATAAGCGAAAAAAACTTTAACAAAAATCATTTTACAAAAGTACAATTCAAAAGATTGTTTGCAAAATAATAGATGAGAAAGAAAAAGAATAAAAGTAAGTAACAAGATTAAAAAACACTTATATATTGACCTCTATAAAGCGCTAACAATATAGTAATATATAGGTATTCCAATTGTAATATTAATTGGAAAAGTTATCCCTAGAGCCATTGGTAAATATATACTTGGGTTTGCTTTTGGTACAGAAATTTTCATGGCAGCTGGGACGGCAATGTAGGAGGCACTAGCAGCAAGAATAGCTAAAATAAATTGATTCCCTTCTGAAGTAGTAACCAGTCGTGATAAAAACGCCACAACACATCCATTTACCAAAGGAAGAACCGCTGCTAGAACTATAACAAACCAACCATTTTTAAAGAAATCGTTCAAATTTCGGGCACTATTAACCCCCATATCTAAAAGAAATATTATCAAAAACCCTTTAAACAAATCATTGGTAAAAGGTTTAATTCCCTCAGCTGCCTTATCATTGGCCAAATAACCGATCAATACACTACCTAGAATTAGTAATACACTACTATTTGTGATTGAATGTAATACCAATGATTTTATATTTTGATTTTCAATAGATTGCTGACTAAAAGTTCGGATTAAAATAACTCCAATGATAATCGCTGGAGCCTCCATCAAAGCCATTACAGCTACCATATGACCGTTGTAAGGTATATTATGTATTTCCAAAAAATTTAACGCCGTAACAAATGTAACCGCACTTACTGAACCGTAGGAGGCGGCAATTGCACCCGCATTTTCTATTCCCAACCTTCTTTTTATTAAGAAAAACACATAAATTGGAATAAGGATAGAACTCAAGACAGCAAACAAAATAGTTAAAATAATTTCTGCAGAAAATTGACTATGCGCTAGTTCCTGTCCGCCCTTAAATCCTATAGCAAATAATAAATACAACGATATAAATTTCGACGAAGTGGGAGGAATCTCTAAATCGCTTTTACATTTAACAGCAACTATTCCTAGTGCAAAAAATAATAAGGCAGGGTTAGTTACATTTTCAAGTAAAAGATCGTAATTCATTCAACGGATTTTATGCTACTTCAATCTTTTCTGATTTTCGCAAGCTTATTTGTATTGAAGACTGAATAGCTAATTCCAAATTATTCTCTTCCGCTTGCTTTAATAGTTCATTGAACTGATCAACAGCCTGCTTTAACTGACGAACCCTTAAAGTGGATATTTCATCCTCAGTATCTCTTGTAACGATTGATCGCAAATTTTTTAATTCGTGAAATTGAATCTTACTAGCAAAAACATTCATAAGGATTTCTTTAGCTTCCTCTGAAGAGTAAACACCATTAATGAGCGATAATTTTAAATTCGTTTCCATATAATGTTATTTTAAAGATTTTAAAAATGACAGTAAAAACAAGACCGTTAGAGCTGCAAAAAAATAGTGATAAATCAACTGATTTGAGAACATGTAAGCACAAATTGATGCCATGCTGATTGCAGAAATATTTCCCGCTATTTTGAAAGTTTTTGAGATTACAACTCCCAAAACAAATCGTTTAACACTTATTAATTGTTCAATCATTATCTCTTATTGTCCCTGACCAAGTGAATATGCTGCAACTCCATCAAATCGATATAAGTTTTCTGTCTTAATGACGTCAACTCCTTCATTTAGAGCGTTTTTCAATACTTCAATAATTTGCTCTTTTTCTAATGATGAACTAGATACAGGTTTGAAGCGGCAGCGCCAATGATCTGTACAAAATGTCTCTTTGAATCCATCTGGCCACACTTTAATCCCGCGATTAGTAATCATAGATAATTTAAGATCGGATAAGGCAAGTTTTGATACTTTTTCGGCCAATTCATTTGGATTTTCTCCACTCCAATGCACAAATAAATCTACTCCTTCTAATTCTTTCAAAGCAGGGGATTTACGTGTATATTTAGGCAAAATCATTTGGTATTCTGCATCATATTTCACCGGGTTCAAATGTTGAGGAGTTCTTCCCAAATTGGAAATTATAGCCTCAGCAAATTCATTAGTTCCAACTTTTGCTTTACTCACTCCTTCTTTATAAATATCGTATGTATGAATACCTTCCTCAAGTGTTGTTAACCAAGCATTTTGAACTTTTTCAGCTATATCTGATTGACCTATATGATTTAACATCATAATCGCTCCTTGCAATAAACCAGATGGATTTGCAACATTTTGACCTGCGCGTCGAGGAGCAGAACCGTGTATTGCCTCAAACATTGCACATTCTTCACCAATATTTGCAGAGCCAGCCAAACCAACTGAACCTGTTATTTGTGCTGCAACATCACTTAACACATCACCATATAAATTAGGCATTACAATAACATCAAATGCCTCGGGTGTATCAGCTAGTTTTGCCGCACCGATGTCTATAATCCAATGCTCATTTTCAATTTCTGGATACTCAGCGGCAATTTCATCAAACACTTTATGAAACAATCCATCTGTTTGCTTCATAATGTTATCCTTCGTAAAACAAGTTACTTTCTTGCGATTCTGTTGTTTGGCATATTCAAAAGCATATCTTACTATTTTTTCGCAACCGGGACGACTAATTAGTTTCAAGCATTGAATCACCTCATCTGTTTGCTGGTGCTCAATGCCAGCGTAGAGATCTTCTTCATTCTCTCGTACAATAACCACGTCCATTACTGGATGCTTTGTTTCTACAAAGGGATGCAAGCTTTTACAAGGTCTAACATTGGAATATAAGCCTAAAAATTTTCGGGTAGTAACATTTAAACTTTTGTAACCTCCACCTTGAGGTGTGGTAATCGGTGCTTTTAAAAAAACTTTATTTTTTCGAATAGTATCCCAACTTTCTTGAGCAATACCCGAAGTATTTCCAGACAAATATACTTTTTCACCTACTTCAATTTCTTCAATATTAATTTTAGCACCCGCTGCAATTAGAATTCTTAAAGTGGCATCCATTATTTCTGGGCCGATGCCGTCTCCTTTTGCTACTGTTATTGTTGTCATCTTCAATTAATTTTTGACAAAATTGAAGGCTATTTTTCATATATTTTTATTTATATTTTTAATATAACGCATAATTTTAATTTATAATTGTACCGCTAAAAATTTTTAAGTATCTGAATATGAATTCCTTACTCAAAATCGTTCATTTGTATATTCCTTCAATAAATTTTAGAAAAGGGATGAAAAAATTGGACACATTTTTAAAAAAGTAACGTAATTTAACCTTTGAGTTTTATATGTTTTAATCTTGATTATATGCGAAATTTTGTAGTAGTTTTTCTCCTTAGTTTTCAATGCCTTGGGCAAGTAGATTATTGGCAACAAGCAGTTGATTATCAAATAAATGTAACTGTAGATGATTCAAAGGATAAACTCTCTGGTGAAGAAATTCTAATTTATCAAAACAATTCGCCCGACACATTAAAAGAATTATATTTTCATTTGTATTGGAACGCATTTAAAAAAGGAAGTCATGCATTTGAAAAACTAAATATGTATGAGCTGGAAGAGTCAGACTTTGGTGAAATTAGAATTGATCAAATTACCATTAATAATGAGATACACACAATTGATATTTTTGAATCAATCGGTCAGCTCAAGCTTAAAAAACAAATTTTACCTGGTAAAAATTGTGAAATAAAAATTCGATTCTCATCAAATATTCCATCATGCATTAATAGAGCTGGAAAAGATAATATAGCTGGAACTGATTATACATTTACGCAATGGTATCCAAAAATTTGTAGGTACGACAAAATGGGTTGGCACACCGATCCTTATTTTGGGCGCGAGTTTGCAGGCACTTTTGGGAAATATTCCGTTTCTGTTACTTGTGACCCTAGCTTTGTTGTGGCTGGAACGGGTACACTGAAAGATAAAAAATACTCTGAAAAAGGATGGGTTTCAACACTAGGTAAAAGTAATTCAAGCCAAGAGAAATGGGAGTTTTATGGAGAAAATATTCATGATTTTGCTTTTGCAATGGATAAGGAGTGGACGCATAAAGAACAGAAAATAGATGGCATTGATTTTCATTTTTTTTATAATGAAAAATATAATGAGGCATGGTCAAAACTAATGCTAGATTGGTCCAAAGCATACATAATTTGTAAAAGTGAGTTTGGTGTTTATCCTTATCCTCAATTTTCATTCATTCAAGCGGGAGAAGGTTACATGGAATATCCTATGTGCACAATGCTTGAATCTGGCAGGTCTGATTTCTTTAACACGGCTTGTCACGAATTCATGCACAACTATTTTTATGGGATTTTTGGAACCGATGAAAATTTATACCACTGGATGGATGAGGGAATCACGTGTTATGCGGAAGAACGAATAAGTAATGTAAATCAATCACAAAATAACCCGGCAAAAGGAGCTATTTCAAATTATCGATGGATAACCTCTTCTTACGATGAAGAACCAATTTCAACTGCTGCCAATCATTTTGAGAGTGATTATCCATACTACAATGCGGCATATTTCAAAGGTCAATTATTCCCTGAACTTATTCGCTACATAATTGGTGATTCTTTGATGAAAGTAGGTTTTGCTCGTTTTTATCAATCATGGAAATTTAAACATCCTGAGCCGAATGACTTTGTGAAAGTTTTCGAAAACGTGTCCTCTATGGAACTTACCTGGTTTCAAAATTATTGGTTAAATACCACCAAAAAAATTGATTTTTCTATTGATACTGTCGAAAAAACAAAAGAAGGAGTGAAAATAACTTTTGGAAATCAAGGAATACCAATGCCTCTTGAATTTGAAATTAAACTACAAAATGGAAAATCAATGAACTATTACATTCCTATTGATCTTACCAATAATTCAAAAATGGATTTCAATGAATCTACTCAAACATTACCAAAATGGTCATGTGCGTCAAAAAAATACAGCTTGGTTCTAGGAGATATAAAAATGAAAGATATTTCACAAATTAATTTAGATCCTCAAGGCGTTTTACCCGATGTAATCATGAGCAATAACTCATTTTCTAACCCCTAATCGATTTTTGTAAATCTCATTCTTTGTGTTGCGCCATTTAAAGTCTGTACTTCAACAGTATAGAACCCATTTGGCAAAGCGCTAATGTCAACTGTATTTACAAAAGTAGAATGAAGAACAATTTTACCATTTAAATCCAATAATCGAAGAGCAAGTCCATGACCAAGAATAGAAAGTGTATTCTTTGCTGGATTTGGATAGATAAAAAGAGTGTTTTGTGTCAATGTTTGCGTTCCAACTTCTGAATCTACAAAGACAGAATCTGTTACTTGACAACCATTTGCATCTGTCACAATCACTGAATACCAACCACTATTGAGATATACAGCCATTGATGATGTTTGACTATTCATGTCATTCCATTCATACGAATAAGAAGCTGTTCCACCTGTGACATTAACGCATGCTGTTCCATCTAAACTTATTATTTGAGGCGTAGAAGAAAGTGAAACTGTAAGTGGCTGTGGTTCATTGATTGTTACATTCTCCATTTGAGATGAACAATTGTTCTCATCAGTTACATATACCTCATAGATTCCTGCTGTTAAATTTGAATTGGAAGAACTAGTTATTTGCTGATCCATCCAATAGGTATAATTTCCAGTACCACCTTGCCCTTGAATTAAAATTTCACCATTTGCATCTCCATTACACAAGGCATTGGTAACAACCGTTGAAGCAACTAATTCGGATGGCTCAGTAATTTCAAAATCAAGCGAATCAATACACCCTCTCGCATCTGAAACAACTACCGAATATGCACCAGCAAACAAACTATCATTTAATGGAGTTGTCACATCATTTGACCAATTATAAACGACAGGTTGGTAATTTGAATTAACCAAATTTATTGCTCCTAAACCATCTCCGAAACAAATATTTTGAACAAGTTGAGTATCAATGATAATTGGCAAAGGTTCGGGCACCCAAACAGAATCTGTCACAACACACCCACCAGGATGAGTAATAACAATAGAGTGCCAACCACTTGTCAAAGCGTTATTTGGTTTGGTAGTAATTCCATTATCCCAAAGAAAAGTACAAGTACTAAATTGACATGGACAACCTGAAGAGTTTACTGTTGCCATTCCATTTGCTCCTCCAGGACAAGCTGGGGGTATAATTCCACCAAAACTAATAATAAAGGGGTCGGATAAAGTAAACGAACGAGTTTCAAGGCACCCAAGCGCATTAGTTACAGTTACAACATAGGTTCCCGCAGACAAATTTGAAATAATCGAATCAGAACTGTTAGTACTCCATAAAAATGTGTGAGGACCCGTACCCTGAAAAGTTGATAGCGAAATAGAACCATTTGAACTTCCATTGCAAGTTGGTTGTGATACAATTGCATTAGCAATAACGCTCCCAAATCCACAATCAACTGGATTTAAATTATAAATTCCATCGTTATTTGTTCCCAAATAACTTCCCCATGCTATACCAGCATTTGGAATACTGATGTTTAATTCATCTCTGTTTACAAAAATACCTTTCCAACCAACAGGATTCAAGCTATCTTTTTTAACTGCGTAAACGAAATCAATTAAATTATCCCCATCCAAATCAGTTATTAAAGGTGTTGACCCAAGATTTACTCCTGTTTTTGTATTACCAACTTGGGTGATTGTACCACTTGTGAAATCAATTTTTTGAAGTCGATGTCTATATGCGCCATTTTCCATGTAGGTGATAGAAACTAGTCCTTCATCTCTACCATTATTATCGAAATCCAACGCATTAGCTGATAAATAATTAAATGTACCTAAACTATCCTTAAATGAAATCTCACCTGTTGATCCATTAACCATAACTTGGTAAAAATCAGAATAAGAAGGCGCAATACCCTTAAATAATATAGCTAATACATCTGGAACGTTATCTCCACCTACAAAATTTCCGAGGACCGGTTCAGCACTTGATTCGGTATTTGGTAATTGTACCTGCCAAATTTGACCCAAGTTAGCCCCTTTAATTTTTCTAATTCGACCTCCAAAACTTTGAATTACAATATCGTGACCTCCATTTGCTGTCTTGCAAAGAGCAGCAGGAGCAATAAACCCTTTTTGAGAATCCGTATCCAAAGCAATTGAATTTGATAAAGAATTTGATAAAACCAAATCATTCAATGGGCAGGCCCAAAACGAACCTCCTAAGTTTTCACCACCTGTACCGTATAAAACCCATAAATTGCCATTTCCTTGAATATCAGCTACTAATGGAGAACAATAGGTTTCAGCGCTATCTGGAACAACGGCTTTAGCTATAAGGTGTCCGTTTTGCGAGTTAATTACCATTAGGTGTCCAGGAGGTCGATCAGTTTCCCAGTCAGGTGCTGCATGGTTTCCTCCATTGGCTACCAATAAATCAGCTATTCCATCTCCAGAAACATCATTAATGAACTGTGGATTGTAAAA
The DNA here is from genome assembly GCA_044237035.1 of Crocinitomicaceae bacterium. Classification (GTDB taxonomy): domain Bacteria; phylum Bacteroidota; class Bacteroidia; order Flavobacteriales_D; family Crocinitomicaceae; genus UBA952. Next base: position 27,767 of record JBIIFU010000011.1, read on the forward strand.
GTTAAATAATCCACTATCAGCTGGGTTGGTTGAATAGGGAAAATAATCCCAAATCAATTGTCCATTTGCTCCATTTATCGCCAGGAGTTGCGCTTGTCGGCCAGTGATAAAAACATCTTTAACCCCGTCATTTGTAATATCACGAAAAACAGGACTACCAAAAATTTCATTTCGGCTTCCTCGTTTCCACAAAAGCGAGCCATTAGCTCCATTAAAAGCCATGACTCCATTGTTACTTGCAACGCCATCAGTTCCACCACCGATTATAATATCTTTAACACCATCATTATTTAAATCACAAGCCCTTGGAGATGAAAGTGTTGGGATGGAGTCTGTAAACGATTGCCAGGAAGTGAGTTGGGAAAAAGAAAAATTAAAAATTGTTACAACAAGAAACGTGGAGTATATTTTTTTCATACGATTCAAAATAAGGAACGTATAAAAGTACGATTTTACTTGGAATGCGCAAAAGTTAGTCTGCGACAGATTTTTCAACGCGAACCAGGTTTCCATAATAAAGGTCTTTTTTAGTTGTGGTTTTCATCCAAAGTTCACTAATATTCAGCTTTTTATTCGGAAAATATAAGGGAAATAGGTCTTGGAGAAAAGCAATGTCAATAGAGGGAGTATAGGTATTCATAATTAGAAAACCATTTTCTGTCAATAATTTTGCGCTAGTTGCTACAAGTTCGTCAATTTGATCTTCTAATTTCCATTTTTCTCCTTTAGCTCCAATTCCCCAGGCGGGTGGATCCATGATTATTCCGCGGAAATTATTTCCTCTTTTTTCCTCTCGCTTGATGAATTTTAACGCATCCTCATGTACCCAACGAATATCATTCAATCCGCTTTTAATCATATTTTCTTTGGCCCAAGAAATAAGATTCTTTACAGAATCTACGTGAAAAACATCTGCTCTTAGTGATTTTGCGATGCATGAGGCTGCACCAGTATATGCAAATACATTAAGAAACTTCTCATTCGGCTCTAACTCTTTCAGCAAATAATCCCAATTTACCTGTTGTTCTGGAAAAAGACCTAAGTGTTTAAACTTTGTGAGTTCTAGTTTTATCGTTATTTTCTTGTACGTTATATCCCAAGTTTTTGGAGCCTTCTGAATTTCCTTCCAATGACCAGCTTGACCTTTGGTTTCAATGAACTCCAAATGAGCCAATTTCTTCCATTCCGTAAAGGGTAATTCTGATTTAAAATATGCTTGTAGTTCAGGTCGAATGGTTATTATCTTTCCCCAGCGTTCGAGTTTTTTTCCTCCACCGGCATCAATGAGTTCATAGTCTTCCCAACCTGAAGCATAAGTCTTAGTTAAATCTTGCATAAAACTTAAGGTATTTACCTCATTTTAGGCATTTTCTTTCTACCACCCATCATTTGTGCCATCCGCATTTGATTTTTAGATGGGGCCATCGTTAATTGCTGTTGCATCATTTTTATTTGATCTTTCATGATGCCATCTTTATCAAGTTTTTTTGCCTCTGAAAGTAACGATATTGCTTCGTTTTTTCGGCCTGTTTGCGCACAAATACCAGACAAATGCATCCTTGCAACCGCATTGTCTTGAGCTGTTCTAAGGCCAAGTGCTAAAGCCTTTCGTAAAATTTGTTCACTTTTAGCAAAACCAAATTCTTGTGAATTCATTACTGCTTGAAGGTACAATACATAAGCATGTTGTTTTTTTGGCAAGAACTGAGGGTGTGTAATACGATTTATATGTCTTTTAGCCTTGTCAGTATTTCCTAAACGCATTTGATTTAGAGCAAGAATCATATTTTCATTTCTAAAAAATGATAAAACAATCAATGCTGTAACAAAAATAAAAACGATGCCCCAGCCCCAATGGCCTGATACAAAAAGCCAAGTATTGAAAGAGAGTGCAAGTAGTGCTAAAAAGCAGCGAATAATAAAAGAAATCATAATTTAATCAATTGTAGCAATACATTTTAATTCAATAGCAATAGGCGTAGGTAGTGAGTTTATTTCTACCGTTGTTCGACAAGGTAAATTATCTTTAAAATACTCAGCATAGACTTGATTATACACGTGAAAATCACGCTTCATATTTACCAAAAATACAGTCACATCTACCAGTTTATCCCAACTTGACCCTGATTCTTCAAGAATAATTCGAACATTATCAAAAACACTTCTACACTGTTTTTCAAAATCAAATTCTTTAAAATTTCCATTATGGTCTAATACCAATCCTGGAACAGCAGAATCCGTTGAATTTGATCCAGCAACCCTCGGTCCTACTCCTGATAAAAACAATAAATTTCCGACTTTTCTTGCGTGAGGATAGAGACCTACTGGCTTTGGTGCTTTATCCGTTGAGATTTTATCCATGCTTTCAAAATAAGATTTATGAGCACAAATATACTCAAGTAATTTTGGAATAAAAAATAATGAAGCTATCTCAAAAGATTGACGAATCCGGTTATTTTAAGTTTGTCATCGTTATCTTTCGGTTTAAATGAAATTACCCAAATGTAGGTTCCTGATGGAGAATCTAAGGCCTCTACCCCATAAGAACCATCCCAGCCTTCGGTATGATCATAAGATTGCCATACTAATTCACCCCAACGATTAAATATAGTCATTTCAAAATTTTCCGGGGAAAATCCTGACGTAAAGACTGGAGTAAACAATTGATTATGCTCATCTGCATCAGGAGTAAATGAGTTTGGAACATAGTAAATCAACAATTCTTGATAAGAAATGGGCATTGATACTGAATCTACACATCCTGCCTCAGAGGTCGCTATAAGTGTAGTCACGTAACCTGTTTGTAAATTGGTACTATAGGTATGAACGGGTTCAAAGTCAGTTGCGGTTGTTTGATCACCAAAAGCCCATAAATAACTCACTGCATTTGAAGAGTTATTATAAAAAGAAACCGTAGAATTACCCGGTCCAATTGTGCCAGGAGTTAGGTAAAATGAGGCTTCAACATCTTCAATACACACCACATCATTGAAAGTTACTGTTGTGTCACAGCCTTGAATATCAGTTTGAGTGAGTGTAATGTCGAAGCAGCCAACTTGATTATATGTAGTATTTGCATCTACACAAGATGTAGATGATTGATTATTACCAAAATCCCAAACACAATTTGTAGCTTGTGCATCATTATTTGTAAATGTAACTGGAGTTGGTACACAACCCAAGGAGACGCTTGGCGAAATCGATGGCATTTGTGCGTATAAAACTGTCACACTTACGTCATCTGAATTTATACAGCCATTCTGATCTGTTCCAGTAACGGTATACGTAGAACTAGAACTAGGAGCAAAAGGCAACCCATTTTGAACCCCAACAGACCACTGATAGGTATTTGCACCGGCACCAGAAAGAGTTATCGAATTACCCAAACAAGTACTTTGGTCAATACCTGCTGAAACGTTTGGCAGTGGATTAACGACAATCGTTGTTGTTCCTGTACACGTATTACCTAGATTATCAGTAGCGGTAACTGTTATGGGAAAGCTACCAACTGATGCTGCTGGAATATTTGTAACATTTTGTGTATTTCCAATTGGATTTCCAGCTAAACTCCAAACAAAAGATCCTCCATTTACATTGCTCGCAGACAAATTAAAAGTAGATCCCACGCATACTGGTCCATTATTCGATGCCGTTACAGTACAGCCACATTGAGGACTTGTGGATGGTAGAACAGTAACTATTGCCGTGGCTGTCCCAGTTCCTGTTGCACCATTAGCTGCGGGGGCTGTTACAGTAACGGTATAAGAAGTAGTAACTGTGGGGGACACGGTGATACTCGAGGTGGTTGCGCCATTAGACCATGCGTAAGTAGTTGCTCCCGGACTATTTGCAGTAAGGGTAGCTGATTGGCCAGGGCATATTGTAGTTCCAGCAACCGTAACTGGTTGAACTGCAGTACATGAAACATTTGCAGTGCCGAAAAAATTTAGTGGTAAATTGGTGACTTGAGAACTGTAATTAGATAGACAAATTAAGAATTGTTGACCAGCTGTTACATTTATTTCTGGTTCAAAATTGGAGATGTCTCCGCCAGGTGGGGGTGGTGATGAAACTCCTGTAAAACCTTCACAATTTCCATTCCAATTACATCTTACTGGAGCAAGTTGATTATTAATTATCTGTGTACAAGAATTAGCAGTGTATGGCCACATAATCCAATCGAAACAACCTATTCCATTATCCTGGCCAAATGAAAACTCTAAAGTTCCTGTTCCTGCTACATTAATAATCATCCACGTTGGATTTAATTCCCCTGAAAGCAAGCAACCAGAATTACCCGAGCCAGGATTTGTTGATGGATTTGAAACAGTTCCAGTTTGAAATTCGGTTACTGAACCAGATCCAGTTACAGGATCAATCTGAAAAGATGCGTTTTGACAAATATTTACTGCATTAGAACAGTCAGAAGCAGTTATAGCTCCCCCTGAGAAACAATATGTTCTAATAAAAAAGGTGAAAAATAAAATAAAAAACGAAATTCTTTTCATGATTGTGAAAAAAGCTTTTCGTTAAGACGTAAAAAACAACTACTCGTTGCTTTACTTAATTTGATTTGGATCTTTAGATGCCTTATCATTAAGTTTCTTTTGAATATTCATCCAATAGTAGAATCCAAAAAAGCCAAGAACGATTAATGAATAATTAAAAACATTACCAACTACTTCAAAAAATTTAAATGCTGCAGTTAATAAATCTCCTATGGTATAAATTACGTCAGATGAACTCATAAAAAATATTTTTACAAAGAAAATAAAAAATTCCGATTATCCAAAACAAATTAAAATTCGCCTAAAAGTTCGAGGGTTTCTTTTGCTGCCTCCTGCTCAGCCAATTTTTTTGCGCTACCCCTTCCCCTACCATATTTCTTTCCGTTAATCTCAACTTCTACCTCATAAACCCAACCACTGCCCGTATTAACTTCCTTTAAAACATCAAAATTCAGCTGTAGTTTCTTCTTTTGGCACCAGATAAATAACCTTGATTTAAAATCTATCTCTTCTTCTAATAAACGATTTATATTGACAAAATTTCTAAAAACGTGATTTTGCACAGACTTTTTTACTGATTCATAGCCTCCATCGAGGTAAATGGCACCTAAAATAGCTTCAAATGCGTTTCCTTCAAGTGTGCTCAAATTTATTGACCGCGCTTGATTGTACCGTAGAATTTCACGGATATTCATTGCCTCACCAATATCAGAAAGAGTTTTTCTATTAACTATTTTTGATTTAATCCTTGTTAGATATCCTTCGTCCTCGTCTTCAAATTTGACAAAGAGATAATCTGCCACAACTGAATCCAAAACAGCATCTCCTAAAAATTCCAACCTTTCGTTTGAAAATTCTATTTCCTGATTTCTGAATGACTTGTGAGTAATTGCTTTGTAAAAGTATTTTAACTCTTTTAGACGATATCCAAATTTCTTAAGAATAAACCCGATTAACTCAAGTTCTTCTTTACTTTTTTGAGATTTAAAAAGACTTTTTACCAAGTCAATAAATTACTTGTTGAATTTTTTTACTATAACACTGGTGTTGTGACCACCAAAACCAAACGTATTAGAAAGTGCAACATTTACAACTCTTTTTTGAGCTTTGTTAAATGTGAAATTTAAGTTGTTATCCAACTCTGGGTCATCAGTAAAATGGTTAATCGTTGGTGGAACAACATCGTTTTTAACAGCCAAAACACAAGCAATGGCTTCAATTGCACCTGCTGCACCCAACAAATGACCTGTCATTGATTTTGTAGAACTAATGTTTAAATTGTATGCGTGCTCACCGAAAACTGCTTGAATTGCTTTAACCTCAGCCACGTCTCCTAATGGAGTTGATGTTCCATGAACATTGATATAATCCACGTCAGCCGGACTAATTTCTGCATCTTCAAGCGCTGCCAACATTGTGTTTCTCGCACCTATTCCTTCTGGGTGTGGCGCAGTCATATGGTATGCATCACCTGACATTCCTCCTCCAATAACCTCTGCATAAATTGTTGCTCCTCGCTTGATGGCATGCTCATATTCTTCTAAAACTAATGCTCCTCCTCCCTCGCCAAGCACAAAACCATCGCGATCCACATCAAAAGGTCTTGACGCTGTTTCAGGAGAGTCGTTGCGCGTAGAAAGCGCTTTTAACGCATTGAAGCCACCCATCCCCATTTCGTTCACAGCCGCCTCAGAACCTCCAGTTATAATAGCATTTGCCTTCCCTAGTCTTATTAAATTGAAACTATCAATAATCGCATTTGTAGAGGAAGCACATGCTGAAACCGTAACATAATTAGGACCGCGGAAACCGTATTTAATTGATATGTGACCCGCGGCAATATCAGCAATCATTTTGGGAATAAAAAACGGATTAAATCGTGGAGTTCCATCTCCAGCAAAAAATTCACGAGCCTCTTCTTGAAAGGTTTTTAATCCTCCAATTCCAGAACCCCAAATTACTCCAACACGATCCAAATCCAAGCCGGTAAAATTTACCAAGCCTGAATCTTCGACCGCTTGCGTTGCGGTCACTAATGCATATTGTGAAAATTGATCTAATTTCCTCGCTTCTTTTTTATCAATAAAATCCTCAACTTGAAAGTTTTTTACTTCACAAGCAAATAACGTTTTAAATTTAGAAGCATCAAAATAAGTAATGGGTGCCGCTCCACTTTTACCAGCCACTAAAGAATCCCAATATTCTTGAACAGAATTTCCAATGGGAGTTAACGCACCCAGCCCAGTAACAACAACGCGTTTGAGAACCATACTTACTTAATAAGAAATTATACAAATAAAGAAATCGCTATTAAGCGTTGTTCTGGATGTAGTCAATTGCAGCGCCAACTGTTTGAATTTTCTCAGCCTGCTCATCTGGAATTGCAATATTAAATTCTTTTTCAAATTCCATAATTAACTCAACAGTGTCAAGTGAATCTGCTCCTAAATCAGTTGTAAAGTTTGCTCCATCATTAATTGCAGCTTCATCTACATTCAATTTATCAACGATAATTGAAATAACTCTTGATCTAATATCTGACATTTTTTAATTTTTTATTTGGTTAATAAGGTGCAAAGAAAAAAACAAACAATTAAAAATCAAAATAAAAACGCATTTAATTTATAATCAGACTGAAATTATTTTAAATAGTTTAGGATTTCTGAATTTCCTTCGAGAAAATAATGGACAATAATGAAAAGTTAATTCTCAATCTTTCGATAAGATTCCACAATGCCTTTAATCAATGCTGAACTAAATCCACTATGTTCCATAGTATTTAAACCAACTATTGTGCATCCTTTAGGAGTAGTTACCTTATCAATTTCCTCTTCGGGATGAGTTTTGTTTTCTATAATTAATTGAGCAGCACCCTTCACTGTTTGACTTACAATCTCTGTGGCGGTTTTTGCATCAAATCCCACCTCTACACCACCTTGAATCATTGCGCGCATGAATCTCAACACATAGGCTATACCACAAGCGCCAATTATTGTTGCTGCCTCCATTAAGTCTTCATTTATCTCAAGGGCATTTCCAATGAGTTTAAATAGTTTTTGAACATCTGTTTTTTGATCTGAGGTAACGTCGTGAAAACTCAACGCCGTCATGGATTCCGACACTTCAGCAGCGGTATTGGGCATGGCGCGAACAAAAGGAAAGGAGGCTAATGAAAGAAATAGTAGGAATTTTTTATACGTTAGACCAGAAACAACACTGACCCATGGAATATTTCGGGATGTGATAATTTGTCCGTTTTGAGCAAAAAAATCGTCAATTGCATATGGTTTTAAAGCTAAAATTACAATATCAGATTTTTCAATAATGTCCTCAACAGAAGCCCATTCAAATCGATCAAGTGATACTGAAATTGGATTTCTTCGATTGGCAAGTATTCGAAAGTTCGGATTAACTAAGAACCCCTTTGATAAGGATAAACCTAGGTTTCCACAACCAATTATTCCAATGGTTTTCATGAAACTTTAGTATGTCAAAAGATCATTTATTGCTATTGCAAATCGATCTATTGGTAAAAATTGATTTTCCAAGGATGAAGTAAATGGAACTGGTGTATCTAATGATGCAACGCGTTTTACAGGAGCATCTAAATGTTCGAAACAATGTTCTGTAATCAATGCTGCTATTTCACCACCAATACCGCCAGTCATGCAATCCTCATGAAGAACGAGAACCTTACCTGTTTTTCGGACACTGTTGTAAATCGTATCTAAATCTAAAGGAAGTAGTGTTTTCAGATCAATAATTTCCAACGAAATTTCAGGATGTTCATTTGAATAATTCTTTGCCCAATGAACACCCATTCCATACGTTATTACCGATATATCATTTCCGCTTTTCTCAATACTAGCTTTACCAATTTCAACGGTATAATAATCATTTGGAATATCAGCTTTAATGCTACGGTACAAATATTTATGCTCAAAAAACAATACCGGATTCGGGTCTTCAATACTAGCATTCAGCAACCCTTTTGCATCAAATGGATTCGATGGATAAACCACTTTCAATCCTGGCGTATGAACAAACCAAGCTTCATTACTTTGCGAGTGAAATGGTCCAGCTGCTGTTCCGGCACCTGTTGGCATACGAACAACCACATCTGCATTTTGTCCCCAACGCCAGTGCATTTTTGCTAAGTTATTTACAATTTGATTGAACCCACAACTGACAAAATCAGCAAATTGCATCTCCACAATCGCCTTCATTCCTGAAATTGATAATCCTAAGCCTGCACCCACAATTGCCGATTCACAAATCGGTGTGTTTCGAACTCGGTCTTTTCCAAACAAATCGACAAAACCTTCAGTTACCTTGAATGCTCCTCCATACTCAGCGATATCCTGGCCCATTATAACTAAATCAGGATATTTTTCCATGGATTGACGCAATGAATCCTGAACGGCATCAATGAAACGCCTTTCAGATTTTTCACCTGTTGCTACTTGAACTGATTGACTATGTGGTGCATAAATATCATCCAATTCACGTTGCAAATCCGGAGTTATTTTCGGTTCTGCCAAAGCAGTTTCAAACGATTTTTGAATATATTCTTTGTGCTCTTCGCGAATAGCATTTTCCAACTCTTCAGTTAAAATCCCTAATTCTCTTAAATAAAGCGTATAATTTTCAATCGGGTCGAACTTCGCTTTTTCATCTTGTAAACCTTCCGGATAATATTTGGTTCCTGAAGCTTCCTCGTGACCTCTCATACGGAAAGTCATCAATTCAAGTATAAATGGTTTTGGATCCTTGCGAATTTCTGCGTTAATTTCCCGAACTGCTTTGATTACTGCTAAAACATTGTTTCCATCTACTTGAACGGCCTTCATTCCGTACCCAATTCCTTTATCAATAAATTGCTTACAACGGAATTGCTCTACAGAAGGAGTTGATAATCCCCAAGCATTATTTTCAATCGCAAAAATCACAGGCAGATCCCAAACAGAAGCGACATTTACAGATTCATGAAAATCGCCTTCTGACGCACCCCCATCACCTGTAAAAACAAGCGTTGATTTTTGTTCTTTTCGCAATTTAGCTGCTAATGCAATTCCGTCGGCTATACCTAATTGAGGACCCAAATGAGAGATCATACCCACTAATTTGTGTTCTTGCGTTCCAAAATGGAATGAACGATCACGTCCTTTAGTGTAGCCCGACATTTTTCCTTGAAATTGAGCAAACAAGCGCGGAAGAGGCACGTCACGCGTGGTGAAAACACCCAAATTTCGATGCATGGGTAAAATGTATTCATCTTCGTTCATTGCGTATGCACAGCCTACTGAAATTCCTTCTTGACCCCATCCAGAAAACCATTTTGAGATTTTACCTTGACGCAAATAAATGAGCATTTTTTCTTCTACCAAACGGGGTAAAAGTAATTTACGATAGATTTCAATTAGTTCTTTGTCGTCAAAACCTGTTCTGTCAAATTCGATGTGTCTTTTAGCAAGTGTTTCCATAGGAATGTATTGAGTACAAAGGTAGTATTTAGTTTAAAACAAATTTTCAAAATAGTTGATAATCCTAACTCGGTGCAAACTCTTTTAACTTAATACAATGACAATACTACTTTTTGGTATGGATACCGCGAGAAGTAGAAAAATCAACAGGCTAATAAATCGTTATTATTACATTGCTACAAAATACACTTATTGTGCATTATTTAATTAAGGCCTATACGAATGTTATTTTGCTATTTTGTAGCATTTTATTCTTTCATTTACTTTAAGTATGCGTTGCTTATTTTGCAACTGCAAATGCATCTTTTGCATTATTTAATTTTGAATTCAATATTAAATTCTACAATTTTAACATTAAATTTCTTCTATGAAAACACGATTGATTGCCTTATTTGTCATTCTTTCTACGACAATATTCGCTCAAAATAGCATAGATACAGTAAAAGGAAATCCACGAAGTTTCCGCAAATTTGGAATTGGTATTCAAGGAATGGGTCCAACCATCATAGGTTCCATTTACCTCAATTATTTTGCCACCCATAATATAAATATTGAGTTGGGAACCGGCTTATTTGGTAGTTATGGGGGAGCAAAGTATTATTTTGGCAAAAAAGAAAATAAACAACTGTTTTCTCCATACGCAGGAATTAATATTGGAACATTTAAACTTCCTGATCCTTTGATAATTATTTTTGGTGGAGAATTGGCATGGAAAAGAGTTTACACTGTGAATTTACCATTGGGTGTTCAACTTATGACAAAAAATGGATTCAACTTTTCGGTAGAAGGTTCCTTTTTGTTCATTCATGGAAACACAGCTACTGGTGTACCAATTAAGGTAACATCACCTTGGGGGGCAATACGCATTGCTAAGAATTTTTAGCTGAACCTATAAAAACAACTCCGTTTAAATTTCAACTTGGAGTTTTCTAAAAAAAATAGGAATTTTGAAAAAAGAAAATGAAAAAAGCTATTGTTTTAATTTTTATTCTGATTTCATCTTGTGGAAATGCACAGGTAAAAATGTCTGAGAGAAAAGAATTCAATCCGCGTACTACAAAAAAAGTGGGATATGGTTTTCAGTTTATGGGACCAACATTATTCGCTTCTTGTTACATGAATTATTTTATTAATCATCACATGAACATTGAAGCAGGAGGAGGATTTTTAGGGTTTTATGGTGGAACTAAGTTTCACTTTGGTAAGAAGGGACAAAAACAATTATTTTCTCCATATACAGGAATTAATTTGGGTCGAATTTCCTTGCCAGATTTGAATTTTGGTTGGTATGGTGGAACAGGATCTAGCTGGAATGGTTTTTTTATGGTTTACCTTCCAGTAGGGATTCAATTTATGAATAAAAGCGGATTTCATGCTTCGATTGAAGGAGCCTGGATGCGTTACAGTGGATCTTCGTTTACTAATACGATTCCCTATGGAGCCATTCGAATAGGACAGAATTTTTAAGAAGCTTAAAATAAATCTGATTATACGAATTTCAACTCTAGTTCCTTCATCTCCAAAATCAAATCTCGCTGTTTATCAATTCCGAGAATAAAAGATTTTACTTCGAGAAATTGAAATCCTAAGGAAATCTAGAGTTCAATTTTGGTTGCATTAAACTTCAATCTTGGTTACTCTTCGATTAAAATATTTACTTAATAATTTCACAGAAAAAGCTGATGGCGTTAGCAAAAAAATAATGTTTCGAATAGCAATAAGAAAAGGATTCGAAAATTGACCAATTTTACCGAGTCGCAAACTCTCTTGATTTATTTCTTGGGCTCTGTCAAAATGTAACTCCTCATATCTTTTATATGCATCTTGACTTATACCATACTTTTCGATACATTTAGCTAATAAATAAGCTCCTTCAATTGCAGTGCATCCTCCCTGTCCCAAATTAGGTGTCGTTGGATGTGCAGCATCTCCAATCAGAACTGCATTGTTCTTATGCCATCCTCTCGTTGGTATTCGATCAGCCAAGCTATTTTTGATAATAAACTCCGTTTTTTCCATAAACATGGGAATTGGATGGTGCCAATCTGCAAATAACCTCATCAATTTTTCACGGGTTCCTTCAGGTTCATCACTCTGCATAAATTCTTCATTACAAGTTGCCCACCATCCATAAACTCCGTCTTTTATTGGGACAATTCCAACACGTTTACCTTTGCCCATCGTTTCACTTCCATGACCAATTGCAAAATCTGTTTTAATTACTCCTCTCCATATATTGTAGCCTCGAAAAATAGGTGTACCGTCATTAATTACATATTTTCTTACTGCCGAGTGAATACCATCTGCCCCAACAACAAGATCAAAGTCTTTTGATTCGCCATTTTCATAATGAAGTCGCATTTTTTTAGATGGTAATTCTTCAATGGCATCAAGACCATAATTTGAATACAACACAGACTTAGAATTTTTTAATAAAACATTATGTAAATCTGCTCTATGGATACAGAGGATAGGAAACTCACCCTTGGGCTGAGTAATACTCATAATTCTACCTTTTGCTGTTTTTAATATAATTTTTTTTAATTCTCCTGCTGTGTGGAGTATTTCTTCCATCATGCCAAGTTCCTTGAAAACAGAAAGCGCGTTTGGAAATACACTAATCGCGGCTCCCACCTCTCCAAAACTTTCTTTTTTTTCAAAAATATGACATTCATACTTTTCCGGATTTAAAGAAATTGAAAATGTCAGACCGGCTATACCTCCACCTATAACTGCAATCTTTTGTTTTATCATAACATAATTCTATTGTAAACTGCTTACGTAAAAAACACTAATATAATTATTTTTTTCTATTTAGTTCATTGAATTGCAATTAATTACAATACGGGATATATGTCTTTAGTATGTCTGATTACAAATTTTAAATTCCAAATAAAATTGAGTTATCAATAATTTCGGTAATCATTCCACAGATTAGATCGAAAACCAAACATGGGAAGAAAGGTAAATCTGGAGAATGCTGAATCGTAACGCAAATTTACTTCGGTAAAAATAGTATAATACCCGTGTAGAGAATAACTTGCAACCCATTGGTTTCTAAAAAAATTATTTTTTTGACCTTGACCTATTTCGTGATCATAATTATAGGGTCTATTGGTATAAGGTTGATAAACATCCCCTCCATAACTTTTACCACCTTTATCAAACCCTTGTATTCCATATGAAATAAATGTTTTTATCATCCATTTATTTTTTTGCCATTTGAGTTCACCTAAAATTTCACCAAAATTACCTCCGTATGGATGAGCTAAGGTAAATCCTGCATTTGCGTAATTCTGCAGGGGATTCAAATGGGCGTAGGTGTACGGTCGAACAGCATTTGCTTCAATGCGGAAAAAGAACTTTTCTTTTTTAAATTCAAATCTACCTTTTGCTCCTAACTGAGCTCCGTATTTATTGGCCCACCAACCTGATTTTGCTCTAATTTCAGAGAGCAGAAACTCATCTAAAATAAGTTGCCCGTATAATGTATGCCCTTTCCATTTGGCAGAAATAGAAGCTCCCAAAAGTACATTATCCGATGAGCCAATCGCATATTCCTGTGGTCGATAAAAAATAACCGGATTCAAATACTCCAATTCATACCCTCGATTCAATAGCGTGTCTTTAGGCTGAAAAACAACGGTTTCAAATATTCCGACATTTAACCATTTTGCCAAATTCCAACTCAAATAATGCATAGCTCCATACTTGGCTTGCCACGATTGGTTATAATTTTCTTTGAAAAACTGATACATCACCAAATACTCTATATGCCAAAAACGGGCTCTGATTTGAGCAAAGGGATAGGGTTTGCCGTAATCGCTCAAAAACAAAGACCTACTTCCCTCTCCAATAAAATTTCGATCCAACCCTACTTGAAAATTGAAAATATGATTAGGTGTGTATGAAATTCTACCCAGTAAATTGTGGGAAATAGGAATTTTACCGGGTATCCTTGAATAAAAAGAACTTCTAGTATCCAAATAGTTTGTGTCATTACTGAGAGTTGCAAAATTATAGCCCAAACGTGCATACCATCTTGGAGAAATATTGAATTCTGATTGAAAACCCAAGCCTAAGCGTGTATAGATTGAAGTAGGTGAATTTTTATCATATCCAGCAAGATTATCACCTGAAAAAATTGCTTTTAACCCTTTCTTAAAAGGTGACGTACGGTCAAGTCTTGGCAAAATGGAAGTGTGTTCTTCAAATTTTAATGGCAGAATAGAGTCAGTGGATAATTCTTCCGTCAAATACTGAACTTTCCCTTGTCCAAAGCAAGAAAATTGAATGATGCAAAATAATATTAGTATTCTAATAATCATTGTAATGACTCATTAATCCAGTTCGAATTCCCGCTTGAAAAATTAGATTTGATTTTGTAACATCTAACATTTCTGTTCTCCAGATCATACTTCCAAAAATATTGACATTCAATTTGGAGTTAAAACGAATTCCTGCCTCTAGTTGATTGTTTAAAACAACCCCACTTCTAATATTTGTAGTCAATCTCACCGGTAGAAGAGCTTGAGAACTATAATCGGTTAAAAAGTAAGAACTACTTTTTACATCAATATAAAAGCGCTGAATTTCTGTATTGAATCTGACTAGTAACTCATTAAATCCGGTTCCTGCTATATGCGCTAATGGAAGATTGTAATTGCTATAATTCAAACGTGCATAGGAATCACTATACATATTTTTAGTAGCTAAATTAAATTCTACTTGTAAGATTGAATTCTTCATCTTACCTGGGTTACAATATCTTGTTCCTAACTGAACTGCCATTTGATTTTTCCCTCCGCTACCTAAGGCAAATTGAGCATAAATTCGAAACTTAGAGAGGATAATTTGGGAATAATTCAATCCATAAATAGTATAGGTGCTTTTTGAAATAAGCGCAGACATCCCCGGAAGAGGAATAAAATAAAGCGGATTGAGTGATTTTGTGGTCAATGAATCTCCCATAGACCAAGTGCTTCCTTCAAAAAAACTGATTACACTATGTTTTGAAAGCTGATAGGAAATATAATTTGCTGAAAATCCCTTCGGTTGGTAATATCCTTCAACGGTATTATATGTTTTTTTTCGTACTAAATTTATGTGTCGAGCACGCAGATAATTAAAAGTCCATTTTGAATTTAGTTTATAATCAACTCTTAAATAGGGTGAGCCACAAGAATTATCAGAAAGTAACAAGGATCGATATCCGGAACCAATAAATTGTTGATTATTTCCTGCAATAATAGACAACTGTTTAATCGGTTTATAAATAAATGAGCCTATGGCATAGGCATAATCAAAAGCATTTGTTTTAAAAGGTTTAGTTCGAGCCGCACCTGGGACAACTCCATTTTGTTGTTTATACCCATACCAATATGTGTACATTTCACCATGATTAGCAACAAATTGACTTTCATATTCACTAAATCTCGCTTGATTTTCGAAAAAGGAGGTAGAGAATGAAAAGTTCTTAAATAAATCCCCCTCAACCATAACCCCTCGCGTATTTTGGAATAAATTTGCTTTGGTGGTATCCATTAAATCACGCCCCACAGTCAATTGCCCCAATGCTGAGATAGTCAAAAAGTAATCTTTTCCCTCTAATTCAACCATGTGTTTGCGCAATAAACCAACAGCAAGTTCATTATACAGAACAGTTGAATCACGAATTACATGAGGGAGATTATATTCAGATTCAGTAATAGGTAAAAACCCTGTCCCAACATAAGCATTTGAGCGACCAGCATTCATCAATTGATCTCGGTAATAACTGTGCGTAGAAATCAGATTGTTTTGACTTATTACAATATAACTTGTACAAATAACTAGAATTGAAAACAAGTACTTCATGGCAAAATATCACAAAGAGCAGCTGTTTTAGCGATGAAATAGGGATTAGTCAAGTTTTCTTTGTTGTATCGTAGGGGCTCGCCTGTTTCTGCATGATAAACAGTTCCACCAAGTGCTTCTAAAATCGCCTGCCCAGCCGCAATATCCCATTCCATTGTTGGGGCAAAACGAGGATAGGCATCTGCTTTTCCAGAAGCTAAATCAAAAAATTTGAGTGAAGAACCTTTTTTAATGTAGTCTATTTCAGGAGAAATTGTTTGTAATGTCTGAATGAATTTCAACACTGGACCTGAATGATGGCTTCTTGAACACGTCATTACTACCGGCGAATTAATTGTTGTTGGTCGTTCTACTTTTTTCCAAAGGTGTTTTTTATCAATATTTTCAAAATCAATAATATAAACTCCAAACTCTTTCGAGCCAATTATTATCTCTTTATTCACTGGAGAGGCAATTAACCCAAAAATAGGTGCCCCTTTTTCAATTAAGGCAATGTTTACAGCGAACTCACCATTTTTACTTACAAATTCTTTTGTTCCGTCCAAAGGATCTATACACCAGCATTTGTTCCAGTTACTTCGCTCTGAAAAATGAAAATTAACACTTTCTTCTCCTGTTACGGGAATACCTGTTGGATCAAGATATTTATGCAATATTTCTGTTGATGCTGTGTCCGCTAAAGTAATTGGAGAACCGTCTAATTTATATTCTGCTTCAAAACCCGCCAAATAAATCTCAATTATTCGATTAGAAGCTTCAACTGCTCCTCGCAATGCTTTTAAATAGATAGCTTCTATTTCCATTAGGGAATAATCTTTTGTTTTATGACTTGATAGATTTCCCACGTAACACGATCATATACATATATCAAAACATGCATATTTTCAGCGTTATAATTGCCATCTAACTGATTAGGAACAACAAAAGAATAATTAATATAGTACTTGTCATTTGTGAGATCATCCGTGTTCAGTGTTCTGCCAAAGGCTTGATTATTCAAATTTCCGCGATGAATATCTCTGTGAACGTAAGAAGAATTATGAGAATTGTCACTCA
Organism: Crocinitomicaceae bacterium; assembly: GCA_044237035.1. Lineage (GTDB taxonomy): Bacteria > Bacteroidota > Bacteroidia > Flavobacteriales_D > Crocinitomicaceae > UBA952. The sequence continues at coordinate 44,670 of JBIIFU010000011.1, forward strand.
TTTTTTGATCTCCTACTAATGAATCTTCAATTAAATAAGCTGCTATCCCTAATTCATTTGATAAGTTCTGATCAAGTTTCTCAACCTCAACATGTAAAAAAGCTCCTTTAGTTTGAGGGTAATAATTCAACTTCGATTGAATATTAACTTTCAAAACATTTTCTGATAACATCGTATTTACCATGGACGTCCAGGAATTTGGACTTTGAAAAATATATCCATTGTTAAATCTATTGATAGTTCCCCTTGGATTACCAATAAAACCGCCATCATTTGTGCCGAAGTAAGTGCCGATTTCCAAGCCTTGGGCATTGGTAAAATCAGTGGGGTATTGCGGCGGTGAAACCACTTGAAAATCGCCAATTCCTGTTGGGCCTGAATGGATGGATACCGCGAAAACACGACTCGGATTAGCCTCATGGAGAGCATGAGCTAAATCAGCAGCAGCAGGACAAAAAACGCATTGATGACCGGTAAAATCTTCAATCAAAATATTTCTATTTGTATTTGAATTCGCTGTGAATTGAGGCCATTCATTTGCCACGTAATCGCTCCAATTTCCCGGATAAAGTGTTGTGTCCAATTCAAGATTCACAGTTGGAGGATATGGATTATCTACGTGATCACAAGAATTTAGGCTAATCCCAAAAAGAAGAATAAAAAAACCTAAAACGAATTTATACATGTTAAAAGCTTTGCGTAAAACTAAAGGTTAATCCATTGGATGCAGGAACAAATCTACAAACTCCACCCACACAGAACAATCCTGCTCTTTGTCTACCGTAATAAATTGAAAATCTGGTTGCGTCTTTCACATATCCAAAGGTGAAAATGGGATAATGAACTCTTTTAGCCTCCACAGGATTCCCATAATTGTACTGATCCATAAACCCAAAAGACCAATGAGGTGAAATTGTATATTCAACTAAAATTGTTGCCCAATCTCCTTTATCATTTATTTTTCCTGAATCAGGCCCTTTTTGAATTGGATTTACAAACAATCCTTGAATTTCTGAACGAATAGCATGTTTTTTATTGATCTTATATGATGTTTCAATTACGCCAATATGTGATGAGATTATTCCTTTTGCATCATTAGAAATTTTTGCGACATCGTTGTTGATGGTTATATTAAAATAGGAGAAAATGAAGCTTAATTTTTTATTGATTTTTTTGGTAACGTTCACATTGATATCTCGCCAATAAAGGCTATCACTCATATCAAAAGGTCTTGCACGATAGGTTACACCAGTAGAATCTAATGTATTAATTCCCGATGTATGTTGAACAGGTCTGTACGTCGTTGAAAAATTCAAATTAACTGTTGTGCCGTATTTACCACCAAATAATGTTCCTTTTTTAAATGAATAAAGTACTTCAGCTTGGTAGGCGACTTCTCCCAGTGGTTGTGTGGCATACGGATAAAGTGTTGCGACTAAATTATACGTATGGGTTTTGTTCAATGCCGGCAAATAATTGATAAAAACATCCTGCAAGTCCTTTGTTCTGTCAGATCTATAACTCATATTGTCAACGGACTTACCAGAAAGTAAAACACCAAAACCTTTTTTGGAATACCCTAAATTGAAGATTGCAGCATGTCCGTAATTATAGATTTTATTGTTATCATTCGAAGGATCCTGTTCTTTCAAAATGTATTCACCATCTAAATTAATATTTTTGTATCTGGCTTTAAATCGACCTCCATAGGCACCTACATTTTGAGGCAGAATTAAATCATTATCGTTATCTGCTTGAAATTTACTCACAAAGGAAAGACCCAATCCAAAATCCCAATCATCTGACAATAACGAATCAAAGGCTTCTTTGAAATTAATTTCAGCGTCTACTCCGCGCACAATTCCTTCTCCGTGGACAATTCTTCCTTGTTGAAATGATAAACGTTGATATCCATAAACCCCTTTAAGTGTAACTCCTGAGTATGGTTTAACAATTAGACGAGCGCCATCAAGTAAATTATCATACCCTAATGCACGGTCTTCATAAGCTCTCAATGATAAACCTGCGCCAAACTGCTCATAAAACGATCCAAGAGTTACATCAACAAGATTGTTGGTATATCCAATATAACGCATTCCGATGCCGGTTCCGTCAAAACGATTAGGATACCCTTGAATTCTTGGTAAGTAGGACTCCAACCTCATCCCTGCTTTGAAGTTTTTATTGGTATACAAAACATTCATGTAAGAATTAATCAATCCTTTTTGAGCAGGTTGATTAGCGTCAATGATAGTATCATTGTTCAAATACTGAAAAGTAGATTCGATATTTCCTGTGAATGTGCCGCCGTTTGTGAAATCTTGTGAGTAAGATAGGAACGTAAAGCCAAGTAGAACAACTAGGAAAATCGATTTAGGCATAAGAGATTTATTTTGCTCCTAATTTTTTTATTTCTTCCAATAACTTTTCTTCGTCACCTGGAGCATAATTATTGTGTGAATAAACAATATTACCATCCTTATCAATTAGAAAGGTATGGGGAACATTATTTACTCCCATTGCTCGTTTAAAATCTCCATTTGGGTCTAACAACACTTCAAACTCCCACGCTTTTCCATTAACGTAAGTAGATACTGCATTTTTTGTTTTTTCATCGTCAATGGAAACCGCAACAAGCGTCACTCCCGTTTCTTCTTTCCAATCTGAATAAACTTCGTGGATTGTATTCAATTCTTTTTTACAAGGCGAACACCAGGTAGCCCAAAAACTAATAACCACAGGTCCTGAGAACCCCATTGTTGATGTATTCACTTTTTTTCCCTTTAAATCTTTCAAATCTACTGAAGGAAGTTTTTTGAGGTCTGACTCCTGGGCATTAAAGATTGATGATAGAAAAATGAATGAGAAAAGTGCAATTGATTTCATAGTTTTAAATTTAAAAAGAGCGATACTAACAATTTTTTTACCAAAAATAATGAAAAATTACTTGGATTGACTTTTTGGTTTATATTTTAGAGTGTTTCGGTATAATAAACCAAATACAATTGCAAAAAACATGATGAAAAATAAATTTGGAACAATCACATCATGTATCGTAAGATAAACAATTAAAACTGAAAGCAAAAATGAAAACAAACCTATGAATGAGAAAATAATCCAAACTTGTTTATCCGAATAACCAGCGTACACCAGGTGATGAGTTGTGTGGTCTTTACCTCCTACCATAGGTGACTTTCCAGCTCTTATTCGATTGATTACTACAGTCAATGTATCAGCAGCGGCAGGTGTTAATGCAACTAAGGTGATAACTAAGCTAATCCATGAATTGTGTTCGGTTGTTGAACCGAGATTCCATAAATACTTAATGGAGAAAAACGCTACAAAAAGCCCCAAAAACTGACTGCCAGCATCGCCCATAAATAACTTAGATGGGTTGATATTGAAATAAAGAAATCCAGATAGTGCACCCAACATAGAAACTATGGTAAATAACCAAAAAGGTTTACTGGGGTTTCCTATTACATAACAACTTGTTAGACATGCTAGTAATGTGAAGAATACTGTTGTTGCTGTTATGCCATCCATATTGTCCAGCATGTTCAGAGAATTCATCAAAGTAATCACCCAAACTACAGTAAAGACTGAATCAACCAAGGGAATATGAAATAAATCAATTTTAACATCCGTGAATAAAAATAGTAAACCACAAAAAATTTGCATTAATAATTTGAAATAGGGCTTTGTATTGTAGGCATCATCTGCCAATCCCATGGTAAAGGCAAGTGATGAAGCTAAAAATAACCCTACATAGTTCAAATCTCCGAAAAGATTGAAAGAAGGGAACAACATGAGAGACAATACTGTAGAAAATAAAAATCCAGCAAATAAACTGATACCTCCTAATGATGGTTTTGATTGGTTACTCCATCGCACAACGATATCATTGTTGTTCCGTATTCCAAGTGATTTAGAAAATCGTAATAACAATATGTTACTGACAATGGAGATAATTAATGCTCCGGAGAAAAAAAGTGTGTAGTGTAGTATGTAAGCAGTCATTTAAACTAGTTAAAAAGGCGTATCAAAATCCTTAAACAACACCCCTTTATTATCTTTGGGCGAAATAATCGGATTATCTATCTGCCAATCAATCTTTAAGTTACGATCATTCCATAAAATAGTTACTTCCGATTGTGGATTGTAATAGTTTGTACATTTATAGGAGAAAATAGTATTGTCTTCTAGTGCTAAAAACCCATGTGCAAAACCTTCAGGAATCCAAAATTGGTTTCTTTTTTCAGACGAAAGAATAACCTTAACATGTTGGCCGTATGTATCAGAATCTTTTCTTAGATCGACAGCCACATCCAATGCCGAACCGGTAATTACTTGAACTAATTTTCCTTGTGAATAAGGTGGTTTTTGAAAATGCAATCCGCGAAGAACTCCCTTATTAGAGGATGAAAAATTATCTTGAACAAATTGAACATTTTTTAAAACTTCGTTATAACGCGATTCGTTGAAGGTCTCCAAGAAAAAACCTCTCTGATCGCCAAAAACTTTAGGGAAAATTTCAATTAACCCTTTTATTTCTTTTTCTTCGATTTCCACACTAACTTCTTAAGTTTTTGAAAAATTCTAATAATTAAAGGAGAATCATCGTCATCGGTATAATAGCCTGAACCATAGCCATAACTATTACCGTAGCCGTATCCATAGCCGTAACCATAGCCATAGCCATAGCCGTAGCCGTAGCCATAACCATACGCATAGCTGTATATAGAACGTTTGGTTTCTATACCATTTAGAATAACATTAAGTGATTTCAATTTTTGTACATTAAATAGTTCTTCAACCCGATGAACAAAAACCCGTTTTGAGTAATTAGATTTAAACACATAGATAGGAATATCTGCATTTGCCAGAATCTGAATTCCATCTGATACAATACCTACAGGTGGATTATCAATCATAATTATGTCATAACGCGACTTCATATCTTCTAAAAAAACTTCGAATTCTTTACTTAAGATTAACTCAGAAGGATTGGGTGGGATTGGCCCTGCGGTAATAAAATCTAACCCTTGAATGTGGGAATGTTGTAGGACTTCCTCATAAGATGCATTATTTGAAAGCAAATTACTCATGCCAACTAAATTTTCCGCGGAAAAACCGTGGTGAACTTTTGGTTTTCTTAAATCAAGATCGATTACCAATGTTTTTTTACCGGAAACTGCAATCATACCTGCTAAATTCAAGGCGACAAAAGTTTTTCCTTCTCCTGATACAGAGGAAGAGATTGCAATAACACGTGCATCTTTGTTGATGAAACTCATATTCGCACGAATACTTCGTATTGCTTCAGCCATTCTACTTTTCGAAGATTCAGTTACAACAACTTGAGAATATTTCATTCGACGTTTGTACAATGGAACCGCCCCCAAGAAATTTGTTCCTTGCGGTAACATTTTGATTAGGTCTTCGGGTCCAACAATCTCATTATATCGCAAGTAAAAATAAACAAGCAGTGCAAATCCTAATATTCCGCCTAAGACCAATGCGACAATATATATCATTTTACTATTTGGACTCATTGGTACTTCAGGCAATACTGGAGCGGTTAAAATTCGATTTGTTGACGAGTAGCCTGCATTAGAGAGTGCAAATTCAATTTTTTTCTCAGTAAAGAGTGTAAAATATCGGTTGTTTAATTCTTCAATATACTTTAATCTGTCAAAATTTAATGTCTTTTCAGGTAAATCGAAATATTTTTCCTCTAACTCCGTGAGTTTTTCTTGAATGAGTCCTAAATCACCTTTAATTCTATCCTCAATAACGGACATACTCTTTTGCAGGGAGGCTTGTCTCAATTCTATTTTCTTTTTATTTTTCTTGTATTCACCATGCTCTTCTGTTACGTCATTTAGAAGTTCATCTCTTTTTTCTAAAAGTTTGTTTAACTCTTCAATTTGTCTCATAAGGGACCCCTCAAAACTCTTCTTTCCAATCATTTCAGGAATTAGTTTGTAAACATCTACTTTATCAGGATCTTGCGAAATTTTTCCTCTGATTAAATAAACGGTAACCAACTCTTCTTCATACTCCAATAATTTACGCTTGAGTTCGTTCATTTTATCAGAAACAGACCCACTCTCCATCCTTGGATCTGTAATTTTTTCTCTTCGTTGAAAATTTGTTACGCTATCTCTTGCAACCTTAAGTACTTTTGAAAGTGAATCAAGCTGTTCACCCACAAACTCAATTACTTTTTCGTTATTTTGCTTACCAACCTGTTCTTCATATTTAAAAAAGGCATTCAACAAAGCCTGAACTACATCTCGACATAAAATTGGATTATAATGATCAAAAGTAATTTGAATTGTTTTTGCATTGGGATCGAGCGGTAAAACCTCAAGCTTAGACATCCAATCCAATTTTAGTACTTGCCTTTTATTTAAGGTAAAATAAACATTGTTATTGTTTAATATTTCAACGAAATCAGCTTTCGAACCTTTAATTTCAATAGTAAAATCGTCATTCTTTATTTTTCCATTTAAAATACCACGGGCAATTTTAGGGGTGCCATTTTTTACATAATGTAATTCAATCAATTCTTTGTTTGAAGGAGCAAATCGAATATCAATTCTCTGTCCACAAAGACTAGAATCGGAGATAGTAAGCGGTTTGATTTTAAATAATGACGATTTATACAAATCTTTGGTTAAAAGCTTACCTTCGGAAAAAATACTAACGTCAGTTTCCAAGGTATTCATAGCTTTTTCAAATAAAAATTCAGATCTTAAAAACTCAATTGTTTTATTCAAATCAGCTCCTTGATTTACCACTCCTATTGCCTTATCCCCCAGGGCTTGCCTCATTTTGTCTTCTTCAACTAATTGTAAAACTGCAGAAGATTGATAAATAGGCTTGGTATATCTTAAGTATAAAAAAGCTATTCCGACAAATAAAGCCATGATAATGAATGGCAAAAACCAGTGACGAGAAATTATTTGCCCTAAAATAATAGGGTTAAATTCCTTATTCACTATTAGTTTTTTCTCTTGTCCTATTGCCATTTATAAGCGTAAAAATATTGCAAATAAGGTTAAACTTGTTGAAAATAACCCAATCCATGGAGCCAGTTCTGTTACTATTCCACTTGCAATTCTTGGTTTGTAATCAATGTAAATGTAATCATTACTTTGAACTATCATTTCCGCTTGTTTAATTCCCTCAATGGTTGACAAATCTATTTTAAAAATGGATCTTTTCCCACTTTTATTTCTACGCATAATTTTTATGGAATTGGATAATCCATCATTACTTATACCACCCGCCATTGCTATTACCTCTAATAAAGTCGTATTTATATTCTGTAAAGTTATTACTTCTGCTTGACCCCTACCGGGAAAAACAACGACTCGTTGATTAGATAAACGAATCTGCACAAATGGGTTTTGAAATTGCCTTGATAAAACTTTAGTGAGTGAGTCTTCCAATTGAATAACTGTTAATCCAGCAACGGGATAATGACCTATAACAGGTAATTCAGCTGTGCCATCTCTTCTAACTTGGTAATCAATCAAATTTTGGGAATTTTGGGCTCCTTGACCAACACCGCCATTAAGACCAGACAATCCATTAATTATTCGCTCACCGTTATTCGTTGAAAAAACGAAAACAAAACGATCGCCGGGTCCAATCCTATAATCATCAGAAGGCTCCATCTGCAGTGAATCAAACTTAAAGCTTCCGTCCTTTGGAGTCTTAAACATTTGATTGCTATTGATGTTTTTCCATGCGTTGCAGCTTTGCAGCAACAAAACGATTGTTATAAATAAAAAGAAATAACTTTTGCGAATCATTCTTTAGACAACAGTTCTTTGTAATAATGTTCTATATCTCTTACAAGTCTTTCAAAATGAAACCGCTCTTTAACAAATGCCCAACCTTTATGACCCATTTCGTTGCGAAGTGCTTCGTTTTCAATAAGTACTAATAATTTATCTACAAATATACGAGCATTATTCTTAGGAACAATATACCCAGTCTCATTATCTATCATCACGTTTTGAACACCGCCAACATTTGTTGATACAACAGGAACCTGTGAAGCTTGCGCTTCGATAATACTTACCGGAGTGCCTTCGTTGTTAGAGGTTAGGCAAATGATGTCCATTCCTGCATTAAATTCATTTATGTCTTTTATCCATGAAGTCATGCGAATATCAACACCTTTTTTGGTCAATTCACTTACCTTTTGGGCAATTACATCGCGCAATTCTCCATCACCGACAATAAAAAAGACCAATTTTTTTTCTGTTTGACCATGAAGTAATTCAACAGATTGAAGGAATAATGAGTGGTTTTTTATAGGTGCAAGTCTGCCGATTATCGCAATTGCAATTTGATCCTCACCTATCTGAAACTTGTCACGAACAATTTTCCTTTTTTCCGATAGATTTCGATTAAATTTCTCCAAATCAAATCCAAGTGGAATTACTTTAACTTTGGATTCATGAGCAATTTGGTATGTGTTAACCAACTCTTTTTTTTGTAAGTCAGAAATTGCAATAATTCCCGTTGATTTTTGAGCCAACTTTCGCTCAATAAATTTGTATAATTCTGTTTTCACTTTTCCAAAATACGAATGAAAAACATGTCCATGAAAGGTATGAACCACCACAGGAACTTTCATGTCCAGTGCTGCTTTTCTTCCTAGCGCACCTGCTTTTGAGGCGTGGGTATGAACAATATCTGGTTTATATTCAGCAATTATTTCTTTGATTCTTATTAATGCTTTTCGATCACTAAAAAAATTAGGTTTTCGCTTCATTTCAGGCAGTAAAATAGGCTCCACACCATACGCTTCAAGAATATGCAACGAATCAGACTCACCTTTTTCAGGTAGACCTCCGATTAACAATGTTTCAAATTCATCGGAGAGAAATCGAGTTAGAAAAGTTGCGTTGTACGTAGGACCTCCAATATTGAAACGGTTAATAATACGTAAAACTTTAATTTTTTTATCCGACAAAACGAAAAAATTTGTGTGAATTTTACTACTTTGGGCAGCAAAAATAATTTATGCGAAGTTACATACTTTTTCTAAGTGTTCTTTTAACCTTTTTTGCACAGACCCAGAACAAAATACAAGAGAGAGTGAATCAACTTGTAAAAAATTCGAACAATGAAAATGCAACGGTTGTTTTTTTAGCCATTGACCTAGATACAGGAGATACTCTAGGAAAGTGGAATCATAAATCTAGTTTGCCTTATGCTTCAAATGCAAAACTATTTTCAACCTACACCGCTTTAGAACTTTTAGGTGAAAAATATCAGCCCAAAACAAGATTTTATGTAGAGGGTAATCTAAGTCCAGAAGGGATTTTGAATGGAAACTTATGGATCCGAGGTGGCGGCGATATTTCGCTTGGCAGTAAGTATTTTAGTGATTCAGGAAAAGAATATGCTTTTTTATCTAAATGGGCTGACACTTTGATCAAATTGGGGATAAAAGAAATATCAGGCTCGGTAATTTCAGACGGTAGTGAATTTGGTTATGAGGGGGCACCAGATGGTTGGGAATGGTCAGATCATACCATGACTTACGGAGCGCCACCAAGTGGAATTTGTTTTGCAGACAATGTAATGAACTACTATTTTAAATCCGGGTCAGTTGGCACAATCGCAACATTAGTTAATACTTACCCAAAACTTCCCGGTGTAAATATGCACAGCACTATTAAAGTGGTTAGTTCAGGAGGGGGAATTACGCTTTACGGAGGACCATTAGCGAAAGATCGATTTGCGAAAGGGTATCTACCACCAAATCAAACTAGTTACGCTGTTCAAAGCACCATGGTTGATCCAGAATTGCAATTTGTTGTTTTACTAGAAGAGTATTTTCAGAAGAAAGGAATTAAAATTAATTCAGTGAAATCAGTAAGAGATTCTCATTTGAATACACCTAACTATAATACGTTGAAGTTGGTTTACACAAATTATGGATCCACTTTATCTGAAATTATAACAAAAACTAACTTGCACAGCGTAAATTTCTTTGCGGAAGGATTGGTAAACTTAGTAGGTTTTGAGAAAACAGGAAATGGCTCAACAGATAGTGGTTTAAATCAGATGAATCAATTTTGGTCAAAAAAAATAAATTCAAAAGGATTATTTATCAATGACGGCAGTGGACTATCACGAAGCAATGCAATGAGTCCATCACATTATGTTGAAATGTTGAGATATATTTACAGGTCTAAGAACTATGCAACTTTTTTAAGTTCACTTCCAGTTGCAGGAGTTTCAGGTACTTTAGGTAAAGTTTGCGCAGGACAAGACGGACAAGGTCGAGTTAAAGCTAAAAGTGGAACACTAACGCGTGTCAAAGCCTATTCGGGTTATGTTCAATCAAAATCCGGAAAAAACATAGCATTTTCTATTGCCGTAAATAATTTTACCTGTTCCAAAGGTGAAATAGTTAATTTGATTGAACCAGTTTTAAACGCTATGGCTGCATATTAAGGAATTTAAAAATGTCAGGAATTTATATCCACATTCCATTTTGTAGAAAAAAATGTAGCTATTGCGATTTTCATTTCTCAACTTCATTTTCTTCCTACAGAAGCCAAATGATTCAATCAATTTCTGATGAATTAAAAGATCGATTGATTGAATTATCCGATAGTGATCCTAAAACCATTTATTTTGGAGGAGGAACACCTAGCTTGCTTGAAAAGCACGAATTGAAAATTTTATTACAATCTATATTTAGTGAGCACCCGCCTAAACAATTTTCTGAAATTACGCTTGAAGCAAATCCAGAAGATATTACTGAAGAATCCTTGATAAACTGGAAAGAGCTTGGGATAAATCGTTTGAGTATTGGTATTCAATCTTTTAAAGAATCAGACTTAACTTGGATGAATCGAGCACATTCATTGGAAGAAAGTCGAAACTGCATAGATTTGGCTAAAAAAGCTTGTTTTTCGAATATCTCACTTGACTTGATGTATGGATTGCCTGATTTAACACTGGCGGAATGGGAGAAACATATTAATGAAATCATATCATTCGATGTAAGTCATATTTCAGCTTATTGTTTAACCGTTGAAAAAGGTACTTTACTTCAAAAAAAAGTACACAATAAAATCCTCTCAATTCCGGATGAGGATTACATAATTGAACAATACAAAACATTGATATTCAAACTAAAAAATGTAGGGATTAATCAGTATGAAATCTCAAATTTTTCAAAAATTGGATGTCAATCTATTCACAATTCAAATTATTGGTCAGGTCAAAAATTTATTGGTATTGGACCCTCAGCTCATTCATTTGATGGAAAAAAACGTAGATGGAATATTGCCAATAATGCGATATATATGAAAAAAATGAATTGGTTTGAAGTGGAAATATTATCCGAAAATGAACGGTGGAATGAATATATATTAACGCGATTAAGGACAACGAATGGAATTAATTTAGTTGAACTTAAAAATCTGTTTAATGTGGACAATCAATTTTTACAAACTAAAGAAGAATATAGCAAACAAAATTGGTTGCTAGAAGAGGACAATCAGATTAAATTAACTCAAGAAGGTCAATTAAGAGCCGATTTTATAGCCTCAGAGTTTTTCAGAGTATAAAATTTTCAGAACATTATTTTATCCCTCCCCAATTTCCTTTGTCCAAACTTCTGTATTGAATTGCTTCAGCCACGTGGTTCGTTTTAATTTCAGCTGATTCATCTAAATCAGCAATTGTTCGAGCAACTTTAAGAATTCGATCATAAGCACGAGCAGAAAGTCCCATTTTAATCATGGCATTTTTCACTAACAATTTAGCCGAATCGTCAATAGCACAATGTTTCTCAAAATCAGATCTACTCATTTGCGCATTGCAATAAACCCCATCATTTTTATAATAGCGAATTTCTTGAACAGACCTTGCTTTTTCTACTCGTTTACGAATTGATTCGCTACCTTCCGATGGTATAGTTGTAGATAACTCATCATACGAAACGGGCGTAACTTCCACGTGTAAATCAATTCGATCCATCAAAGGACCAGAAATTTTATTCAAATAGCGCTGAACTACTCCCGGTCCGCAAACACACTCTTTATCCGGATGATTGTAATATCCGCAGGGACAAGGGTTCATGGCTGCCACCAACATAAATCCAGCGGGATATTCCACGGAAAATCGTGCTCTTGCAATTGTAACCGTTCGATCTTCCAGTGGTTGACGCATAACTTCCAAAACAGAACGCTTGTATTCGGGTAGTTCATCCAAAAATAAAACACCGTTATGAGCCAAAGAAATTTCGCCTGGTTGAGGATAACTTCCCCCGCCTACTAAGCCATTTTCTGATATCGTATGATGGGGTTTTCGGAAAGGTCGTTGGGTAACTAATCCAAACTCATTTTTTACCTTTCCAGCAACGCTGTGAATTTTGGTTGTTTCTAATGCCTCGTCCAAATTCATTGGTGGTAAAATGGTCGATAATCGCTTGGCTAACATAGATTTACCAGCTCCAGGTGGGCCTACGAGAATTATGTTATGCCCCCCGGCAGCCGCTATTTCAAACGCTCTTTTAACTTGCATTTGACCTTTCACATCCTTAAAATCAACATCAAAAAATGTTGAAAGCTGATTAAAATTCTTATTCGGATCGGGAATTGTTGGAGAAAGTGATGTTGAATCCTTGAAAAAGGCAATTACCTCATCCAAAGTTGACACTCCATAAACCTCAATTCCTTCAACAACAGAAGCCTCAGCTGCATTTTCTTTTGGAATAATAATGCCTTTATATCCTTCCTTTTTTGCTTGTAGCGCTATTGGTAAAATTCCTTTTGTTGGTTGTATTTTGCCATCTAATGATAACTCGCCAATCAATTGATAATCTGACAATAAATCAATCGGTAGCTGCTCACTCACGGCTAGAATCCCAATAGCAATTGGTAAATCAAATACTGATCCCTCCTTGCGTATATCAGCCGGAGCCATATTCACAGTGATTTCTCTACCCGGAAATTTCAACCCATTGTTTTGAAAAGCGGCTCGAATTCTCTGTTGACTTTCTTTTACCGCACTATCAGGTAATCCCACCAAATAAAAATTAACTCCAATTCCGAGGTTTACCTCAATTGTAATGGTTGTTGCATCAATACCAAATAGCGAACTTGAAAATGTTTTGACTAACATAGCTTAAATTATAATCTAATTTACGATTAAAATAAAATCAATTCAAGTTGCAAAAAAACTATTTTTTTCGTATTTTATTTGAACTAGTATAGATTTAAGCTGTATATTCAGTTCGTGAAAAAAATTGCCATTCTCATCTTTTTACTGTTTCCGCTAGTTCATTTTAGTCAGCGCTGTAATTTTCATTATTACAACAAAAAAGGCGGCCATTATTTGTTCTCTACATATTACGAAGATGACATGCGCACGACTAGAGATGGTGTTTGTGAAATTAGTGAAAATGGTAAAATATACGAAAAGCGGGTGTTCAAAAAGGGGCTTTTATTTGAAGAAGAACTCAATTTTTTCAATCAATATCAATCTGAAAAAAAGCGAGTTCGAACTAAAATGAATCATAATCCAATACTTGGAAACGAACTTGGAACATTAGAAGAATGGAATGAAAAAGGAATTTTAGTTAATCATTGGCGATTTTATTTGGATAAGGATCGACGGAGAAGGAGTATTATCACCGAATATCATCAAAATGGTCCTTTGCGCTTTAGAAAAGAATATGCCTTTATTAAATTATCTGAAATTGATTCGTTTCATTTGAAAGAACATCCTCCTCATACCATTGATGAATTTGGCTACACCAGTTTAATTGTTCCCTACGGAAAATACGAAGAATTTGATGAAAAAGGAAACCTGATTAGAGAGCAACATTTCAATAAACTTTCCACCTACGATCAAGATGATATTCATTTGTTGGATGGACCATCTAGAGAATTTCATTCTAATGGTAAATTAAAGTCGAGTGGAACTTACAAAGAGGGCAACCTGGACAGTAATTGGATTAGTTATCATTACAATGGACAAGTGCATGTAAAAGGAATGTATAGGAACAATTTAAAAGATGGAAATTGGGAAGTTTACAACGTTCAAGGACGATTAACTCAATTATCAACATTTGATCAAAATGCCATGAATCCTTTCGTCCCGGCAAAAGAGACTACTTGGAATGATTACGGAATAAAAATCGAGGAAAAAAATATCGAAAAAGACGGAAGAGGAATTCTTACTAAATGGGACGAGAATGGTAATGTCATGCGCTATTGTATATTTTCACCAAGTTCGCAAATGAATTGGACTAATGTTACTTTATTACAATATGAAAAATTGTATTACGATAATCTTCAATTAAAATCGATACTAAACAACTTACCAAATGCCGACACCAATTATGTGAGTTATTATCAAAATGGTCAAATGGAGCGCTATCGACATAGTACAATAAAAGATAATACCCGTTTCGATGAGCAAAAAACATGGACTTCTGCTGGTGTTTTACTTTCTGAAAACACTACCAAACAAGGGAAAGGAGAAATTTATCAAAAAGCATTAATTTATAACAGCTCAGGCGGTATAAAATCAAAGATGGAAATAACAAATGACCTCAGAGTTGATGAGAAATACAGCACAAAAGGCGTTCTATTTTCAAAGAAAGAATTACTTAATGTTAGATTACATGGGAAATTATATGAATTAGATACACTATCCGGAAATCTTACCACGGGATATTATGATGAAGGAATACGAAATGGAGAGTGGAAAATTCAAAATGCCGCTGGAACTACGATTATTTCCAAAAAATACAAACTTGGTTGCACAGATAATAAAAATGCGGTAATCTCATGGGATAAATTCAGTTCAAAAGAGCAAAAGGAATTTAAGTTAAATGCTAATACACAAATTCCTCAATCAGCACCTTTTAAATCGTGGGAAGCAATGCTTCTAAAACGAGATTCAATTGCCTATTGGATTGGAATGGCTCAAAAAGCACTTGAAAAAGAAGGCCAAACTTTCGAATTGGATCAAGTGGAAACGACAGCTCTAAGATTTGAAATGCCTCAGGTTTATTACATTGGACTAGAAAAACGAGATACATCAAATGCCCGTGTAAAATCGTTTTTGCGGATCATGGATAGTTTGAATTGGAATTTGGATATTTTCGTTGAAAATGGCTTATATCAAGGTGAAATAAAACTGAAAGATTATTTCACATATTATTTAATTCAGAAATATTTAGGTGAACATGCTTCCTTTTTTTATCAGAAATTAGAAGGAAATCAAAGATATCGGGGAATTGAAATTGATTACCATCACAGAAACGAGCCTTCACTTTCAATTATTGAAATGAAAGATTGTTATGCGCGTATATCACTTACTGAAAATGGCCAAAATGCTCAATTAATCGTTTATAGCGATGGCGAACTTGAATTTGAAAATCGATATTATACGTGGAAAGAATGGAATACCCTTGTAGAAAATGCTCCTCGCTATCCCAAAATGTACCATGATTAACGAAAAATGAATAAACAAAAAACACATCAAACGAGGTGTTTAAAATACATTATTTATTTCCTTAAATCACTCCCCCTCTAAAAACAACTTTTTTAATTCGGTTGCTTCTGATGCTTTCATTTTACCTGCGAGAATTAAACTCAATTGTTTTCGTCTTAACGCTCCTTCGTAGCGCACTTTTTCTTCCTCTGTTTCAGGTATTAGCTCAGGTACTTGAATGGGGCCGCCATTTTGATCTACGGCAACAAAAGTATAAATTGCCTCGTTGCATTTTTCACGTTCACCCGTAACTGGATCTTCTACAAAAACATCGACAAAAATCTCCATGGAAGAAGAAAAAGCACGAGAAACTTTGGCTTCCAGCGTTACAATAGAAGCGTGTTTAATAGGTCGTTGAAAAGAAACGTGATTCACAGAGGCTGTAACAACTACACGTTTGGAATGTCGATGAGCAGAAACGCTTGCAATTACATCCATCCAAGCCAATAATTGTCCTCCAAATAGATTTCCTAAAGTATTTGTGTCATTTGGTAAAACTACTTTGGTAGTTATCGAAAGGGTTTCTGACGCTAATTTTGATTTCATACCACAAAGTTACGCTGAAATAGAGTAAGACAATGACGATTTTACCGGAAAAATTTTCTTTTAACCGACTTTGGTTTCAGACACTTTGGTTTGCTTTTGAACGGAAAGCATTTTGCTAACCGTCTTGACAATTGCTCCTTTGTTAAAACCACAATCTGCCCAGAGTTCTTCCTGAGTTCCATGGTGAATGTACTCATCTGGAATACCTAATCTGATAATTTCTGCAGCGTATTTCTGATCGACCATGAATTCTAGTACTGCAGATCCAAAACCTCCCATTAAACAACCGTCCTCAACTGTGATTACCTTTTTGAACTTTGAAAAAACCTCATGAAGCATGGTTTCATCGATAGGCTTCACAAATCGCATATCATAGTGAGCTACAGATACTCCTTGCTCTTCAAGTTCAACAATGGCTTCTTGAGCGAAATTTCCAGGATGACCAATTGTTAGAATTGCAATATCATTTCCATTGGTTACTTTTCTGCCGGTACCTATTTTAATTTCACGCATGGGTTTTTTCCAATCAACCATAACCCCATTTCCGCGAGGATAACGAATTGAAAAAGGCCCTTTATTTGGAAGTTGAGCTGTAAACATGAGATTTCTCAGTTCTTCCTCATTCATTGGAGCTGAAACAATCATGTTTGGAATCATTCTCATATACGCCATATCGTAAGCTCCGTGATGGGTTGCTCCATCCGCACCAACAAGTCCACCTCTATCTAAACAAAACACTACGTTCAAATTTTGTAAAGCGACATCGTGCAATACTTGATCATAGGCACGTTGCATGAACGAAGAGTAAATATTACAGAAAGGTGTTAATCCTTGTGTGGCTAATCCAGCGCTAAACGTCACTGCGTGTTGTTCGGCAATTCCCACATCAAAAGCCCGATCAGGCATGGCTTTCATCATGATATTTAAAGAACATCCCGATGGCATTGCTGGGGTAATTCCCATGATTTTATCATTCTCTTCGGCTAATTCAACGATAGTGTAGCCAAAAACATCTTGGTACTTTGGTGGTTGCGGCGATTTTGGAATAACTTTAACAATCTCACCAGTGTCTTTATTAAACACTCCTGGAGCATGCCATTTGGTAGGATCTCCTTCTTCAGAATATTTATATCCACCACCTTTTTTGGTTAAACAATGAAGGATTTTAGGGCCAGGAATATCTTTTAAATCCTCTAAAACTTTAGCCAAAGCCACAACATCATGACCATCAACAGGTCCAAAATACCTAAAATTAAGTGATTCAAATAAATTACTTTGTTTCAATATCGATCCTTTTAATGCATGTGTTACTTTGGATGCAATTTTTTGCGCATCAGGACCAAATTTTGAAACTTTACCTAAAAGATTCCATACTTCATCTTTTACTTTGTTATAAGTGTGTGATGTAGTTATGTCTGTCAAATATTCTTTTAAAGCACCCACATTTGGATCAATCGACATACAATTATCGTTGAGAACAACTAATAAATTAGCATCTTTTTCAAAACCAGCGTGGTTCATACCTTCGAAAGCAAGTCCAGCAGTCATGGCACCATCACCAATTACTGCAATATGATGTTTTTGCTTTTCATTTTTGTATCGGTTCGCAACTGCCATTCCCAAAGCTGCTGAAATAGAAGTTGACGAATGCCCCACCCCAAATGTATCGTATTCACTTTCAGATCGTTTTGGAAAACCTGAAATTCCTCCTTTCAATCTGTTTGTGTGAAAAACATCTCTTCTTCCCGTTAGAATTTTGTGTCCGTATGCTTGATGTCCAACATCCCAGACCAACTGATCTTCAGGAGTATTGAATACATAATGCAAAGCAACCGTCAATTCAACAACACCCAAGCTAGCACCAAAATGACTATTTCCAATTTCAGAGATTACGTCAACAATGTATTGACGAACTTCGTCTGAAATTTCAGGCAAATCAGTAACCGAAAACTTTGAACGAAGATCGCTCGGAACATTGATTTGACTAAGTTTAGGACCTGCTTGGTATGATTTCATTAAATAGGATTACTGCTAAAGTAGCAAATTTACAACTTAAAACAAGTTATTTGATAGATTGTTCTGAACAAGAATCTCTTAATATTTACTAAAATAAATAGAAATTATTTCAAATACCTGAAATCTTGTCCCGACTTAATTGTTTTTAAGGTTTCAAATATTAATCTAATACAATTTTCTACATCTTCTTTTTGAACCATTTCAACGGTTGTGTGCATGTAGCGCAAAGGCAATGAAATCAAGGCACTGGTGACCCCCTCATTCGAATAGGCGAAAGCATCTGTATCCGTTCCTGTTGAACGCGAAACTGCTGCTCGCTGAAAAGGAATTTTATTTTTTTCAGCCGTTTTGATTATCTGCTTCAAGAAATTATTTTGAACAGCCGGACCATACGTTAAAACAGGGCCATCACCTGATTTTTGGTCGCCATTTTCTATTTTATCGACCATTGGAGTAGCTGTGTCGTGGCAAACATCCGTAATTAAGGCAACATCTGGTTTAATTCTATGCGCAATCATTTCAGCTCCACGCAAACCAATCTCTTCTTGAACAGCATTAACCACGTATAACGAAAAAGGGAGCTTAACTTTATTTTCATTTAAAAGGCGAGCAACCTCAGCAATCATAAAACCACCCACTCGATTATCTAATGCACGACCAACGTATTTGTTTTTATTCAAAATCATGAATTCGTCCTCAAAAGTCGCAACACATCCAACGTGAATGCCTAATTTTTCAACCTCTTCCTTTGATGAGCAACCGCAATCAAGAAAAATATTTTTCATACTTGGCGTTTCTTCTTTTTGCTGACGCATGTGAATTGCTGGCCATCCAAAAACGGCCTTCACGACACCTTTTTCTGTATGAATATTGACGCGTTTTGAGGGGGCAATCATGTGATCGGAACCACCATTTCGGCGCAAATAAATAAATCCGTCTTTTGTGATGTAATGAACGAACCAAGAAATTTCATCGGCATGAGCCTCAATTACAACCTTGTAATCCATTCCTGGATTAATAATTCCTGCAACAGAGCCATAATTGTCAACCATATAGTCGTCAACGTATGGTTTGATATATTCCAACCAAAGTTTTTGACCTTCTGATTCAAAACCTGTCGGACTTGGATTATTTAAATACGCTTCTAAAAATTTTTCTGATTTCGTAGTAATTACTTTTTTCATTTTCTTTATTTCATTAATGTTACATTTCCTTTTGTGATTGACTTTAACCCACCGATGCAAGTCACATCCAGGTAAAAGTCATATACATCAGGATCTAATTTTCTTCCTCTGAATGTTCCGTCCCAACCAATTGTAGGGTCTGTTGATTCGAATACGATTTCACCCCAGCGGTCAAAAATACGGAATATCATTTTTTCTATCCAAATTCCTCGAACATACAATACGTCATTTTCAGAGTCGCCATTCGGGGAAAATGCATTTGGGATGAATACATAAGGGTCTTCACAAATGACCTCATAAACCTTTACCTCGGTAGTGTCTGATCGTGTACATGCTCCATCTGAAACTGTCAAGGTATAAATAGTTGTTTCATTAACCACCGCATTGGTTTGTTGCATTGTGGGGTCTGAAACACCTGCAGCTGGCGACCAAGTATAGGAATCCAAACCTGATGGCGATCCAAATAAGGTAATTGTACTTCCCGCTGCAGCTATGTATTGTGAAGCACTTGCAATAACTAAAGAGGGATCTATTGTTGAAACGTTAACAAAAATAGAATCATCCACAACACAACCATTGGATGAAGATGCAGTTAAATAAACGTATTGACTAAATGGAGGACTAATTTGAACTGAATTCAAGTTTGATGACCCAACGATTATTGAATCAGGCGACCAAGTATAATTGAAAGAAATGCTCGCATTAGAATTAGTTGCAGTCAGCGTTGTGTTATCTCCTAAACAAAGTTCTGTATTGCCGCTTAAAATTACAGATGAACCTATAAAATCAACGGTTATACTATCTTTTTTATAGCAACCTGGATTCCCTGCTAAAACATAATAAGTTATTGGACCATCAGGGGTAATTATTAAAATAGAATCGGCCAGTGAACTATTCAAGGTATCCGTGAAATTGGGTGAAGTTGACCATACGAAATAAGAAGCAGTCCCAAAACTATTTGCAAAAAGCGTTAACTCTACAGGTGAACATAACTCCACATCAGTTGACGTGCTTAATTGAATTTCATCTGTTACGGTAATTGTAATTTGAGCCGTATCTGTCAGCAAACAAATACTGTCTGTTACATAGAGATTAACATTATATACTCCCGGCTCATCATAAACTATTGTAGGATTGTCAATAATCGAGGATGTGTCGCCATTTCCAAAATCCCATAAATAGGAATCAGATTCTGTAGAAAAATTTTCAAAGTTTACTACAAAGCTTGCACAACCAATATTATCATCAATCGTAAATTCAGCTTCTGGAATTAGTTGGAAGTCAAATTTAAAAATTAAGTTGTTGCAATTCGAACTTAGGTTTTGTGAAGACCATGCTCCCGGGGTGGTTGGAAAATCTGAAAATCCGCCACAGCCACCACAAACCGATTGATAAACCACTCCATTCTTATCAAAACGAGAGGTGCCCCCATCAACATGCTCAGAGGCAGAGGCTCCTCCTATGTAGGATGCATAAAGTGTATCTTCAAAATTTCTTTTGATAACTAAAAGGTAAAAATCAAACCCATTTGGTGCTGTTTGTTGAAACGCATCTTGTGTAATTGGCATTCCAGAAAGTGGCACTCCTTGAAGAATGTTTGCTCCCCAACCTGAGACATACATATTCCCGCAAATATCAACTAAAAAGGCTGCAGGAGAAATGTTAATCGATGGATTACCATTTCCAAAAACGGTAGAATTGAGATTTTGATTTAATGCAGGGTTAAGTTTAATAATGAACTGGCTACTGCCTGGATTAACAAAATTGGCATTCAATACTGGAAATGTACCGCCAATAGATTGCCCAAGTACAAAAACATTGTCATTTCTATCAATCTCTACAAAAAATGCTTGATCATAATTTGTTGTTCCTAAATAAGTAGCATTTAAAATTGATGCTCCAGTCGAATTAATCTTTGCCACAAATCCATCTGTTTTTCCACCGTTATATGTTGGGTTAAAGCCCCCAGAAGTGAAAGGAAGGTCAATGGAACTTGTTCCACCCGCAATAACAACATTTGAACTTGAATCGACTTTTACGGAATAACAAGCATCGTTATTAGAACCGCCATAATAGCTCGACCAAATTAAATTAGTAAGATTGGGGGACATTTTAAAAACAACTCCATCCAATTGACCTGCGTTTGAAGATTGAAATGCATTCAAAACCGGAAAATTTAAAGATCGAGTACATGAAGCAACTATACAATTACCAGTCTCATCCAACATAATCTCCCCTCGAAATTGATCTCCATAGTTCATTGACAAGGAGTCATACGCAGCAACAGAATTGTAGGAACCTGATGTTACTTTATAGTTTACCCCGTCATTTGCAGCTCCCCCAATATAAGTTGAACCAAGTAATGATTGCCCGTTTGCGCTAAATTTAGCAACAAAAATATCAGTGCCCACAGTGCCGAAATTAGTGCCATTAAATGCAACGCTTAACGTTGTTCCTCCGTTATGAACAGTTTGAAATCCACCTTGAATTGGAAAATCAAGAGAAGAAGTTACTCCATACATGTAAATATTATTGCTTTGGTCGCATATCAAGGAATGAGCTGTTTCGGTACCTTGTACATTGTCACCGCCACCAATAAAGGTTGTCCATAACATGGTAGTACCATCTACTGAATACTTAGAAATAAACGCATCCGTAGTTGCAACATTAGTATTTGGAATGGTAATATTGGAGGAAACATCCCATGCCAAAGGATCAGGGGTTGGGTATTGATTCCCATAAATAATTCCCGCTGAATAAGCAGTTCCATCATAACCATAAGTTGCTGTCATACCAAAATTATCGGTCACTGATCCACTATAAGTAGCAAATACTAAAACAGGGTCTATTATTAGCTTGACAGATGGGTCGTACTTCCCAAGGTTGAACGATACTTGATTGTCATTAACAACAAAGGCGTTTTTAATTTCTTTTATTTTTCCATCAACCATTTGATAGGTGTATGGCTTTTGTTCTATGATTTTTCCGAGTTCTGTTTCAATGAGTAAATTTCCATTTTTTGCCAATTTAACATTTTTGACTCCTGCATAATTGAAAGAAATCAATCTTGGATCAGCATTAGGCTGCAAATGGAATTCGTATTTAAATTCTTCGGGATGAGAAATTAACTTTAAATCAATGCCATTGTAAAACTCCTTCATCGTTACGTCGGAGTATCCACGTACATCATTGGCCCATTTCGATTTATCATTTCCAATAAAAAAATTGAAATAGGTATTCGTTTGCTGTTGTTTTTCAATTTTTGTTACCGTATTTGACGTAGGAAAATTTAGATGAACTAATACTTGTTTTCCGTATATTGTCTCTTCGGCATCTTTCGGTTTTTGATGCAGTTCATTCAATCTGGAATAATCCTGAAGATGAAATAAGAGTTTGTGTTGATGAACCCATATATTCCCTGCCGGTATTTTTGATTTAAAAAGGACAGCATCAGGCCATTGTCCTTTGTTCTCAATAAAGTAATGATCTTGATTTAATGAACGCTTTTGCTTGTGTTTATGTTGTTCGTTGGAATGGTGTGTTTGAGAAAAACCAAGCGAAAACAATGAACAAAAGAGTAAGAACAAGAAATGATTTAGATGCATTCAACCCAAGTTTGCAACTAAGTTAAGGATAATAGAGAAAATAAAAAATATTTGTCTTATACTTGAACCACTTATTTAATAGGAATTCCTCGCGAGGATAATAATGACCCCGCATTGCTTTTTGATTTTGATAAACCAAATGAAAATGTACTTCCTTTGCCCACCTGGCTCTTCACCGTGATGGATTGACCATGTGCTTCCAACAAGTGTTTAACAATTGCAAGCCCAAGCCCCGAACCACCTTCATTTCTGTTTCTACTTTTTTCAACACGATAGAATCGCTCAAATAGTCTGTTTAAATGAACTTCTTCAATTCCCAAACCGTTGTCCTCAACAGAAAGTAATATTAAATTATCCACGTTTGAAATAGAAACCACGGTAATACCGTCTTGGTTTCCGTAAAAAATGGAATTTCCGATTAAATTCGTAAGGACCTGTGCAATTTTATTCTTATCCGCATCTACTAAAACTGAATTATAATCCTTTTCCAATTTTAAGGTTATATTTTTCTGCTTTGCTTTTAAATCTAGGGATTCAAAAATATCTTTTACCAATTCAACAATATCAAAAGGTCTTATATCCAATTTGAATGAATCAGCCTCAATTTTTGTGATTTGGTCTAAATCAGCAATGATGCTTACCATTCGGTCTGTTGCTTTTGATGCTCGTTCTAAAAAAAGTTTATTCACCTCCTGATCTTCCAACCCCCCTTCAAGTAAGGTCAAAATATATCCTTGAATAGAAAAAATTGGTGTTTTTAGTTCATGAGATAAATTACCCAAAAACTCGCGCCTAAACGCCTCTTGTTCCTTAAGTTTATCAATTTCTTTGATTTTGTCACTCTCCCAATGTTCTATTTCTAATTCCATATCGTCGAGCAAATCATCCGATGATTTACTAGCCAGTTTGCTTGCCCTTTCATCGTTAGTTGAATAGACGTTTTTCACGATTAAATTTAGCCTGTTAAGAATGAATCTTTTGAATAAAAAACTGAAAATAGAATAGTTCGTAATACTTATAAAAACAGAAATTAAAATCCATTTAAGGTGAAAGGTCGATTGATCGCTATTTGAAAAAAATTGAATTACATAACACAATCCACCACTAACGACACTTCCAATTACTACGGCTATTCTTGGTTTTTTAAATTTCATTGCTCTGTAAAGGTATATCCAACACCTTTTATAGTGCGAATATACGCATCTCCGAGCTTTTCGCGTAATTTTCGAATATGAACATCTATGGTTCTTTCGCCAACCACAGTTTCATTTCCCCAAACAATATTTAGAATTTGTTCTCG
>JBIIFU010000012.1:0-68662 GCA_044237035.1 Crocinitomicaceae bacterium
AGCTTCCAGTTGCGCCAGTTGACCATGTAAATACTCCACCAGGTTGACTGGCAGTAGCTGACAAGGTCGCTGATCCTCCTGAACAAATTGTGGCACTTGTTGCTGTAACAACAGGTAGCGGAGTAACCGTAACAATTGCTGGCTGAGTGGCGCTACATCCATTCACTGTGTAGGTCACTGTGTATGTTGTTGTTGCCGTTGGAGTTACAGTAATACTAGGGCCTGATCCACCGGTAGACCAAGTATAGGTTCCACCTGATGGTGTTCCAACTGCTTGAAGTGTAGCCGTACTTCCTGAACATATTGTTTGACTTGGAACAGAAACAGTTGGGTTTGCCGTTACAATAATTGTTTGAGTAGCCGTATTGCTTCCGCTTGCATTAGTAGCCACTAAAGAAACAGTATAAGTCCCTGAATTAACAAAGGAAACTGTTGGGTTTGTTGCTGTAGATGTTGTCGGATTTCCACCTGGGAATGACCAAGAGTACGATGTTGGACTTCCAGTTGACGTATTTGTAAAAGTAACTGATTGACCAGCACAAATTGTTGTAGCTGAAGCGGTAAACGATGCCACGGGGGGAACGCTTAAAACAACTCCAGTAAGATTAATATTATCAACATAGAGATTATTTCCATAACCAGAGAGATTTTTAAATGATACTATTACCTTACTATTTCCAACATAGGGAGTTAAATTAATAGTTTCTGTTCTCCATTGGGCGGTTGTTGGAACAAAAGAAGCAGTTGTAGCAGCAGCTGTAGCCAATGTTGTATTTGATTTCATGTAAACAGATAACCAGGTTGCCCCACAATTCGTAGAAACTAAAACTTCTAGACCATCATAACTTGTAGTGTTGTAGGGCGCATAGGCTACATCAAACTGCAATTGCGAAGTAGAATAACCGGTAAGGTTCACGCCTGGCAATCTTACTTGATCATCATCACCGTCGTTGTAGTTGAAATTATCAAAAACCATAGAATTTCCTGCTGTTGGAGCATAACCAACAGTTGCGCTTCTCACCCAAGTTGTAGGAGAATTATTCGTATTTATTAAAGACCAGTTAGTTGGAGGAAATGTTGCGGTTGTAAAACCTTCTGAAATAGGAAGTGAAATACCGGTTCCATCTAAAACATTTATAATATTTGTCTGTGTTTCAACATCATTACCAAAAGCATTCGTGGCTGTTAACGTTGCCGTGTAAGTTCCTAGAGTGTTGAATGTTACCGTTGGATTAGCTGAAGTTGAGGTTGATGGTGTTGCTCCGGTTCCAAAATTCCAACTATACGAGGTTGCATTTGTTGAGGTATTGGTAAATGTTACTGTCTGACCTGCACAAATAACAGTTGAAGAAGGAGTAAACCCTGCTACTGGTGGATTTGTTACACCAATTCCATTTAGTTGGAAATTGAATGCAGCTTCATCACAGTCATTTGTTCCAAAAGAAACATTCCCTGTATAACTTGCACTTGCCGTAGGACTAAAAAAAACTGTAAAAGTTGTTGTGCCTCCGGCTGGAACCGTTGTCGTTCCGAATGTTGAGCCTAATGTAAATCCATTACCAGTTACTGAAATAGGTCCAGTTAATGTTAAATTACTCGTCCCTGTATTTGTAATTGTATATGTAACTGATGATGTATTTCCTGCAGAGACAGCCCCAAGGTTAGACGACCCTTCATCAAAAATGTTTGTTCCAGTTTGACTTACAGAAATTTCTCCTGGAGTGGTCGCATTAAATTTTAAATTATCTATATAAATGTTATTTCCATTGGCTGCAACTGCTCTTATCCTGAATTTCACATTCTTTGATGTTGTAGTAACAAATGGCAATAAATTAATCGTTTCTGTTCTCCAATCTGTCGCTCCAACAGGTGTGTAATATGTTGTAATAGTGGTTGTTAAAACCTGAAGGGCAGTTCCAGTCTTATCATAAATCGGAGTTGCATTCCATGTTGCACCACAATTTTCTGATATTTCAACATACAATCTTTCGTAATTGGCGGTTGTATTGTTTCTTCTTCTGTAAGCAACATCGAACTGAAGATTAGCTGCGGTTGCGTTACAAGGCAATGTGAATATTGGAGTAATTAGATTTTCTGTTTGTCCTGTATTGTTGCCAAAGCCAGGGAATTGTGCTGCATTATTGTTAAATACTCCAGTAATTGAGGTTGCAGAAGCGCCAACCCATTCGTAACAGTCATTGGTTGGATTTTCAACCACCCATCGAACATCCGGAGGGAAAGTTCCACCATCAAACGTTTCAGTATATGGTGCAGATATTCCAGGTGAAACCACAAAGCTAATACCTGAAGTATCATAAGCTGTTGCTTGATCAGCAGATCCATTAGGAAGTGTAGAATATGCTTTAAAGATATGTTGGCCTGCTGTAGTTGTGAACGCCGGAAGGGACACAGTTACAGACGCTCCTGAAGCTAAATTACCTGTCCAAGAAAAGGTTGTTGGGGCTCCATTGTCAATTTTATATGAGATAGTTGCACTCGTTAATGCACTACTACCGCGATTTTTGAGAATAACGGAAGGTGTTATACTCCCAACACAATTATCGCCCTTAGGAGTAATTATGTCCACCACCGAAGCATCAACAGCAAGTGGAGGGGTGCAAGCATCTGAATTTATTAAACTTGCTCGTAAAGGGCTATTTTCTAAAACCGTTCGCATTCGCATTTTCTGGTCATTGGTGAAAATGTTCATACATAAATCATCGGTATAATCCATGTAATTTTCAATCATATCTACCCCGGCATCTGGTGCTGCGGTACAACTATTCGTTCCAACGGGACATCCATAATTAGCAGCGCCTGCCTCAGGGGTGTCGTTACAAAAATCATCAACTGTACATCCACCATCTCCCCAAATGTGTCTAAGTCCCAACCAATGTCCTATTTCATGCGTAGCTGTTCGGCCTTCATTGTACGCTCCAGTAAAACCTGTTACCGAACTTTTTCCAATAGAATTGTATAAAAACACAACACCATCCGTTCCAGCTGTTTGATTACCACAACCCATTCCACCAAGAGGAGACTGGGGAAATTGTGCATAACCTAAGAGCCCACCTGATAAATCTGCTAGCCAGATATTCATATATTTTGCCGGATCCCATCCTCTAGTAGCTGTTGGCACATTGTTATTGTAAGTGTAAGGTTTGACTGTAGCATTAATATATGTTTGTGAATAAGGTGGTGCTGTAAAACCAACAGTATTTCTGTTAATTCGATTCACTCCAGGTTCTCCCGCCGGAAAAGCTGAGCCATCTGGTCTACGTTGAGCCAAACAAAATTCAATTTGTGTATCAGCACCATCTGGATGTGTATTCCACCCATTTGACCCAAAAATTTTTCGAAAATCTTCGTTCAATACATCAATTTGTGATTGAATTGCTGCAAAAGAAACGTTTGTTCCTGTTCCAACTGCCTCGCCATTATGGATTACATGAACAACAACAGGAATATAATAGACGCCGCCAATAATTGCACTGGCTTGATTTTGAATCAATTGCTGTTGCATCCATTGTTCGAACTGATCATTGGTTTCAAGCTCTGGAAACTGTTGCAATAGTTGCTGATGATTTTCATCTGTGTAGCAACGTATAACGGTTTGAGAAAAGGATGTAAAAATTGAGAACAATAAAAATATTCCGAAGAATAATGTTTTTGAATTAAACATAATTTTAGCTTTAGGTTTGGTGTTCTAAAGATAATTAGTTTAGATAAAAAGTTGCATTTGATTGAAAAAAAATTGAATTGATTTTTGGTTAAGTTAATTTCACTTTTTTCTTTCACAAAAAAACAAAATAGCCTCTCATGATTTAAAAGCTATTTTGCACTGCGAATTATTTTACTCAAAAAGCCATGAGTAAATCATTTACTCTTTAAGAATATTGAAATTTTAATCCCGAACACCCTATTAAATTCAAGTTCTACATAATTTTTATTAGCCAAACTTAAAAATGTAAAGCGCAATACGTGTTTATGTAAGTAAGCTATTTTAAACATTTACATTTGTTGGAAATGATGGTATAAATCTCAGCAATTTACGTGAGTTTTCAACTTATGAATATAGATTTCTACAAAAGACCATTTGTTCATATTTGCATTCCTTTTATTATTGGATTAGCGATTGTTTTAATTTATGGTAACTGGGCTAGTTCTGGAATTTTAGCTATTTCTCTTATTATTGGATCCGTTGCATTTTGGAAGTTAATCAATGCAAAATCAGGAATTCTTGCCTATTTTTCAGTGTATGTTTTGTGTTTTCTATTAGGTGCTTTGGCAGCCACCTTCCATTGGGAAAATCAAGCCTCAATCTTTCAAACTGGATATAAAAACGGCGATTTAATTCAAGGTGAAATCATTGAAATAAATAATGGTCAAGGTTTGTGGAATAAAGCTCTAATAAAAACAAACACCATTCATTCTGATGAAAAAAAGAAACCGACAGAAGGTCGGGTTTTACTTTATTTGGCCAAAGAACTTTCGCACCTTCAAAAAGGAGATGAAATTCTTGTTGGCGCTGAAATCACAAAGATTAAAAACAAGAACAATCCAGGTGAATTTGACGCTGAATATTATTGGAAATCTCGTGGAATTGATGCGATGGCTTTTGTATCTTCTGATGAATTAACTTGGATTGATTCAAATTCACCTTCATTTCTATCTTATCTATTAACTGGATTTTCAGATTATTTAAATTCCGCTTTAAAAGAAAACTTAACAGGTACAGATTTGGCAATTGCACAAGCCTTAATTCTTGGTGATAAATCCCTCTTGGATTCTGAAACGAAAAATGCCTTCACAAATACGGGAGCCATGCATATTTTGGCCGTTTCTGGTATGCATATCGGCTTGATTTTGTATATGTTTATGGCTGTTTTCGGATTTTTCCCACGGGTATTGAGTAAAAAACAAGCAACCATATGTATAGTTATTTTTCTATGGATTTACGCTTTAATTACTGGATTTTCCGCCAGCGTCATTCGAGCAGTTTTGATGTTCACTGTACTTGCCCTTTCCCAAATCAGTTCAAAGCAACATGATTCTTTAAATACTTTGTTCTTTTCTGCATTTATCTTATTGTTATTGAATCCATTGTATATTTTAGATATCGGTTTTCAACTTTCTTATTTAGCCATGATCGGCATCTTTTTATTTTATCCAATGATTGAAAAACTACTGGTGGTTAAACTATTTATTTTAAAGGAACTTTGGCAGGGAACGGCCCTCGGTTTTGCTGCTCAATTAATGACAACAGGAATTTCTCTTTTTTATTTTCATCAGTTTCCGAATTATTTTGTGCTTAGCAACTTGGGCCTCATGTTCTTTTCATCGATAGTTATGGGACTAGGCTTTTTTCTATTTCTTGTTCGATATATTCCAATCTTGTCTCAATTTGTTGGTGTATTATTGGCTTTTTCTGTTTATGGTATGTATTGGATCGTCCAAAAAATTGAAGAAATTCCAGGAGCAGTTGCCTATGGCTACGTACTTCCTTTTTGGATTGTTATTTTAATAAGTTTGTTATTTGTTTTCTTGATTTTATCTGCTAAAGGACGAAAACAAATGATTCTTGGATATTCAGTTTATTTTTTATTGCTACTTACGATTGTTTTTCAAAGAAATCAAATGCTAACAAAAAGTGAATTATGCATATTTAATCACAATCATTTTGTTTCTACAATTAAAATCAAAAATAAAATCCATTGTTTTTACAGGGCAAAACCCGAACAAGTTGATAAACTAAAAATGGTTGTAGAATCTTATTCGAAACTAAATCCAGGAGATATTATTTACTACGATATCACTAGAAAAAAATTAGCGTTAAAATCTGAAAATGAACAATTTGAAATTTCTGATAAAGGAAATGTGATTCAAGTTTCTTGGAATAAAAAGAAATACACTATTGTTTTTAAACCGACCGAAACAGGCAATTCTCAAATTTTTATGCCGTGGATACAGGAGGGAAAAGGATATTTATTGAAAAACGGCGCGTTTATTCTTAAAGGGTAAGGTCATGAATTAAAATTGAAAGAAAATACATTTTTCTTACCTTCGTGTTTTATGACTAAGGCGCTATTTCTTCTTTTACTCATTTCATCATCCTTTGCAAACGCTCAAAAGCCTTTGAAAAAAAAGTTTTTCGGAAAATACGAAGGAGAAATAGCTGCGTATAAAATTAATTCGGGCAGTCAGTTTATTGACGTTTCCTCAACACCAATTTCTATAGTCATTCAAAAAAAAGATCTCGTTTTGAAAGTTGGTCGAAATGAAATGAATGTGGCCTATACTTGGAGTAAAAAGGACAAGAAAACTATACAGATTGAATTTATTCGTCCGATTGATGAAACAAAGGAGTTAGTGATTCTCACCAAAAAATCAAAGGAGATTCTACGAGAAGGGATTTATCCTCAGCCGAAATGTGTTTTAAGGAAAGTCAGAAAAAATTAGACTTTTATTTAGTAGAAATTCAACGAGATAGTTTGATTAACCGTGGAGGAAACCGGAACTGAAAATTTAGACTGTGTCCAATTTGGCGGACCAAAAGTTCCCATCGCATTATTTGAAAACGCAAATCCTTCTGTCGGAATTGACAATAGATTTTGATCAATTTGCTGGTTGTTGTTTTCATCGTGGAATATGGCAAAAGCGTATTCTCCCTGAACTAAACTATCTAAAGTAATTGTCATATTTCCGCCAGTGCAATCCAAAAATAATTCACGATACGCTTGATTTGGATCGTTAAACGTTGATGAGCTATTGTACAATGCTATGTTTACTTTTCCATTTGTGTTTTGCATTCCGCTCAGATTGATAACCACTTTGGACAATGTATCGATTATATTACCCGTTGTATCTTGTGGGTTTTCTATTGGGTCTGGTTGAGGGATATTATTTTTCTTTTTGCATGAAACTGTCAAAGAAGAAATCAGGATAATAAATAAAACAAAAGAAATCCTCATAAAAAACTGGTATAATTGGTCTAAAGATAAGTAAAAACTTGCAATAGCAATTGAATCTAGTTAAACTAAAATTATTTTTTCTCCAATAGAATCTTACTAGCCTTTAAAAAATCAGGTATTCCATAACCGAGGTCATTTGCAGGTTTTCCGGAATTACTACCTGATTGTTGAACCGCATTCATTAATTTTTCCGGTCGAGTAAAACGATGCTTATTCATTAGGCAAGCAATGGCACCACAAATGATTGGCCCTGAAAAAGAGGTTCCACTTGCTTCAGTAACAGATCCAGCTGAATTAATTACTGCTGAATTATACCCCAAAGCACAGACGTTTGGTTTAATTCTACCATCTGAAGTTGGACCAAACGAACTGAAACGTGCTCTTTCTTTAGTTTTTGTGATAGCGCCAATTGAAAAAACTTTTTCGGCATCAGCGGGTGCACCAATGTATTTCCATTTGTCATTGCCAGAATTTCCAGCACTATTAACAACAAAAATCCCTTTTTCAACAGCCTTATCTGCACCCCGAGATATTATCGCTGTTTTTCCGTTCATATCTTCATATGAATAGCTTCCAATTCCTTTGTCAAATGTGGTATAACCAAGAGAACTGTTTATAATATCAACTCCTGCGCTATCGGCAAATTCAGCAGCTGAAATCCAATTGTATTCTTCAACAATAGTTTCCGTTGCGCCGTCCTCAGTTCTGAATAGCCAATAGGAAGCGAGTGGTGCTGTGCCCAAAAATTTATTCTCTACAAAACCCGCCATACAGCCTAATACCATTGTTCCATGCTCTCCATCACCATAAACTTCATTTTCATTAGAGGCAAAATCCCAAGTGCCCAAAACACGATTGGTAGATCTTAGGTGATGAAAGGCCTCAATTTTATCCACATTACTAAATCCTCCATCTAAAATTGCAACATGAATATCTTTTCCAAAGTGGCCTTTTTTATGAAGTTCTTGAAGGTTTAATGATGTAATTTGAAACTCTGATTTGTCATAACTCAGGGTTTTAGCATTTCGCTTGTTTAAAACATCGCCTTTATTACTAGGAGAAAACGCCCTATTACCGGTTGTCTTTGGTTGTTTACCTACATAAATTAGTTTTACTTCGCTCACAAAGTCAGGAAAAGAAATTGAATTTCTCCAGTTTGTATCTGTCGTTTGAATTACAACGTGATTGAACCAACGCGATTTATTTACTATTTCTGATTTTGGAATGAGTTTGGTTATTTCATTTACATAATTTGGATTTACTGGTAAATCCTCAGATGTAATCTGAATCTTCAATTTTTTCTTTCTCTTAATAGAGCGTTTACTTAAAAAAATGCTGGGATTTTTTACCGAGTAAGGATTGTTTTCACCTTTATTAGTAAATGTGATAGCGTATTTATAGATGTTCTGGCTATAGCAATGTTGCACTAACCAGAAAAAGGAAATCAATATAAAGTATTTCAAATTTTTTTAGAATTTAATTCGTAGACTAATCTTCTTCCTCTTCCTCTTCCGAATCAGGTTTATCGTATTCATCATCTTCTTCCTCTTCATCGTCTAGATCGTCATCTTTAATATCAGCTACTTTGTCATCGTCTAAATCATCGTCAAAATCTTCATCATCATCTTCCGCGATTGGTTTTGGTTTGCTCATTATCTTATTGATTTTTACCAAATAGATAACCTCCTCCGTTTCCCAAATTAAAGCATCCAATATTTCGCCGGTTGGTGTTTTAATCGTAGTGAGGTGGTTAATATATCCATCCGGATAATCTCGTAAGATTTGTTTTTTTTGTTCGATTGTTAGTTTGTCGTAACTGATTATTGATCTTCTTTTTGTCATAATTAAACTTTTGAAAACAATTTCTGCAACAAATTTAGTGTATTCGTTTACTTTTCAAAATCAATACTTAAAATCCTGTGATTTTTTTTTCAACCTTGAAAAGTTAGAAAACTAATCCATAATTTATTAAGACTTGTTTTACAAGCCTTTGCCTATTCAACAAGCTACCTTCCAAAATATAAAAATTCAATTCGTAGTTCGTTAGTGTATCGTAGTAAATTTTATAAAGTTCCTCTCTTTCGTTTGGTGATTCTCTCAAAGGATCATAAATCCATGGGATATCTGGTTTGCATAGAAAATATAAATCAAAATCTTGTTTCATGATTTGTGAGGTAATTAAATCATCACAATTCTTATATTTCCATCTACTCCAAATTTCGATAACGATCAATTCAGTATCGGCAATCAGATGTTTTTTCGGATCTGCATTTGCCCAAATTTCTAATTGACCTTTCGTTATTTCCACTAAGTCCTGTTGCCCGTAAGAAATTTTATCAGTCAGATAGCTTCTTGCAAACTCCTCACAATACGTCCCATTAATTTGCTGTGAAAGCCAATTAGAAATAGTTGATTTTCCAGAGGATTCTGGACCAGTAATGGCAATTTTAACTGACTTTTTCACGTAATTTTTCTTTATTCCATTGAATTAGCCCGATAATCGACAGTAGTAAATAGGCACCATATAAATAGGCACTTAAATAGAGTTTTTGCTCCGAAAATAAAATGATACTTGACAAATTGACAAAAATCCAGATTATCCAGTTTTCAATTTGCTTTTCCGTTGTAAGGTAGGTTGCCAATATCCCAAAGATTGAAATAAATGCATCTAAATAAGGTAGTGACTGATTTGTGAAACTCATTAAGAGACCTAATAAGCAACTTAAGATTAATGATAAAACATATAAGCTTATTTTAAAGTTTTTTGAAAGAGTTTTTATTTTAAATTCTGCTTTATTCCACCGAATGAATCCGATAATTCCAATTATTACATAGATGCTTTGTAAACCTGTTTGAATATAAAGATTCGATTCCCAACTGAGCAGGACAAAAAGTAGTGATGATAAAACGCCAAAAAGCCAAGCAATTGGCTTTTTGAAAATTATAATTAAAACGTAAGTAAAACCAAAAGCTATAGCTAGCAGTTCAAGAATACTTATCACTTAGTAAAATAAATGCTTTTTAGAAGTGTTTTTCCATCCCGCTTGACTTTCGTATTCAACGAAATAGATTTTTACATCAGCTTGACTTTCGTAATCAACAAAATAAATTTTCTTCTTTGCTTGACTTTCATAATCAACAAAGTACCATTTTCCGTCGTTGCTTCCAGCTTGGCTATCATATTTTACTTTGTACACTTTTAAATCCGCTTGACTTTCGTATTTCACTACATAAACTTTGACGTCTGCTTGACTTTCATATTTAACGGTATATACTTTTTGTGCCTTTAATGAAAAACTTCCTGCAGTAATAAGTAAGATTAAAATAAATCGTTTCATACAATGTTTTTCTTCAAATTTAAAATTAATTCGTTGAAGTGCAAAATACCCAGTAATATTTGTTTTCACTGTTTACATCATACATAAATCCGATACCGACTTTTTGAGATGTTTCGCTAAATAGATTGTCATAATGACCTGGGCTATTGAACCACGCTTCATATGCGCCTTCTGCATTAGCAGAACCAGCATGAATATTTTCTGAATTACCACCAGTTGGATAAAACAATTTTATTCTTTCAAAAGTTTCTATTGATTTAGTTAATTTATTTTTTACTTTATTTTGGCTTTCATGTGAGAAGTAATTTTCTTTCGCCATGTCCATTGCATGATACCTTGCCGCTCTCACTAAATCAGGATCAATTGTAAGGGGTTGTAGATTTTTTTCAAGTCTTGCCCTATTGAGAATGTCAATCATTTTAAGCTCTTCAACTTCGTTGAATGACGCTAAGTTTTCACTGCCCGTAGGTTTTTTAGAAAAATTAATTTGTTTTGTATCTATTGCTTTTGACGGGAATTCATGTTTGAGATTTGCCAATTGAATTTCAATATTTTTTTCTTTTTCAATAGCCGCTAATTTGGCTTTTTCTTCTGCCTCTTTCTTTGGATCAATTATAGTTACAACATCTTGTGGCATGTCGCTAAAAAATTCAACTGATTTATCGCGAAGTTTCTTAAACTTAGATTTGTTTTTTGTGTCATTTTTTAGGAGCTTCAAGCAACTAATCACTTTTTCTTTAAGCGTACTTTTTTTAGATTCAAAATCCGTGGTGGCTAATAATGATTCACCTGCTCTTTTTTCAAAAGCGCCACACATTGTAATCGCATTAATTAACAAAGGAGCCTGTTCTTTAGCAATGTGCGTTTTATCCGCTTTTTTTTGGTAAACCAGGAATTGAAAATAGTACGGTGACGCCAACGTTTTATCCTTGGCACTAATTTTTTTGGCTAAAACAAATGCTTTTTCTGTATTCTTTTCGTAAACCTTATTTAATTTCTTATAGGTTCTTTCCTCCTTACTCAATAGAAAAGGAATAATCAATAAAATCATTGTTACTTTCATGGCTCTAAATTTTTTTGGTTATTCTTTAGAAACCATGAGTAGGTAAAATGTTACATATTTCTATGAAATCGTAGTCTGCTCTATTTCAGCATCTAAATAGCTTTGAACGATATCAATCGCATTATCAATTACATCACTTAGGGCTGTAATAAAGGTTCCTTCTTCAGCGATTGAAATTGCATGATGAATAGCTTCAACCTCAAGGGTTACTACTTCATAAGTAACGTTTGAATTTGTTTCATGAATTCCTTCTAAAATAAGATTGATAATTTCTTCTTCCGTTCTACCACGCAGATGTTTCTCCTGACGAATGATTATGTGATCAAACATTCTAGCGGCAATTCTAGCACATTCTTTAATATCTTCATCACGTCTGTCACCTACACCTGAAATAATTCCAATTTTTCTTGTGGCTTCAACGGATTGCATGAATTCTTCAATACCGCGGTATCCACTTGGATTATGCGCAAAATCAATCATCACCTTAAATTTAGAGAACTCAAAAATGTTAAGTCTTCCAGGTGTTTGAGCGGCGCTGGGAAGGAAGGTATTCAATGATAGTCGTATATCTTCTGTTTTAAAACCCCACAAATAAGAGGCTAAAGTTGCTGCGAGTGAATTTGCGATCATAAATTTGGCCTTCCCATTCATGGTAAGTGGTATATGTGTTATTCGCTCCACTCGAATCTTCCAATCTCCTTTTTTGATAGTTACAAATCCGTTTTCAGCAACCGCGGCAATTCCACCTTTTTTACAATGGTCAACAACTACAGGATTAGTTTCATCCATACTGAATAACGCTACATTACAGCTTAACGAAGCCGCAATTTCAACGCATTTGGAATCCTCAGCATTCAATACAGCCCACCCATCTTTTTTAATGCTTTCAACAACAACTGATTTAACGCGCGCCAAATCATTTAAATCATGGATATCGCTAATTCCTAAATGGTCTTCTTGAATATTTGTAATTATTCCAATATCACATTGTGAAAATCCTAGTCCTGATCGAAGTATTCCACCACGAGCTGTCTCCAATACGGCAAAATCAACTGTTGGATCTCTTAAAACATATTCGGCACTAATTGGTCCAGTTGTATCCCCTTTTTCCATCATATGGTTCTGAATATAAATCCCGTCTGATGTAGTGAATCCCACTTTATGACCATTATTTTTTACAATGTGAGCAAGCAATCTTGTCGTTGTAGTTTTTCCATTTGTTCCTGTTATGGCAACTATCGGAATTCGAGATGGTTTTCCAGGAGGATATAACATATCAATGACAGGAGCAGCCACGTTGCGCGGAAGTCCTGATGATGGGGCTAAGTGCATTCTAAAACCAGGAGCTGCATTAACCTCTAAAATTACGCCTCCATTTTCTTTTAAGGATTCTGTTAAATTTTGAGCCATAATGTCAATTCCACATACATCCAACCCGATAACTCGTGAAATACGTTCTGCAATAAAAATGTTTTCAGGATGCATCATGTCAGTAACGTCAATGGATGTTCCTCCTGTACTTAAATTAGCTGTCGATTTTAAGTAAACTGCCTCGTCTTTAGACGGAACAGTATCTAATGAATACCCCAGTTTTTCAAGTAATTCGGTCGTATCCCTATCAACTGTAATTTCAGTTAAAACATTTTCGTGACCATATCCACGACGAGGATCCTTGTTTGTCTCATCAATCAACTGTTGAATCGTCATCTTCCCATCGCCAACTACGTGAGCGGGTACTCGTTGAGCTGCTGCAACTACTTTATTGTCAATTACTAAAACACGAAAATCAAATCCAGTAATGAATTTCTCTACAATTACTCTTCTTGAATATTTTTTTGCATGCGCTAACCCCTCTACTGCATCTTCCCAATTTGTTACATTTATAGATGCTCCCTTCCCATGATTTCCATCTAAAGGTTTAATTACAATTGGATAATTAATTTTTCGAATTGTTGCTTCCAAGTCCTCTTCATCGACACAAATTGACCCACTAGCAACTGGAATAGACGCAGCATCTAACAGTTTTTTTGTATCTTCCTTATCACAGGCAATATCCACGGCAATGTTGCTCGTCTTGCAAGTAATTGTAGCTTGAAATCTCATTTGATTTACACCATACCCAAGCTGTACCAATGAATTTGTACCCATTCTAATCCAAGGAATATCTCGTGCTACAGCCTCATCAACAATACTTCCCGTACTTGGTCCTAAGCGAACATCTTCACGAATTTCTCTCATTTTTTGAATATCGCGATCTAAATCATACGCTTGTCCGGAAATTAAGGCCTCTGCAATTCTTACTGCTGATTCTGCAGCAAATAACCCTACTTTTTCCTCAATATAATTGAAGACAACATTATAAACCCCAGGTGATTTTGTTTCGCGCGTTCTTCCAAATCCTACATCCATTCCAGCTAATGTTTGAATTTCAAGAGCGATATGTTCAATTACATGACCCATCCATGTACCACGTTCAATACGATGAAAAAATCCACCCCGTTCTCCTTCAGAACAACGATGTTCAATCATAGTTGGAAACATTGCTTCAATGCGTTCTCTAAAACCCGGGATTAAGTTAGTTGGAGATTGTTCCATCTCTTCCAAATCCAAGCGCATTTGAATTAATTTTTTGCGATTTATACTCCAGATATTTGGTCCTCTCAGGGCTTGAACTTTTAAAATTTTCATGATTTAAATGTAATAATGAGTGTCATTTATTTTTTAAGAAAAATGAAATTACGTGTTTTTAATGAATTTAACAAAAATTTACGCACTATCCCAAAAAAATAATTGAACAATTAATGTTCGAAATGCGAATAGCCGGAAATTCAGTGTCGAGTTGAATTTACCAAGAAGTCTTAACCCTAACTCGTCTAACAAATAATGAAGGGTATTATTTTTTATAATTTGTATCCAAGAAAAAAACATAATCTGTTTATTTATAATTTGTTATGAAAAAAGCAATTTTCTTTTAAATGAGGCAACTACAATGATATTTTTATCGTTAATTTGTTGAAAAATTGCTAAACTATGGATTTTGGAAAAAAAATATTATTTGTATTTTTCATCATCTACATGCCTGTTTTTTATGCCCAGAACTACTGGTATAGTGACTTAATTCCACAAGATTATCATTCGCATCCGGAATATGGAATTTCTGATGAAAATTGGTCTATTGAAAATGTTGAATTGCTACAATTCCGTCGCGAGTATGCTAAAACTTTTGTTGATCGGGAAAATGTTTATCACACAGTTACTTCTGGAGGAAAAATACACTACTATTTAGGTAATCAATTAATGTCTATTCAACAAAATGCGACTCAATCTTTGAACCGCTTTGGAATTTTTAAATCGGATTTACCCTTATACACTAATTTAAATGATGGTTCAACCACATTGCAATTGCATTCGGTAGGAGGTGATTTTGTTTTAGGAACTACAAAGTCAATGTCTTTTTTAGATGATAGTCAATCTCAAATTAGTGAAAGCTCCATCGAAACTAACGGTATAAATTCTGCCAATGGAAACAAACTTTTTCTATCTACTACCAACCCAAGTTTAAGGTCCGCGTTTGAATATACGCATTGGAGTTATCGATTTAATCTTGAAATTACTTCTCCAATTGATATTCCATTTAATTCAGAAACAACGGTTTTTAAACAATCCTACTCGCTGCCAGCGGGATATCAACTTGCTTACGATCAAGGTGAAATGACTATAAACGGTTGGTTAGGAAGTTTGAAGATTATTGATAACTCAGGAAACATTTATGGAACAATCAGCCCGGCGCAAATTTTTGATGGGTTTTTCAGTGAGGATAAAAATGAAGCCGCAAACCATTTAATTCCAGGATATTATAACTTGGTTCATACAACATCTGGAAGTTTTATCGAAATTCATTTTGAAAGCGACTATTTAAGAAGAAGTGATTTGGTTTATCCAATTGTGATTGATCCAACCGTTTCCAATACGTATGCAAGTAATAGAGCTGTTCAGGACAAAAACACGCAATTTAATGCTAATTGCCAACAACCATTAATTGTAAATATTCCAATAACTGGATTTCAAGTTACCGGATCTGCCACCACTTACCGTATTTGGGCCAAAGGATATATAGCTCAAAGTGGTTCTACAACCTATTATGCAGATAAAATCGAGCAACGTTCACGTGTTGGATGTGGAACTACATGGACACCAATACAATCTGGTACAGGATTTTTGCACAATGGTTCTGCATTTACATATACTGCAACAAATAACGGGGTAACCTATAACTTGACCAATCAATCCATGTGTAATGGTTGTTATCCAAATCAAAATTCATTGACTTACATTTGGCAAGGTTATCAAACATATTTCCCGGTAAATGCAAGCGCTGCAACGAATGTGGCAGGTTGTGTAACAAATTATCAAGAATTAGTAACCAATACGTGGCAAGTCACAACTACATATGTGGCTTTACCTGCTATAAATCCAATTGGCAATCAAGTTGTTTGTGCTGGAAATTCTACAACTGCAATCGCATTTTCAGGAAATGCTACCACTTACACGTGGACAAATGATAGTCCATCCATTGGTTTGCCTGCCTCAGGAAATGGGAATATCAATGCCTTTACAGCAACTAATACTACTGCAAATCCAATTTCGGCTACGATAACCGTTACTCCATTTAATAATCCTTGCAGTGGACCTCCTACCACATTTACCATTACGGTTAATCCAAGTCCGACTGTCACTAATCCCGGAAATCAAACAATTTGTCCTGGACAAGCATCTACGGCTGTTAATTTTTCAGGTACATTCGGAGCAACTTTCAATTGGATAAATGATAATACAAATACTGGTTTAACAAACGCCAATGGTTCGAATACCATTCCATCATTTAATGGAGTAAATACGGGTACTACCAATAACGTGAGTACCATTTCGGTTACTCCTTCTTTGGGAACCTGTATAGGAACCCCAGTAAATTTTACGATCACGGTTTCTCCCCCTCCAACAGTTTCAACACCAACAAATCAAACTCTGTGCAATGGTCAAAACACTACTGCAATTACCTTCAGTGGAAGCGCAACCACCTATTCTTGGGTAAATGATAATACTGCAACTGGTTTAGCGGGTAATGGAACTGGAAATATTCCTTCATTTATAGCTACCAACACAACGTCTACAGCAATAACCTCAACTATTACCGTGACACCAATCTCTGGTGCATGCTCTGGCAACCCCGTTACATTTAGTATTACCGTGAGTCCGGCCCCTATAGTTACTGCTCCGGTCAATCAAAACGTTTGCGCTGGTCAACAAACTACGTCGATTAATTTTTCTGGTACAGCAACCACCTATAGTTGGACAAATGATAATACAAGTACTGGTTTGACAGCGAGTGGAAGTGGTTCAATTCCTGCATTTACAGCTACGAATAGTACATCAAACCCTATTACTTCAACAATTACGGTCACTCCAAGTTCCGGTAGTTGTACGGGTACTCCAGTAAATTTTACAATAACTGTGAGTTTATCTCCAACTGTGGATGCAGTTTCACCTCAAATTCTTTGTAATGGATCCCAAACAACTGCTATTACTTTTACAGGAACAGGAACAAGTTACGCTTGGAGTAATACAGCCACTAGTATTGGACTCGGGGCAAATGGAATAGGAAATATTGCTTCCTTTACTGTAAGTAATACAACTGCTAACCCGGTTACTTCGACAATATCCGTTATTCCATCGATAGGAACATGTGTTGGAACAGCATCTACGTTTACAATAACGGTAAATCCATCTGTAACGCCAAACTTTACTACCTATGGACCGTTTTGCCAAGATGCAATTCTAGCTCAGGTGATTCTTCCACAAACCTCAATTAACGGAATCACAGGAACGTGGAATCCAGCTATGCTTTCAACGACAAACCCCGGAATTAATACCTATTCTTTTACTCCTGATCCGGGACAATGTGCTTCTCCAACCTCTCTGAATGTGACAGTTAATCCAACTTTAACACCAACTTTTGCATCAATTCCTGCTCTTTGCCAAAATACAACAGCTCCAAGTTTACCAACAACCAGCACAAATTCCATTTCAGGAGCATGGAGCCCGGCATCAATAAATACGAGCACACTAGGAACAACTACATACACTTTTACGCCAA
This sequence comes from Crocinitomicaceae bacterium, assembly GCA_044237035.1. GTDB lineage: Bacteria > Bacteroidota > Bacteroidia > Flavobacteriales_D > Crocinitomicaceae > UBA952. The sequence continues at coordinate 17,527 of JBIIFU010000012.1, forward strand.
CAGCAGGTTTGTGCGCAGAGCCAGCTACCTTAGATGTTATAATAAACACGGCCCCTAATCCATCATTTTCAAGTAATCTCACGCAAGGTTGTGCACCATTAAATGTGCAAATTGCTATTACAAATCCGTCAGGAAATGCAACTTATTCGTGGACAATTAACGGAGTAGCATCAGGAAATGGTTCATCAATATCCCCAACCCTTACGTCAGAGACATGCTATGATATTAGTGTTCAAGCGAATGAGAATGGATGTATCGGTAATACAACGTTGAATGATTTAATTTGTGTTCAAGAAATACCTTCAATTAGTTTTACAGCATCACCGAACCAAATTACAAACAATAATCAAACGATAAGTTTCAGCAACGTTGGAGATAATTCTTTGGATTATTCATGGCAATTTGGAGATGGTCAATCAAGTAGTGAATATTCGCCAACTCATGCTTATTCCAATGCAAATGAAGGAATGAATGTGATATTGACTGCAACAAGCTCATTTGGTTGCGTGGGAACAGCCACAGTGTTTATACCATTCAAAGAAGAGGGCGATTTTTATGTACCTAATTCGTTTACACCTGACGAAGATGAATTCAATCAAAATTGGCTTCCAATTTTCACAAAAGGATTTGATCCATTTAATTTTAATGTGTTTATTTTCGACCGTTGGGGTGAAATGGTATGGGAAAACCACGATTATCAGAGAGGTTGGGATGGCACCTACGGTGAAAAGGGAGGCAAAGCACCTGATGGGGTTTACATTTGGAGAATTGAATACAAACCCGTTGAAAATGATAAAAAAATTGTTGTAATGGGTCATCTTACTTTAATGCGGTAATTTCATGTTATTTACCGTTTAAGATTCTGGAATATATCTTAGATGCAATAATTCCTTTTTTTTGTGTAACACTAAAGTGGCTTGGTTCGATGTAAATTCGTTTTAACTAAAACAGTTTACCATGGACAATACACTTCAACTTGTAAAAGACATTACATCAGATATTTGCATAACAATATTACTTAATACACATCGAACAAAACCGGATAAATTGCAAGATCGCATTGTTTTAAAAAATTTAATTCAGCAAGCAAGTAGTCGATTACTTACTTTTGAAACTAAAGAAAAAGCTGAGTTTTTAACGAATAAATTACGAAAAATAGAGGATTCGATAAACCATTTGGAGAATCAAGAGAGCTTACTGATTTTTGTAAACGAAAATATTGCCACTTATACACGACTTCCAATTTCTGTGGGGAATCGAGTAGTAATAGATACAACTTTTGCAACGCGAGATTTAATTCGCGCTCTTCATGCTGAAACTAATTATTTTATTCTTGTTCTATCTGAAAAAAAAGCGAGACTTATTCATGCTATGAGTGATAAATTGGTTCAAGAAATCGCAAAACCATTTCCGATTCAAAATACAGAATTATATCCAACTTTGGTTAGAGAGAAAAAAAATGCAAGTATTCAAACCCAGTATTTAGCTGAATTTTTCAATCGAATTGACAAAGAGGTGAATGCCATTCGTTACCTGCATCCCTTGCCTGTTCTTATTTGTAGTGAAGCTTCAAATTTTCACGAATATCTTAAAATCGCTGATCAAAAACACACAATTTATCCTATTTATTTCAAAGGTAATCACGAAAAAGAAAGTGCTCAACACATTGTTACTGAATCCTGGAAAATTCTACAGAAACATTGTTTAGAGAAAGAAAGAAAACGTTTGGAAGAATTAGAGTTAGCCTTAACAAATGGAAATTATATTTGTGATATCAATGAAATTTGGGGCGCTATTCCTGAAGGAAGAATTCAAACCTTATTTCTAGAAGAAAATTTATTTCAATCAGCACGAATAACCAATAACGCTTTAATTCTGGTTGGAGAGGAAGACCGAAATCTAGAGGATGTAGTTGACGATATTTATGACGAGCTTATTGAAGCAAATCTAAATCACGGTGGCGATGTAGTTTTCCTACCGGATGGTTCCTTGAAGAAATTCAATGGTTTTGCTGCAATTACCAGGTATTAATAGGAGTTTGATTTTAATTACCAAATGAAATTCCAATTGATTTTGCCGCTTTGACTTCAAAACAATTTGGATCAATTGTCTTTGTGGATTTTGAAACTTTTGAGAGCCAAATCGAGTCAAAATTGTTCCCCTCAAGAATTACCATTTTTCCAAATGCACCTTTTACTGCTAGTTCAAATGCTTTAGCACCAAACATTGTTGCTAGATAGCGATCAAAGGGTATAGGAATTCCTCCGCGCTGAACATGACCCAAAACAGTTTCTCTAATTTCTGCTAAACATCCGTTTTCTTTCAATTGATTTGAAAGGGTAAATGCAATCCCTCCCAAACGCAAGTGCTCGGAATGTAAATCGCCTTTTGATGCGGTAACTTCACCTTCTTTAGTTTTTGCACCTTCTGCAATAACAATCGTTGCAAAACCTTTCCCTGCTAGATACCTTTTATTAATTCGTTCAATAATTTTTTCAACGGAATAGGGTATTTCAGGAATTAGGCAAACTTCTGCACCTCCGGCAATAGCTGTATGCAAGGCAATCCAACCGGCATCGCGACCCATCACCTCCATAATCATAACGCGATGGTGACTTTCAGCCGTAGAAACTAATTTATCCAAACTTTCCGTTGCTGTTTGAACAGCTGTCTGAAAACCAAATGTGTAATCGGTAGTCGCTAAATCGTTATCTATTGTTTTTGGGACTCCAATAATGTTAACTCCTTTGCTATACAAAGCTTCTGATATTCGTTGAGAACCATCACCTCCAATATTAATTACAGCATCAAAGCCCAAGTCTATAATTCGTTGTGCTAATTTACTAGTTATGTCTTCGTATTGCCAAGCTCCATTCAGTTGACGAACCGGATAATTTAGTGGATTTTTTGCATTTGATGTTTGTAGGATCGTGCCACCTTTCACATGCAAGCCCGCTACCTTTTCGTTAGTTAAACGGATTAATTTTGGAGGTTCGGATAACACTCCTTCAAACGCTTCGAGACTGCCTGAAACTTCCCAACCCCCTTGATTATGAGCAGACTTGACAATTGATCGAATTACTGCATTTAATCCCGGGCAATCTCCTCCACCTGTTACAACTAATAATTTTTTCATCAGAAAGCCCTATTGATTCTTTCAAATTTACCACAATTTAAACTGGAATTTCGAAGGGAAGTTTATTACTTTATGTCGATTTATTGTAGCAATCATACTATTCATTCTTTAACTTCAATTTTTATCGATTTATCTCATCTTTAGTTTACTAAACAAGAGTTTTTATCATTCTCTTGATTTTCCACATATAAAATGTTCGTAACTCTTTCGTTCGACTAATTGAATCTTCAATTGTTTATTAATTTTGTTGTTGCTTACTCTAATTAGGGGTAATTTTTAATGATGAAAGAGCTTTTAGAGAAATTTGAAAATAAACGGCCGGAGATCGTTTTTGAATGGAAAGATAAAGAAACAGAGGCAGAAGGTTGGGTGGTGATTAATTCATTGCGTGGTGGCGCAGCTGGTGGAGGAACGCGCATGAGAGCGGGTTTAGATAAACGAGAAGTGGAATCTCTGGCTAAAACAATGGAAGTAAAATTTACAGTTGCTGGTCCACCCATTGGAGGGGCTAAGTCTGGAATAAACTTTAATCCAAAAGACCCACGAAAAGAAGGTGTTTTGCGAAGATGGTATGCAGCAGTTTCTCCGTTGCTAAAGCATTATTATGGTACTGGAGGAGATTTGAATGTAGACGAAATACACGAAGTAATTCCCATAACGGAGGATTGCGGTGTCTGGCATCCCCAAGAAGGAGTATTTAATGGCCATTTTCAACCTAAGGAATCACAAAAAATTAATCGTATTGGTCAATTGCGCCAAGGAGTTTTGAAAGTAATTGAAGATTCTGATTTCTCACCTTCAGTTGAAAAAAAGCTTGTCGTAGCTGATATGATTACGGGATATGGTGTTGCTGAGTCGATTCGTCATTATTATAACATCTGGGGAGGTGAGTTAACCGGTAAAAAAGTTTTGGTTCAAGGATGGGGAAATGTTGGTTCTGCCGCAGCATATTATTTGGCTCAAAGTGGAGCAATAATAGTTGGAATCATTGACCGCGTTGGAGGTTTAATAAATAAATCTGGTTTCACTTTTGAAGAAATAAAAGAACTTTATCTTACTAAGAATGGAAATGAGTTAAATCACCCATATTTGATTTCTTACGATGAGGTAAATAATCAAATATGGGATGTGCAAGCAGATGTATTTATACCGTGTGCGGGCTCTCGAATGATTACTGAAAATCAATTAGAAAGAATGATTACTGCAGGCGTGAGCGTTATTTCTTGCGGTGCCAATGTGCCTTTTGCTGATCCGGAAATATTTTTTGGTAAAATTGCAGAAAAGGCAGACTCTTCTCTTTCACTAATTCCCGATTTCATTGCCAATTGTGGAATGGCTCGCGTTTTTGCTTACCTGATGAGTAATGATTTACAGGCCTTAACCGATGAAGGAATTTTTAATGACACAAGTGTAACGATAAAAGTAGCACTAAATAAAGCGTATAAAGTTAACCAAAATAAAACCGGGCTTGCCAGAACAGCCTTTGAACAAGCTCTGGAACAATTAGTAAACTAAAATTAATATCATGGAAATTTATCTTTTTATCATTTTTGTTGTGGGTTATGTTGCCATAACTATGGAACATGCTCTTAAAATTGACAAACTTATACCAGCACTCTTAATGATGGTTGCGTGTTGGACTTTACTCGCATTTGGTGCCGACAGCCTAACACAGTGGTTAGATCCTGCAACTGGTGTTAAAGACGGAGTTATTCCTGCAATGACAGGAGATCACGAATCGCGTTTGCATCTTGTAAATGAGGCTTTATTACATCATTTTGGAAAGACAGCAGAAATTTTAATTTTCTTAATGGGAGCAATGGCAATTGTAGAAATGATTGACTATTTCGAAGGATTTTCTTCTATTAAAGGGATGATTAAAACACGAAGTAAAGTTGCTCTCTTGTGGATTGTATCCTTTTTGGCGTTCTTCTTATCTTCAATTATTGACAACCTTACTGCAACTATTGTTTTAATTACGATACTGCGTAAGATTGTATCTGATCAAGAAGATCGTATGTGGTATGCCGGTTTTATTATCATAGCAGCAAATGCGGGTGGTGCTTGGACGCCAATCGGTGATGTAACCACTACTATGCTTTGGATGGCAAATAAAGTAACAACCGAACATTTGATTATCAGATTAGGCTTACCCTCATTAGTTTGTATCTTATTACCTTTAATAGTTGGAACATTTTTACCGGCTTTCAAAGGAGAAGTTGCTGTAATGGAAGAGGAAAAAGCAAATCCAAATTCAAAACTTATGTTGTTTTTAGGCTTAGGATTAATCATTTTTGTTCCTGTTTTCAAAACATTGACCCATTTACCTCCATACTTAGGAATGATGTTGTCACTCGCTTTATTCGCTGTTATTGCCGAATTTATTAGTAATCGTTCGTTTACAATGGACGCTAATTCAAGACCAGAGGAAGCACATGGTGGCCCAACGATGCGTGCTTTAGGTAAAATTGAAATGCCGTCTGTTTTATTTTTCTTAGGAATCCTTATGACGGTGGCTGCTATGGAATCTGCAGGTTTGATTTTCAACTTTGGACAAGATGTTAAAAATGCGGGTATTTCAGAAAATATTTTTGTAACCATGCTTGGGGTTGCATCAGCCATAATTGATAATGTTCCTCTGGTAGCTGCAAGTATTGGTATGTTCCAAGAACCGATGGATGCGCAAGTGTGGCATTTCATCGCGTTTGCCGCTGGTACAGGGGGTTCAATTTTAATCATTGGATCTGCTGCAGGAGTGGTTGCAATGGGTATGGAAAAAATTACCTTCTTCTGGTATATGAAGCGAATCAGTCTTTTAGCCGCTCTTGGCTATTTCGGAGGAATTGGAGTTTTTCTTTTGTTTTCGTAACTAATTATTAATTATAAGTTTTATTCGTATGAGTTTTACATTTTTATTACAAGCCGCACCACAACAAGCATCTAAAAAGATAGAAGTTCCACTGTGGGATATTATCAGCGCATCGAATGCAGGAATCGGATGGATCATCAACTTAATCCTAGTGATTATGCTTGGATACACCGTGTTCGTATTTGTTGAACGTTTTTTAGCACTTCGCAAAGCCACTAGGGAGGAAGCAGGTTTGTTAAACGGAGTGAAATCCAATCTTCAGAATGGAAATATTGATGGAGCAAAAGCTCTATGCGCAAGTTCTGAAAGTCCAATTGCAAAAATGTTAGCAAAAGGTATTTCACGAATTGGCTCAGCGAAAAACGAGAGTATAGCTTCAACAATCGAAAATACTGGAAAATTTGAAATCCTTCGTTTGGAGCAACGCTTAAATTTCTTGGCAACTGCTTCAGGTGCAGCCCCAATGATTGGATTCCTTGGTACGGTTATCGGGATGGTTGTCGTTTTCATCGATTTGCAAAATGCCCAAGCCTTAGAATTGAAAATTATTGCTCCTGGTATCATGACCGCTATGATTACTACTGTTGGTGGTCTGATTGTTGGTATTATTGCATTTATGGGGTATAATTATTTAGTTGGTCAGATTGGAAAAGTAGTTTATCAAATGGAGAATGCCGCATTGGAGTTCATGGATTTATTAAATCAAACTGGCAAATAAGAAGTTATGAATTTCAGTACACGAAATAAAATCAAGGTTGAGGGAGGTATGGCCTCCATGACCGATTTGGTGTTCCTGCTTTTGATTTTCTTTATCATCATGAGTTTAATGGCGAATAATCAAACCCCTATTGATTTGCCAAAACCAGATGAAAGTTTAAAGCCAGTGAAAGATCCTGTAGAGGCAACGGTTGTAATTACTGAAAATAACCAATATGTGGTGATGCCGGGTGGTGATATGGCAAAGCCGATGGAATTTAACCAAATTAAAGAATTGGCGGCCGCGGCAGTTCAAAAGACGGGTAAACAGAAATTGCGAATTGCAGGACATAAAAAAGCGAGTTATGAGGCTGTGTTTAGCGTTTTAGCTTTAGCACAGGCAAATGGCTGGGACCCTGTCTTAGCATACGATAAATAATAAAAAGATGATTGCAACGTTGAATAATAAATCAGAATCTCCTGAGGTAGCAGACCCAAGAGATATTCGCAAAGGATATATTGCCGCTGCCATAGTTTTAGCAATTTTGTTTATTATTCTCTTCTTTTTTACCTACGAAAAAATGGATCCTCCACCGATGGATGTGGTGGTTAAAACTGATACAACTTTAGAAGAGCTTGACCTAAAAGAATTGGTTGTAGATCCTGGAGGTGGAGGTGCAACTTCACCAACAGATGCTTCTCCATCTCCTACAGACTCAAAACAAGTATTAACTGGAAAAAGTAGTACAAGCACTACACAAACTGGAAAACCAAATGGAACCGGTGAAGGTGATAACCCTTTTGGAACCGGAGGTTTTGGTGGAAGAGGAACAGGTGGTTTTGGACCTGCGACAGGCCCAGATGATAATGGAGAAGGAGACGGTACTACTTGTGATAATACGCCAACAAATTTAAATTCAATTGTTAACTTACTAAAAAACAATGTGCCTGTTACTAAACCAACAAGTGCCACCGTTTCAATTAAAATAAAAGCGGATGGTTCCGTATCTTCTGTTTCGGTTACTGGACTTGGAGGTGCTGAAGCAAGCGTAGAAAGAAAAATAAAAGAAATTGTTATGAAATCCCAATGCTCAAAATGTAATGGGAAAAATAAAAATTCTCGTTCTTACAGTTTCCCTAAAATTGTCTTGAAACAAGATTAACGTGTTCCAAACTTATCAAGAAGCAATTTCCTGGCTTTTTAATCAATTTCCTTCTTACCAACAAATTGGAGCAGCGGCTTATAAACCAGATTTAGGGAATATTCAATTCTTGTTGAATAAAATAGGCAATCCAGAAAAGGAATTAAAATTTATTCATGTTGCGGGAACAAACGGTAAAGGCACCACTTCATCTATTGTTGCCTCTTATCTCACTGAAGGAGGATTTAATACCGGTTTATTTACTTCTCCACATCTTCTAGACTTTCGGGAGCGAATTCGGATAAATGGAGAAATGATTTCTGAAGAATCTGTGATTGATTTTTGCAATTCTATTCTATCCATTCAAGAAATTGAGCCTTCCTTTTTTGAGATTTCATTCGCCATGGCAATCTACCATTTTCATCAAAAGAAATGTGAGTATTGCGTAATTGAAGTAGGAATGGGAGGTCGTTTAGATGCCACCAATTGCATTACCCCATTGATTTCGGTTATTACAACCATCGGATTAGACCACACACAATTTTTAGGAGACACAAGAGCACTTATCGCAGGTGAAAAAGCAGGGATTATTAAACATCAATTACCAGTTGTAATTGGTGAAAATGACGACGAAATCACGCCAGTGTTTGAGCGAAAAGCGAAGGATATGAATTCGATAATTTACTTTGTTGATGAGGCTGGTTTTCCTACTTGGATGGAAAAATTAACCTTTCCATTTGACGTAGGATTTCAACAACAAAATGCAAAAACTGCTTTTCTTACATTGGAAAAATTGAGTAAAACAGAACAAGTTTCCATAGATCAAAAGGTATTTGAAAAGGCTCTTTTTCATTTAACAAAAAATTCGGGCTATCAAAAAAGGGTAGAGGTAGTTCACGAGAGCCCACGCGTGATTCTAGATGTTTCGCATAATCTCGAAGGAATTAAAGCTACCTTGTTTTTAATTCAAAATACAATTGAAGGCAAACTATTCATCGTTTATGGTTCGAGTGCCGACAAGAATTATCACGAAATTATTGGGGTCTTCCCAAATGATTCGCTTATTCAGCTAACAACCTTTCATTCAGAACGAAGTTGGAAAATTAATGCGATGATTGATATTAAAGAAACCAATCTTGATAGGAAAATAGAACTATATGAGAATGTAAACCACGCAATTACTGATTGTTTGAAGAGATCTACATCTCATGATACTATTCTTGTATTTGGAAGTTTCTTTTTAATTCAAGACATTACGCTTGATTTTAAAAAGCTAGAAATCTAATCTTCTTTCCGTACTTTCGCATCGTGTTTCAAACCTACAAATACCACCTCTTGATGCACCTCATCATTTTCATGTGGGGCTTTACAGGAATTTTAGGAAAGCTTATTCATTTAGAATCATTGGTCATTGTTTGGCATCGTGTACTAATTGCCTTTGTTGCACTTGGATTATTTATGGTTATCCGAAAATACCCTATGAGAATTGCTTCTTTTAAAGATGGGTTCAAACTTATCGGAGTGGGAATAATCGTTGCGATGCATTGGATTACATTTTATAAATCCATTCAGCTTTCTACTGCATCCTTAGGCATTTTGTGTCTCTCAACAACAACCTTACACGTTACTTGGCTAGAACCTTTGGTAATGAAAAGACCCTTTCAGTGGCTTGAATTTTTGTTGGGATTGATCGTCATTTTTGGAATTTACTTTGTTTCATCTGATTTCAAGCCCAATGAATATGAAGCGCTTGGGTATGGCTTGGTCTCTGCTTTGTGCGCCGCACTTTTTTCTGTATTCAATGGGAAATTAGCTCAGTCGATTCCTACTCCAACAATTACACTTTTTGAAATGCTCACGGGATTTGTTTTTATAAGTATCGTTTTGGCTTTTCAAGGAAGATTTTCAACTGAACTTTTTGTGATGACACAAAGTGATTTTCTTTGGTTGCTGTTTCTAGGTGTTTTATGTACCTCATTTGCTTTTTTAGTTACCATTGAGATTGTAAAAATGCTCGGTGCGTTTACAGTTTCTTTAAGCATTAATCTAGAGCCGATTTACACGATTTTATTAGCTATTTTTATTCTGAATGAACATACTCTTTTGAATACCAAATTTTATATGGGTGCAGCATTAATTATCCTTGTAGTTGCGCTCAATGCTTGGATAAAAAATAGACAGAAAAAAGCAGAATTGAAAAAGTTATCCTAACTTTGCTTTAATGAAAATTACTGACGAAATAGTTGAACATATTGCGCACCTTGCCCGCCTTGAATTCATCGGGGATGAGAAGCAAGAAATCAAGCAGGATATGGAGAAGATTATAAACTTCATGGATGCGTTGAATTCTGTTGATACTTCTGGTGTTGAACCACTTATCTTTATGTCAGACGAGGTAAATGTTTTGAGGGAAGATGTTGCTATTGATACAATTTCAAAAAATGATGCTTTAAAAAATGCCCCGAAAAAGGATTCTGATTATATTCGAATTCCAAAGGTGTTGAGTAAATAAGCTATTTTCTTCTTCTTTTTTTATTCGCTGGCCCAGTTAAAATGTTTCCAACCTCTCTACCGATTTTCTGAATAGTTTCTACACCTGCAGCAATTGGAGAGGCTGAAATATCTTTATAAGTTGAGAAAACAGGATCGATTTCAGAAGCGGGATAAACATAAACCACATCATTTTCAGGACAAGCTTTTTCTAACTTACTAGTGAAGGAATCAATTTCTAAACTATAGGAAACAGCACCTTTCCTCGCTAAACAAGCAAAAATTAAGTCATTTTTATTTTTGTTATATAATAAGAATGATTCATCAAGGTTTTGAATTTCAAAAAATTTAACCGGCAACTCAATTTTATTAGCGATACTCACCTTATTAAACCGATCTCTCGTTGCGCTTGTAGCATAAAGTTCAATTTTAATATTTAGTTCTTTCGCAAATCGAAAAATACGCTCAACCCATATTGCAAAGGAGTTTTCCAGTTCGCAAAGTGGGGGTGCCATCACAACAATATTAGTGTAGGTGATTGCAGTTTTCTCGAAGTGACAGAAGAATATAGTTTTATCGCATACATCCATTAGGTGCTCTCGATCATCCCCGACCATTCTTTTGATAATATTTGTATTTCTGTTGTCGTTTATTACGATAATGTCCGCAACCAATTCTTTAGAAACTCTTGCTATTCCTGATGATAAATTATAGTCTATTGTTGCAATTGTATTTAGTTTCGCCTCGTGTCCAGAAAAGTGCTTTACAATTTCTTCTAGTGACTTCCTAGATTTTCGAATCATCATTTCTGCCTTCTCATTGTTTGGATATACACTAACCACTGAAATTGGATTAATAACCTTAGGATCTGAAATTAATAATGAGAAATCAATTAAACTTTCATTGCCTTTTAGTTCATTCATTGAAACCATAAGATGTTGGTTCCTTAATTTAGTTTCATTTTGATCTCCCTCACCTGTTTCATTTATTTGAATAAGAAGTTTCTTTCCGGCACTTTCGGTTACAAAAGAGGCGGTCATACATGTAAATAAAATTAAAAGTACAGTTCCATTTACAATATTTATATCCAAAAGACCATCTTTATATCCAACCATTATTATCGCCAAGGTTGCAGCTGCATGACTGGTACTCAATCCAAAAATCACTTGCCGTTCTGTGGCAGACATCCTAAAAATTACCTGTGTTACAAAAGCAGCTAACCACTTGCTGAATATGGCAAAAAGAGTTAAAACTCCGGCTATTACTAAAGGCCAAGTCCCTTGTAAAAAAGCCCGATAATCCACTACCATTCCAACATAAATAAGGAAAAACGGTATAAATAAAGAGTTGCCAATAAACTCAATTCTATTCATTAAAACTGAATTATGGGGAATCAAGCGATTTAGCACTAAACCAGCTACGAAGGCTCCAATAATATGCTCAACACCAGCTACCTCCGCCAAAAAGGCCGCAAAAAACACAACAGAAAGAACATAAATGTACTGAGATGATTTTTCACTATCCAACTTACTGAAAAACCAACGGGTAATTTTTGGAATACCCACAAACATGATTATTGAAAATATAGTAAGTGAGGTAATTAAACGAATCCAGAAGGCAGAATCAAGATTCCCCTTAGAGGAACTAGAAATAATTGCCAAAATAATCAAAACTGCCGTATCTGTTAAAATTGTTCCGCCAACTGTAATTGCTACTGAAGTATGTTTTGATAAACCATATTTGCTAATGATTGGATAGGCAACTAATGTGTGAGTAGAAAACATACTTGCTACCAAGAGACTGGACATCGGATTCAAATGCAAAATATAGTGACAAATGGGATAGCCCAGGGCTAAAGGGAGAATGAAAGTCAATAAGCCAAAAGTTAAACTTTTATTAAAATACTTTTTAAATTGATTCAAGTCTAGCTCAAGACCTGCCATGAACATGATATATAGCAAGCCAATGGTTGAAAATAATTTAATGGATCCTTCTGCTTTTAATGCATTGAAACCTATTAAACCAAAGGCATGAGGCCCAATTAATAAACCTGAAATTATCAAACCAATAATCCCTGGAATTCGAAATCTTCTGAGAACTATGGGTGAAAGAAGTATTATAAACAACAAAAGCGAAAAGACTAATACTGGATTAGTCAATGGTAGCTGAAACTCAGAAATAAGGTGTTTTATAAAATCGTCCATTCCTTTATAAAGATAATACTTTCTTGAATATTTATTTGAAGAAATAAATTTTTCTTTAAAATTTTAGAAAAACCTTAATACAACAAAAAGGCCGGAAGAAAACTACCGACCTTATTAACAATTAATTTTAAAGAGATTAGAATCTCCATCCAATTCTTGCGTTTCCGATAAAGTTATTACCAAAACTGCTTGACTTTGCTGGCTCTGATAAGGATGTTGTTGTATTACCTGCTGTAGTGAATTCAAACTCACCAGCCTTTTCAGTAACAGATTGGAAACCAAGTCCCAACTCTAAACCAACATAGAAATTTTCTGCAAAGTAGTAATCCGTACCTGCTACTAGGTTTATTCCGAACATTGATATTGGTGCCTTCGCAGCAGCCGTAAAATCTGCGTTGTAACCTGTACCATCAAATTTATCCCATTTGGCAGAAGTATTTCCCATTCCAAATACTAAATCAGCACCTACATAAGGAGATAACTTTTCAGTTCCCGCAAAGTGTTTTTCAGCACCCAATGAGATCATAGTAAGAGAAGTTTTGTTAATCTCTGTTCCTTCTCCTCCCGCATTGTCTGGTAACTCGTAATAATAATCTTTTGTTGATGCATTATTTATAGATAACGAAACTCTAGCGGCTAAATCATCCATTATGAAGTAACGCATTCTTAATGATGGAGCGTTAAAAGACAAGGATGACGTGTTGTAACTCAACTGACCTTCCAACGAAAATGGATTGTCAGCTGTTGGTTTTTGAGCGAATAATGATGAACTTAACACTACTGCTCCTGCTAAAACGAATAACTTTTTCATATTTGTTTGTTTTAAATGACTTAGGCAATGTTACTCATGTTTTCAAAAAAAAGTTTCATTAGTTTAATAAAAAAGTTTATATTATAATGTTAATATATTGATTTTAAAGTAATTAAAAATTAAAATCAGAATGAAATTTTAAACGCTAATTATTGAATATTTAGTATTTTAAAGAAATTTCGGTAAGTTCTTACTTTGGTAGAGCTTGATTTTTAGTCAAGTTAATCCGTATTTAAATTATTAATTCCAAAAAAATCAATCTTTGGTTGAGCAATAATTACTTTATAAACTTGAATTTTCATTATTGAAGTTTCATTTCTTGTTAAATTTTTTAACTAATATTACACTTCGAAATTTTAAGATGGATTCTTTCGTAAGAAAGGAATTAAATCAACATTAAAAATGAAAAATTTAAATCACATGAAATATTTTGTAGTAATTAGCTTGATTGCGATACTTTTCGCATGTAATAACGAAAAAGAATTATCTTACACCATTCAAGATGATAGTGGCTATCTGTCTGAAGATAATGCCACAATGAATGCAATTTCTGAAGATGAGTACTTTAGTAGTTTAGCTGAAGCAGATGAAGTAAAAACCTACAATCCAAGTAGAACCCTTTATAATGATCTAATTCACACAAAATTAGAAGTTAGTTTTGATTGGTCTAATTCGAAATTGAATGGAAAGGCAACAATAACAGCAAAACCTCATTTTTATGATACTGATAGCCTTACTTTAGACGCTAAAGGTATGGATATAAAAGGTGTTTCATTGAATGGAAAAAGTTTGAATTACACCTATGACAGCAGTCAAATACGCATTAAACTGGATAAAAAATATACACGTACTGAAAATTATTCGGTGGTTGTAGATTATGTTTCAAAACCAAACGAAAGAGCTCTTTCGGGTAGTGCGGCAATTACTTCGGATAAAGGGTTGTATTTTATTAATCCAAAAGGTGAAGAGAAAGGAAAAATGCCTCAAATTTGGACACAAGGTGAAACAGAGGCTAATTCAGTGTGGTTTCCAACTATCGACTCACCAAATGCTAAAACAACACAAGAGATTTTCATGACCGTTGATGATAAATACTCCACTTTGTCTAATGGTAAGATGATTTCTTCGAAGAAAAATTCGGACGGAACGCGCACAGATCATTGGAAACAAGACCTAGCACATGCACCGTATCTATTTATGATGGCAGTTGGGGAATTTAAGGTAGTTAAAGATTTCTATACAAGACCAGATGGAAGTAAAATGGAAGTAAACTATTACGTAGAGCCTAAATTCGAACCGTATGCAAAAGCAATTTTTGGTGAAACACCAGCTATGATAAAGCATTTCTCTCAATTGTTGGGGGTGGAATATCCTTGGGATAAATACCATCAAATTGTTGTGCGCGATTACGTTTCTGGAGCAATGGAAAATACGGGAGCGGTTATTTTTGGTGACTTTGTTTATAAAACCGATCGCGAATTATTGGATGGAAATGACCAATCTACAATTGCACACGAATTATTCCACCATTGGTTTGGTGATTATGTGACTTGTGAATCATGGGCAAACTTACCATTGAATGAGTCTTTCGCAAATTATTCGCAATACTTGTGGGATGAGTTCCGCTATGGATTGGATGAGGCAAATTATCAAGCAGAAGAAGAGGCTCAAGGATACTATAACTCTACTTTCGGAAATCATCACGACTTGATCAACTACAATTATTACAACAAAGAAGATATGTTTGATGGTCATTCGTACAATAAAGGTGGGAGAATCTTACATATGTTACGAAATTATTTAGGCGATGCGGCTTTCTTTAAAGGGTTGAATACTTATCTGACTCAAAATAAATATAAGGCTGCTGAAGTTCATAATCTTCGATTAGCTTTTGAAGAGGTTAGCGGTGAGGATTTAAATTGGTTTTTTAATCAATGGTTCTTGGGCAAAGGGCATCCTGTACTTCAAGTATATCAAACGGATAACTCAGCAGAAAAAACGGTTGAACTAAATGTATTGCAAAAACAAAAATTATCTGAATACCCTTTATATAAATTACCTGTGTCCGTTCTAATTCACGACGATAAGGGAAAAAGAGTAGAAAAAATAACGATTACTGAAGCGGAGCAATCTTTTTCTTTTAGTTATTCTGGCACATTAAGAAATGTAATTTTTGATGCTAATCAAGTTCTTTTAGGCTCAGTATATAATGACAAGCCATTCAATCAGTTTATCGATCAATACCAGCCGGAGAACACCTATGAACTTCGCGCTCAAGCTTTAAAATATGCTTCTCGTAGAGATGATCAAAAATGTCAGCAGGTTATTCTTGACGCCTTGAATGATCCATTTTGGAATATTCGAAAAATTGCGATTGAAAAGGCTAATATATTGACAGGAACGTTTTTAGATCAAGCAAAACAAAGAATTCAAACCCTGGCTTCTACTGATCCAAAATCGAGTGTTCGTTCTGCGGCATTGACATTCATCAGTAAAAACTTAGATGAAGAGAAACAAAACCAAGTGTATTTGGATCGAATTGATAAAGATCAATCCTATTCTGTTCAAGTTACTGCTCTTTCTAAATTATCAAGTATTGATAAGGAAAAAGGATTGAAAAAGGCTGAAGAATTAATCGCGAAAGATAAAACGGAAAAAATTCTTGTTGCAGTTTCCGAGGTGTATGGACAGCATGGAACAGAAGCAAATTTTTCGTTCTTTGAATCAATTTTTATTTCGAATAAGTTCAGTGGTTTTGATGAGCTAAATGTATTAGGCGCTTTACTTAACCTTTGCTATAATACTAATTCAAAAGTCATTGAGAAAACTTATACAATTATTGAATACTTGCGAAAGGAAGGAAACTCTTCTACTCAGATGTATTTTTCAAGAATTGTTGAATATACAATGGACATTATTTCTCAAAAAATAGAAGCTGAAAATCAGAAATTGGAACAAACCGAAAGTGCTTCTGAAAAACAAGTCATTTCGAAAGAAATTGAAGAATTAGAGCGACTTTACACGATTTATGGCCAAATGGCACAAGAATAATAACTAGATAAAGGCGTTAGTAAACTATGCGTCTACTCTTGTTTTCTTGTCTATTACTCACAAGTCTTGCTGCACATACTCAAGAGTATAGAGTTCTGTTTTCATACGAGGATGAATGGAAAGCACGAAAAAATCTTGATTCTATCTTTAAAAACAAAGATTTAGCGAATAAATATTTGTCTGATTTACAGAATACATATATTGAAAAAGGTTATTTCTTGTTTTCAATCGAAAGTCAGGATGAAAAAAGCAATAGTAAAAAAGTAAAACTCTTTATTGGACCTTTATTTCAAGAGGCAAAACTCGAGCTAGATTCTGTCGAAAAATTGTTTTTAAAAAGAAATGGCTTCACCCAGGAATCGTTAAAGTTAACTAGAAACGCCCTAAAGAATTACCTGAATATAATTTCCAAAATCTATTTAAATAATGGGTATCCGTTTGCAAAACTTCAAATCAGCGAGTGTAAGTTTCCATCAAAAACACAGTTGACAGGTAAATTATCTATTATTCGTGGTGAAAAATATCAATGGGGAAACATTGTCATAAAAGGTGATTCATCTGTTTATCCTGCTTTAATTTATAATTTGAGTGGGATAAAATCAGGAAAACCCTATAATGAAGGTTTGATCAAAGAAATGGAAAAAGAATTGGGATTTCTGCCATTTCTTGAACAATTTCGTAAATCGGAATTATTATTTTATGATCGCAAGGTTGATTTGTATCTATATCTTAAATCAAGACCAGTAAGTTCAATAAACGGTGCACTTGGACTTCAACCAAATCCGGCAACTCAACGAATGGCCTTTACAGGTCAACTCCAATTAAAGCTTCAAAATGCTTTAAAACGAGCCGAACTCTTTGAAATGAACTGGCGTAGCATTCAGCCTGGAACTCAAAATTTATTTATATATTCTAATGTGCCTTATTTATTTAAAACAAGATTTGGTCTTGATGGAAAGTTTAATTTTTATAAAAGAGACAGTTCCTTTCTTGAAATTAAGTCAACTGTGGGAGTGACCTATTCTTTAAAAAATAATTTTACGTTAAAGGGATTTTATTCCTTTTGGTCAAATAGCGTATTAAATTCAACTTCATCGATCCTCAATTACACAAGTACCTCTTCAAACGCCTATGGAATTTCAGTGAATCGTAAAAATTTAGATTATGCGCCAAATCCGAGAAAAGGTAGTTTTATATTTGTTGAATTAGCACTTGGAAATAGAAAAGTAAAAAGTATAGAAAAATCTGAGTTATCAGCGAAAGGTCAGCTTACTATTGAAAAATATTATCCATTGTTAAAACGCCATATTCTAAAAGTAGCTGCAAATTGGGATTGGGTTTTTAACGATACCACTTATGCAAATGAACGGATACGCTTTGGTGGTTTAAATTCATTGAGAGGATTCAATGAGGAGGAGCTTTTTGCAACCTCATACTTAATTAGTCAAATAGAATATCGATTTTTATTAGATAAAAACTCTGCCTTATTTGGCTTTTATAACCAAGCATGGTATGAGGATAATTCATCATTAAAATATGTAAAAGATTCACCTTTAGGTTTTGGATTAGGCTTGTCTTTTGGAACAAAACTTGGGATTTTTTCAGTTACTTATGCTCTTGGAAAACAATTAAATAATTCAATTCAATTCAATCAAGGAAAAATACATATTGGATATATTTCGTTTTTCTAATTATCGAATTAAGTTTACATAACCTGTAATTACTTTTTTCTCATCAGTTTCTTTCGGTTTATAGGCTATCTTCCAAGTATAGATTCCATCCGGGCAATGAAGTGCTTTTCCACCATATGAACCATCCCATTGCGCAGTGGCATCATGACTCTCCCAAATTAATTCACCCCATCTATTAAATAAATAGAGATCAAAATTATAGGGGTCAAACCCTTGTGTAAATACTGGGCCCCATGTTTGATTAAACTCATCTTGATCTGGGGTAAACGAGTTAGGCACATAGAAAATAGTTTCTTCTTGGAAGTTAATAACATACGTGGCCTCATCTATACACCCTAGTTCCGAAGTTGCTGTCAAGGTTATGATTATTCCCCCTTGAATATTTGTATAATAATGAGAAGGGTTGGTCTCTGTTGAAGTTGACAAATCGCCGAAATCCCAAACATACGTTTCAGCACCGGTAGATGAATTACTAAATATTACGTTTTGTGAGTTATCAGTAAAAAGAGTTGGGTTTGGTGTAAATGCAGCAATAGGATTTGCTTCTACACAAACAAAATCAGGTTCTGATGAAGTTGCAACACATCCCTGAGCATTTGATATTGTTAATTGAATGTCATAACACCCAGCATTCGTAAATGTGGAGGTTAATGATGCTCCATTGCCAATTAAGTTCCCATTTGCTGTCCATTGGTATTGAATTCCAGGTATATTTACCGCTGAAAGTGTTGCTGTATGAGGTGAGCACCCTTCTGGATTATCGACCTGAAAAGGAATGGAGGGAAATGGAATCGGAGCATCAATTGTAAAAGGTAAACTTGCCGCTGACGTACACGGACCGTTACTTGCTGTTATGGTATAACTCGTTCCAACAGTCAATCCAGATATTAATCCAACCGCTCCTACAGTTGGTCCTGTTGGAGTAAATGTATAGGTTTGTGTAGAAACATAATTTGATACACTCGCCGTTTCATTACTAGAGCATGTAGCTGGGGTTGTGGAAATGGTTGGCACCGGTGGTGTTGTTAATTGAGGTGCTGTGCTAAATGAGGCGCTTGGCGCTGAGGTGCATGTTCCATTTCCAGCTGTTACACTGTAGTTTGAACCTACAGTCATTCCTGAAATTAACCCACCTGCACCAATGCTTGGACCTGCTGGTGAAAATGTATATGTCAATGTTCCATTATAATTACTTATTGTTGCCGTCCCATTAGCAGAACATGTTGGAGATGTAACGGTAATTGTTGGTACAGGAGGCGTAATTAACTGTGCCGCTATACTAAATGCATTACTCGGAGATGAACTACACGATCCGTTTCCAGCAATAACGGTATAACTTATACCAACAGTCATTCCTGAAATTGTTCCACCCGCTCCGGTCGTAGGTCCTGTTGGAGTAAATGTATAAGTTAAAGAGGCATTATAGTTTGTAATTGATGCAGTTCCATTACTTGAGCAAGTTGGTGGTAAAACTGTAATGGTTGGTACCGCTGGGGTTGTTAATTGTGCTGCAATACTAAATGATAAACTCGGAGCGGATGTACAAGTACCATTTCCTGCGGTAACTGTATAATTTGTTCCAGCGATCATTCCTGAAATTGCTCCGCCCGTTCCTATTGTTAGGCCTGATGGACTTGAGATATATGTTAATGTCCCATCATAATTCGTTATTGAAGAAGAGCCATCGGCAGCGCATGTAGGAGTAACAACTGAGGTTGTTGGCACTGCAGGCGTGATTAATTGTGCCGTAATACTAAATGAAGTGCTCGCAGCCGAACTACATGATCCATTTCCTGCTATTACCGTGTAACTAGTCCCAACGGTCATACCTGAAATAACTCCATTGGCTCCAGCCGTTGGTCCAGCTGGGGTAAAAGTGTATGTTAATGAGGCTAAAAAATTTGTAATGGTTGCTGTTCCATTGCCAGTGCAAGTTGGAGGGTTTGTTGTAATTGTCGGAACTGCAGGGATTGTTAATTGAGCTGCAATAGAAAATGATAAACTCGGAGCGGATGTACAAGAACCGTTTCCAGCAGTTACCGTATAATTCGTCCCAACTGTCACACCTGAAATTGCTCCACCTGCTCCTATTGTTAGCCCTGATGGACTTGAGATATATGTTAATGTCCCATCATAATTAGAAATTGAAGCAGAACCTCCAGCTATACATGTTGGCGGAACGATCGTAATGGTTGGAATTGCAGGTGTTGTTAATTGAGCAGCAATACTGAAGGAAGAACTAGGAGCTGAAGTACAAGAACCATTTCCAGCTGTTAGTGAGTAATTCGTCCCAACTGTCATACCTGTAATTGTTCCACTTGCTCCTGCTGTTGGGCCTGTTGGATTAAACGTATATGTCAAAGAAGAATTATAGTTTGTAATTGTTGCTGTTCCATTACTTGAACAAGTTGGTGGTAAAACTGTAATGGTTGGTACCGCTGGGGTTGTTAATTGCGCTGCAATACTAAATGATAAACTCGGAGCGGATGTACAAGAACCATTTCCAGCGGTAACCGCATAATTTGTTCCAGCGATCATTCCTGAAATTGCTCCACCTGCTCCTATTGTTAGACCTGATGGACTTGAGATATATGTTAATGTCCCATCATAATTAGAAATTGAGGCAGAACCTCCAGCTATACATGTTGGCGGAACGATCGTAATGGTTGGAATTGCAGGTGTTGTTAATTGAGCAGCAATGCTGAAAGAAGAACTAGGAGCTGATGTACATGAACCATCTCCAGCTGTTAGCGTGTAATTCGTCCCAACTGTCATACCTGTAATTGTTCCACTTGCTCCTGCTGTTGGTCCTGTTGGATTAAACGTATAAGTTAAAGAGGCATTATAGTTTGTAATTGTTGCTGTTCCATTACTTGAACAAGTCGGTGGTACAACTGTAATGGTTGGTACCGCTGGGGTTGTTAATTGTGCTGCAATAGCAAATGACAAACTCGGAGCGGATGTACATGAACCATTTCCAGAAGTCACGGTGTAATTGGTGCCTGCCGTCATACCTGAAATCACCCCGGCTGCCCCAGCTACAGGACCTGAAGGAGTAAAGGTATAGGTCAATGTTCCGGAATAGTTGCTTATCGAGGCCGAGCCAGCAGCGGCACACGTAGGTGTAACTACCACAATTGTTGGAGTGGCAGGCGTTGTAAGCTGAGCTGCTATGTTAAATTGTGCACTGGCAGTAGAGTTACATGTTCCATTTCCAGCAATAAGCGTGTAATTAGTACCAGGAGTCATGCCTGAAATTGCCCCTCCAGCACCAATTGTTGGCCCTGTAGGAGAAAAAGTATAAGTAAAACTAGGATTATAATTGCTAACAGAAGCTGTGCCATTCGCCACGCAGGTTGGTGGAATTGTTGTTATGGTTGGGGTTGGAATTGAAACCACGGTAATGGTTCCTGTAGTAGTGGCTACAGTACAAGCATTTCCAGTTGTCGTAATGGTGTAATTGTATGTTCCAGCTGCCGTTGGAGTTCCACTAATGGTAACAACTCCTCCAGATACAGAAGAACTAACACCGGGAGGTAAACCACTAGATGTTGCTCCTGTTGCTCCACCACCTAGGGTCATGGTAATATTTGTCATAGCAACGTTTACACAGACTGGTTGATTTGCGCCTGCGGTGATAGTATGATTTGGATTTACAGTA
This sequence comes from Crocinitomicaceae bacterium, assembly GCA_044237035.1. Classification (GTDB taxonomy): domain Bacteria; phylum Bacteroidota; class Bacteroidia; order Flavobacteriales_D; family Crocinitomicaceae; genus UBA952. Next base: position 39,278 of record JBIIFU010000012.1, read on the forward strand.
ACAGTTTGTGAGCTGGTGCTTGTACAATTGGATGCCGATGTTGCAGTCAAAGAAATTAAGTACGTGCCGGGCGAAGAATAAGTTTGATTAGGTGGTGTTGGAAGCGTACTTGTATTACCATTGTTAAAATTCCAGCTGTAGGTTGATGCTGCCACAGAGGTGTTAGTAATTGAAACAGTAGCGCTGCCGCATGCCGTTATAGGATTGACAGTAAATTGAGCAGTTGGTGCCATTTGAAAGGTTCCTCCCCAAGTGAAAGTAAAACCTGTTGTGTTATTACTGTAGTTGTCAATAATTATGAGATATGTTTGCCCTGCTACAACATTTGCTGGAGGTGATAATTCTGATAGCGTATTCATGGAGGCACCATTTTCATTACAGGTACCAAGACCATTAGCCGCCATACCTACTGGATTCCCCATTTCATATCCAAAATTCCAATTACAACACACAATGGTTCCTGGACATCCATTTGTAATGTTATACATTGCCCAGTCGTATTCCGTACTCCCAGTTGGATCTGCTTGCCATGCGCATGTTCCTGATGCACCAACTGTGAATTTATAGAAAATTGGACGCTGTAATGGATCACCGAAGCAAGGTGGTTGAAAAACAGTTCCATTCCCTGGGAAAGAATTTACCGAAAAGGTGTTTTTATTACAAAGGTTCGTTGCTGTAGCACATGAACTACCTGGTGAGGGCGGAGGAGTAACAGAGGTAACGCACAATTGAAAGCTACCTTGAACACCGTTATTACTTTCTACTGAAACCCAAACTTGCGTTCCTGGAGTAAAGGTCCATGTGGCAGTTGCTGTTCCATTATTTGTTGTGGCCGCATTACAAATATTAAATGCATTATCTGCACATCCAGTCCCATCTATTGCCACTATTGCTTGCTGTATCGCTGGACTACCTGTTGGAGTAACTGTTACGGTATTTTGACTCCCCGTAGCAATAAATGTAAACCACACTTCGTTACCTGGAGTTCCTGTATCGCAACTACTTGTGCTATTGTCACTAAGTGCATTGACAGTTGTTGAGGTAATACAAACATTGCCTGAAGATGGTATTGTTATTACTTGAGCAGAGGTACAGTTATCATTGGCTACTTGACCAAAAGTAGAGAAGGCTAAGAACAATGAAAGAACTAGAACACTAAATAATCGTAGCATGTTAATAGTATTTTATGAGACCTAATCTCTGAAAATTTGGAGCTAACAATTCACTTCTAGGAATTATTTTAATACGAATATTTTCGTCTAATGGATAATAAACAATTTGGTCATCTTGTCTATGGGTAGAAACTATTTCCATAATATTACCAGGAATATTTGGTTGATATCTAACGTTGTGAATTTCAATCTGAAAAGTACCGTCAAAACCAGTTACAATTTCAGTGTCTGACGGTTGTTGAGCGAAGAAGAAGGTGGTTAGTAACAAAAAGCAAAAAAGAGTAGTAATTTTCATTGGTTTAACTTTGATAATTAGGACGCTAAAAAGACATTTTGGTTGCTTATTAAAAGCAGAAAAAATGAGCTTTTAGATTAAAACAAAATTACGAAGAATTATTGATTACTTTTGCGGATTATGTTAAGTATAAAACAAGCTGAATTTGTTATTTCTTCAACAGATCATAAAAAGGGTCCGCAAGATGGTAAACCTGAATTTGCCTTTATTGGAAGATCAAATGTTGGGAAGTCTTCGCTTATCAATATGCTTACAAATCAAAAGAAATTAGCTAAGACTTCTGGTACACCAGGTAAGACAAGATTAATCAATCATTTTATAATTAATGAATCATGGTATTTAGTAGATTTACCGGGTTATGGATATGCACGAGCATCCAAAAAAGATATTAGAACTTGGGAGAAATTTATTGTTGATTACCTCTTGCAACGTACAAATCTTGTTAACCTATTTGTTCTTATTGATTCACGACTTGAGCCTCAGAAAATTGACATTGAATTCATTAATTGGTGCGGAGAAAAGGGAATTCCATTTTCAATTGTTTTTACTAAATTGGACAAGCTTTCAGGTTCAGAATTCTCCAGAAATTTATCGAAATACAAGAAGGAGTTACAAAAAACATGGGAAACGATTCCGCCGGTTTTTTCAACATCCAGCACATCAAAACACGGCAGGGAAAGTATTCTAAATTACATTGAAGAAATTATCAAAGCGCTTTGATATAAACGGATGAAAGATCCATTGTTTCAATAGAATTAACAGTAAAGTCTCGGATTTTTAAATTGTAAACCACAAATAAATCTTCAAAATAGACAGGTAAAATTATTGCCTCATCGATGATGTATTGATTGCATTTGTTTAATAATTCAGTTCGTTTATCTTGATTTTTCTCTAATAAATAGGCTGAGTATGCATCATCAAAGTTTTTATTTAAACAGCTTATACTTCCCCATGAAGGATTAATCTGTGAATACTTTTTATAAAATATGCTTATAAAACTTTCAGGATCAGGATAATCAGCAATCCAACCTGATTTCCAAAAAATAGCGTCTCCCTTTGCAATTGCCGCTTGTCTTTCATCGAAGGAACATAATTTAATCTTAACATCAATTCCTAGGTTGCTTTTGAGTTGCTCTGTTATATTTTGAGTCCAAAGATTAGTTGAAGTTCCAGAAAGAGTATTTACCCACAAAGTTAGTTGAGGAAAATTATTTCCCTGAGAATAACCCGCTTGAGCTAAAAGTGATTTTGCTTTTTGTGGATTGAATTCAATTGTAAAGCTAGAATCAGGGACATATCCATTGATTTCTGGAATAAAACCACTAGATGCCGGTATTCCTTCTCCCATTAAAATATCAGAAGTCACTTTATTGAGATCAATAGCACTTAGAAAAGCTTTTCTAACTAAAACATCGTCAAAGGGCTTTTGATTAGTTGAAAATGCTAAATAATTTATTCTCGAACTTCTTCTAGAATACACTTTATGTTTTTGATTTTTGCCTTTTTGAGCTTCATTTAAGGATCCAAAAAGATTGGTGACATTTTCAGTAGGGACGTTTAGGATAATGTCTATTTCATTATTTTGAAAGGCCTTGAGTTCACTATTTTTATCTTTACCGTAGGTCATTTCAATACGGTCTAAAAACGGCAATTTGTTTCCCGAATTATCTTTACGCCAGTAATTGTTATTTCGCTTTAATGAAATACCATTCTTATTCATTTTATCTAAAACAAATGGTCCGGTACCAACAGGATGGTTTAAAATTTTATTTCCATATTTTTTTAGGGCTTCTTCAGGAAAAATTCCAAGGCCTGGGTGCGAAAGTAGTTTTTCAAAATTTGTAAATGGTTGAGTTAGGGTAATTGAAAACTTATGAGAATCAATTATTCTTATTCCAGCTAACGTTTTACTTGCCTTATTATAGTATTCTTCTGAACCAACTATTTTTGATACAAGTAAATGTGAGAGATGATTTAGCTGTGATTTAGAGCAAGCAAATTGAAGTACAAAGGCAACATCTTTAGCGGTTAATTCACGTGTTTTATCCTCAAAGCAAGCATCTTCATGGAATTTAATACCTCTTTTTAGATTGAAAGTAAATAATAATCCATTGGCTGATTTTGAGTAAGATTCGATTAAATGTGTAACAACTGACTGATTATCAGCTGACTCGCTAAATAAAGACTCGTAAATTTGTGTATTAATTCGTTGAGAGTAAATATCCGCTGATTGCATTGGAAATAAGGCGCTAACTTTTTCCAAGGACATAAATCTAAAAGATCCGCCATACGCTTTTCCGCCAAGTGCAGAAGGACTATCAGATGCTGGTTTTTGTGAGCAAGAGGCAAACAAACAGATCAATATCAAATAGATAATGCTTCTAATCACAACTACAGTTTAGCCATTTTCTGCGACAACTTCCTTAACTTCACTTAAATTTTGCTTGAGTAAATTTTCTATTCCTCCTTTTAGTGTGGCTGTTGATGAGGGACAACCAGAACAGGAACCCTTTAAAACAACGGTTACGACCCCATTATCAAAGCCGCGATAATCAATAGCGCCCCCGTCATTTTCAACAGCGGGTCTTACGTATTCATCCAATAAATTTCGAATTGAATCATCAATTTCATGCGGCTCAAATTCCTTTCTGCTTTCATTTGACACTTCAGATTGAGGAATTGCAGGGGGCATTTGAACAAGTACGTCTTTTCCATCGGCTATCCAAGATTTTACAAATTCTCTTAATTCCATGGTAATAAAATCCCATGGAACATTATCGGTTTTTGTAATAGTAACAAAATTGGCGGCAATAAAAACCCCTTTCACAAATGGGAATTTGAAAAGTTCTTCAGCTAATGGTGAATATCCTTTGGCATCTGATCCAGTTTTAAATTCAACCGATTCTCCTGAAACAAGTAAGTATTTATTCGCAACAAACTTCATGGTTGTTGGGTTAGGAGTCATTTCGGTATAAACCGTTACTGGAACTTGCATTTTGTTTGAATTTTAAATCAGTTTAAGAATTAATAATTAAATACAATTATGGTTGGCAATAATTTAATTCTAGTTAAGCATCAATTTTTGCATATTTTGCATTTTTCTCAATAAATTCTCTTCGAGGCGGTACATCATCACCCATTAACATCGAGAAAATTTGGTCGCATTCTGCTGCATTTTCAATCGTTACTTGACGCAAAGTTCGCTTCTCAGGATTCATGGTTGTTTCCCATAATTGATCTGCGTTCATCTCACCCAAACCTTTGTATCGCTGAACGTTAACTGAAGATTCGTTACCAGCGCCTTTCATTTCTTGGATGAGTCTATCACGCATATCTTCGTTCCATGCATATTCAGATTTAGCACCCTTTTTCACTTGATAAAGTGGAGGGGTGGCAATGTATATGTAACCATTTTCAATTAATTCCTTCATGAAACGGAAGAAGAATGTCAATATCAACGTTTCGATATGAGAACCATCCACGTCGGCATCACACATGATTATGATTTTATGGTAGCGAAGTTTTTCTAAATTCAATGCTTTTGAATCCTCTTCAGTTCCAATTCTTACTCCTAAAGCTGTATAAATATTTTTGATTTCTTCGTTTTCAAAAATCTTATGATGCATAGCTTTCTCTACATTCAAGATTTTACCTCGAAGAGGCATAATCGCTTGAAAATGACGATCTCTCCCTTGTTTAGCTGTGCCACCCGCAGAGTCTCCCTCGACAAAGTAAATCTCACATGCTGCAGGATCTTTTTCGGAACAATCAGCCAATTTTCCTGGTAATCCAGACCCAGTTAATACATTTTTACGCTGTACCATTTCTCGTGCTTTTCTCGCAGCATGTCGGGCACGAGCAGCTAAGATTACTTTTTCAACAATTAGTTTCGCCTCGGCTGGATGCTCCTCCAAATAGGCAGATAACATTTCAGAAACAGCCTGACTTACAGGTGCAGTTACTTCTCTATTTCCAAGCTTTGTTTTTGTTTGACCCTCAAACTGAGGCTCTTGTACTTTAACTGAAACAACTGCGGTTAATCCTTCACGAAAATCGTCACCGTCAATTTCGATTTTTTCTTTTGCTAAAATACCTGAATCAGTAGCGTATTTTTTAAGTGTGTTTGTTAATCCACGACGGAAACCGGACAAATGCGTTCCTCCCTCATGGGTGTTAATGTTATTTACATACGCCTGAATGTTTTCGGTATAGGATGTATTATAAGTTAACGCCACCTCTACCGGAATATTTTCTCTTTCTCCCTCGAAATAAATCACATCTGAGATAAGTGCTTCTCTGTTTCGATCTAAGTATTGTGCAAATTCCTTCAATCCTCCTTCAGAATGATAGGTAGTCAAAGGTGACTCACCATTTTCATCCTGAATACGCAAATCTGTTAGTGTAATCGTAATTCCTTTATTCAGAAACGCCAACTCACGCATACGCGCAGCTAAGGTGTCAAAGTTATACTCAGTTGATTCAAAGATAGTTCCATCTGGCTTGAAAGTAACCTCCGTACCAGTTTCTTGTGATTCTCCGACCACCTTCACATCGTACAATGGTTTACCAATGCTATATTCTTGTTGGAAAATTTTTCCTTCTCTGCGAACAGTCGCTTTCAATGCAATAGATAATGCATTTACACATGAAACACCTACACCGTGAAGCCCACCAGAAACCTTGTAGGTATCCTTATCAAATTTACCTCCAGCATGCAATACGGTCATTACTACTTCTAGCGCCGACTTTTTCTCCTTAGTATGCATCGCCGTAGGAATTCCACGACCGTTATCTTTAACTGTTATTGAATTGTCTTCATTTATAAAAACATTAATTGTGTCGCAATGACCTGCTAATGCCTCATCAATGGAGTTATCAACAACTTCATATACCAAATGATGAAGCCCTTTAACACCAACATCACCAATATACATTGCCGGTCTTTTTCGAACCGCCTCTAAACCCTCTAAAACCTGAATATTATCTGCTGAATAATTACTTCTGTCGATTTCCTCTTCGCTCATAATTTTTGTGTTCTTTTGTATTAAAAATGATTACATGCAAAGATAGAAAAGGGGAGTAGGAAAGTCAAATAAAACCTAATGGTTTAGCATATAATTATTAACAACATTTCAACCTTTTCAGTTGTTTTTGGTTAACTCATTATCCCTAAATGCGGTCGGCATTAAACCGGGGATAATTTTCAAAAAAATCGGAAGTAATAGTGAACCACCAGGTATTAAAAAAATAGCTAAAGAAGGCATGGATCGCATGATGTCCATGAGTTGGTTTTTTACAACTTCTTTTTCTTCCTTTGTTAATTCCTTTTGGGTTGATTTTGCCAGCAAAAACATGAGTTCTTTACTCTGCTGAATCTCCAAAATAAGTTTATCTTTATTTCTCAACAGAATTTTGCCCCAGCGTTTAGAAAGGTTGGAAAAAAGAATTTCTGTTGAAGTCCCTAAATAAGGTATTAGATTTTCATTTTCTAAAATAAATGCAGTTGTATAAGCGAGTGCGATTTCTGATAAATCCGTAGGAATATTCAATGTATTACAAAGACTCACTAGGAACGATTTTTCTTCATTACTAACTTGATTTTTACAAGCTATTACGAATGCGGAGAAATAAATTAAAAAACCCTTAAAATCCTCGGATTCATTAGAAATATGTTCTGAGATATGTTCTGAGATTGGATTTTGAAATAGATGTTCAAGTGCGTCATCTGTTTCTTTTTCTAATCGCGCACTTGCAAGGTAAAAACTGAATAGTTTTTCTTCAATTTCTGTTGATTCTTTATCTGAGTGAACAGCTGCAATAAAACAATGCATTGTCCTTTCTGTTAACGTTTGAATAGGTCTAATCTGCTTATTATTTAAGAACTCTTTGAAAAGAATAACATCTATAAAAACAAAAGCGTTATTTAGTGTACTGAGCCAAATACGAGTTTCTAAGATACGTTTATCCAATTCTAAACGCTCTTCAATAGCTGATTCAATAGAGGAAATAGCTGACTCTTTTTTAAAAAAGGATAAAAAGTCAAATGAATTTTTTACTTTAATAGACGAATAATACGCTGCTAGATCAGCGATAAAGAGCTCTTTTTCAAATTTAAAGCCTGAATTCTCCCAATGTGTCCAGAGCAAAGTTTCAAAGAATAGATTTTTCAATTTATCCTTTGAAGTCCAATTCACTTGTAATGTTTCAGTGCTGAAAATTGATTCAACGGCAACCCCATAAATTAGCCCAGATTTCCGCGAAAGTTCAATTAATGTAGAATCATTTTTATTGATTAATTGAATTTGATTTTTATCAATTAAATCGAGATATTTTTCAATCCATCCTGCGGAACCGGGATAATACACGGGATTATTTTAAAGTGTAACGAACCGCTAATCCTCCGCCCCATGAGAATAAATTTTTCTTTCCAATTAATTGCATTACTGGCCCGGTATCTATGGCGATATTTAAAGGTAAGTCCTGAAATTTATAGTCCACACCTAAAACACCATTTGCGGTTAGTAAAAGTGAATTATTACTGGAGCCAAATGTAGGCCCAAACCCTAAATACCAAAATAATCCGGCGGTTTCTGGGAGTGGTTTTTGAATCTCAAATAATCCCGAAGTAACCAATCCACCTTCATATCCACCTATAGAAATTTCTGCAGCAGTGCTTTTTGATAGCATTTTTTTAAAATTTAAACCGCCAATTGAAGGATAACCACCCTTCAATCCAATAGCCATTTTGTAAGACTGACTTTTAGAAACAGTTGAAATAGATAAAACCACTAAAAATATAATTCGTTTCATATAATTTTTTCACAAAATTACAGCTTACCAGCAAGGGTAAAGGCTTTTTGTTTTGCAAAAAATACACCTCCATCTGTTGAAAACACTTCAAACACTAGAACGTAAATACCAATACTTGCCTTAACTTGCTGATCGGTAGTGCCATCCCAAGAAAATGTTCCTGAAGAACCTACTAATTCATTGGTAAATATTGTTCGAACAAGTCGCCCACGATCATCAAAAATTTGAGCTTTACCCAGTAATCCTGAATTTGTTAAATTATAAGTTACTTGAAGAATATCTTGATATCCATCATTGTCGGGAGAAAAAATGTCTTCAGTGAATGTGATTTCTCCATTTGAAACGGCAGGTCGGTATTGTGAATTTTTTCTTCCTGGAGTTGCAAATCCTACATCTTCAGCGGCAGAATGCCAATTGAATTTACTATCCGATGATCCATTTGGGTCAATTCGTTCTAATGAAACGCCATCTGTATTATCTAATAAATCAAAATGCCATTCATCCAGGTAAGAAACTTTATCAATGATTTCAAAGTTATTAATTAAATAAACAGTTCCCGAATCGTTATTGTAACTTGGTAATTCACTAAATAAAAATTTACCAGGGATTGAAAACGGATAGTTTTGCTTTACAAAGGTTGAATCTTTACCTAAAACCACATAATCATTCGGTTGAAGCAAATAATTACCTAAAATTGTTTTAAAATTACTGATTGTATCATTGTCGAAATTTGCTAATTGCCAATCTTTTAGGTTTATTACTTTGTCAGAATTATTGTACAATTCAATCCAATCTTGACCACCTGTTAATGGATTCTGAAGAATTTCGTTGATTATCACATCTGCTTTTTGAGCTGTTTCGGGTAAAATGAAAGTCCCGTTTTGCTCTGTTGAATTCAACCAACAATCGGAAATTGGACCTAAAGTAAACGAATATAATTGCGAACCAAACAAGTTTTCGTTGAACTGAATAGTCAAACCTTTCGGATAACTCCCTTGAATAAACGTATTTTGAATCGTTAAGTTGGGATTGAATGAAAACAAGGCATTGGCTAAAGAAGAAGAATCCATTCCTTCATCGAATTGTAACTCTAAGAAATTCGGAGCTAATGCTAAAGCAAGCGAAATTGATGGAGCCATTGTGTCAGGGATATTACTATAAACGGAATTTACACTTCCAGGTGTGCCACCCAAAATCCATGTTGATGCCATCCAGTTGTCACTATCTGAGCAGGGATCATTGGGATTTATTAATTCTAATGAATACCCCCCATCTTGTTTTATTTCATCTCGATACCAGTCATCCGTGTAAGATATTTTGTCGATTATTTGACCAAAATTGTCTTTTAAAACAACATCATCTCCTGCATTATTTAAACTTGGAAAACTTGTTACACCAACTGCAGTTGTAGAAGTGTAAAGAGGAATATTTGCTGTAGCAGTTAGCACTTTATATTCTCCAGGAAGCAACCAGGAACCAGAAATTGTTCCATCAGAGGATGCGTCTCCAATTTTCCATCCATTTAGGTTAAAAATCTTATTGCTTTTGTTAAAAATTTCTATGAACTCCACCTCTGGTAAACCTATAACCGGTGTTGGATCTGGAAAAAATTCATTGATTATTACATCGCCGAGTAGCACTGAATCAGCAACCAAATATTGAAAGGTAGTGCTTTGATTTCCGGAGACATTATTTGAAATATCAGATACATTAGTTGAGGATAATGAATATATTGTTCCGTTGGTGAATCCTGTGGCGGTTGTTAAGTGAACTAGTGCTGTATTTAGAGGGTCGATTGTTGCAGAAGAAATTGAAATAGTTGGAATCAAGGAATAGTTTAAAACATTCTGTGCACTTGTTTGGTCTAAAGATTCGTTGAATAGAACATCAACCTGGGTGGAAGAAATTGCAGTAGCCGAATTTAAAATGGGAGGCAGATTATCAATTATTTCATTTCCAATGTATATATCATCATAGAAAAATTTATTTGCATTGCTTGAAGTATAAACATCTAAAATTCCAAAATGTGTCCCTGTCAATGAACTTGGATCAAAGGCTGTTCCCTGCAAGATAAAATTTTGGCCCCCTGATAAATCTGCAAACAAACTCCAATTACCAACAGCATCCCGTTTTACCTTAATAGTTACATTAAAACTATTTGCAATTTGACCATCGATTCCGGCACACAATTGAGTTGAAATTCCACCCTCGAGTTTGTATAATCGAATGGCATCAAACGCATTTGCTTCACCAAACTGAAGGCAATAACCATTTTGAACTAAGGATAAATCGGAGTTGTCTGCGGTTAAATAAACTCTTCCAAAATTACTTGAAGATGAAGAAAAACTTTGTTTAACCCATATTCGCCATTCTTTGCTGTTGAGGTCAGATAAGTTGTGTGGGGTCGTTAAGTATGAAGTTGCTGCAACAGTATTATTAAGTTGTAATTGCTGTGAGGAATTCACAATAAAATCTGCAGTTGTCCCAGACCAGGTTGGATTATTGGTAAAGTTGCCGTCTGAAAAATTATCTACCACTTGTGCGGTCAATTGGCCAGACAAAAGAAGTGAAACCGCCAAATAAATGCTACGAATCATTGAATTTCAAATATACGAACAAAGTTTGAGCTTCAAACAAAAAGAGAAAAATGTTAATGTATTGATAATTCCCTTTTAATAACAGAAAAAATTGAGTATAAAAAAACCGCCTTTTGGGCGGTTTCGATAATATCATACCTTCAATTATGCTTCAGTTACTTCTAATGGAGTTACTGATACAAATGAACGATTGTCTTTCTTTTTTCTAAATTCAACTACTCCGTCAACAAGAGCGAATAATGTGTGGTCTTTACCAATTCCAACATTATTTCCTGGGTGATGAGTTGTTCCTCTTTGACGAACAATGATATTTCCTGCTATCGCAGCTTGTCCACCAAATATTTTTACACCTAAGCGTTTGCTGTGTGACTCACGTCCGTTCTTAGAACTACCGACTCCTTTCTTATGTGCCATGATTTAAACTTTTAATTAATTTACTTTAATGTCTTTAATCGTAATGCTTGTAAAAGATTGGCGATGACCATTTTTCTTTTTATACCCTTTACGACGTTTTTTCTTGAAAACAATTACTTTGTCTCCTTTTACGTGATCATTCACTTCTGCAGAAACTACTGCTCCTGCTATAGCTGGGGCGCCAACTTGGATTTTCCCATCATTATCAACCAACAAAACGCGATCAAAAGAAACTTTTGCTCCACTTTCTGCTGCTAAACGATGTACAAAAATCTTTTGATCTTTTTGCACTTTGAACTGCTGCCCTGCTATCTCTACAATTGCGTACATATAGCTAAATTTTTAAATTAAATCCCAAAACGGGGATGCAAAGATACAATAAAAACTAAAATCTCCAACACTAACATTGTATTTTCTTCATTTTCTACTTTGACCTTGCTGCAAAAAATATTGAGAAATGAATTTTATTTTTCTATTTCTACACCATACTTTTTCAATAATTTAGCAGACTTAAATATGGAGGTCAAGAACTTTTTAGATTTTTTTCGGGCATTTCAACCGGTAGAGGAAACAGCACACGCCCTAGGAAATAAGATTAATCGAATTCATTGGAAAGGATTGGTGGGGTCTTCACGAAGTATTTGCGCCGCTGCAACAGCAGATCAAGTTCCGGGAAACCATGTTTTTATTTTGAACGACAAAGAAGAGGCTGCTTATTTCCTCAATGACCTTCAAGGGCTTTATCCGGATAATAAACGTATTTTATTTTATCCTGCGTCATACAAAGTTCCTTATCAATTAGAACAAACAGATAATGCAAATGTAGTCGCACGAGCCGAAGTTCTAGAAAGAATAAGTCAGGGATCAAACAGCTGGATTATCACCTATCCGCAGGCATTATTTGAAAAAATACCCACCCAAAGAAAATTAATTGAAAATACCCTAAAAGTTCAGGTTTCGAGTTCGTATTCCATAGATTTTTTAAATGAACTCTTATTGGAATATAATTTTGATCGGGTTGATTTTGTATATGAGCCGGGCCAATTTTCGATTCGAGGTGGAATAGTAGATGTTTTTTCATATTCGCACGATTTACCCTTTCGCATTGAGTTTTTTGGCGATGAGGTTGATTCGATTCGAACTTTTGATCCTGCAACTCAATTATCAGAGAAAACACATCAGTATTTCTTTATCGTCCCGAATATTCAGGGAAATCTTATTCAACAAGGAGTAAGTTCCTTTTTCAATTTTATTGGCAAAGACGCAATTGTTTGGTTAACTGACACTGAACAAATTCAAGATGTACTCAAAAAGGAATATGATAAAGCAGTTGGAATTCATAGCTCAATGGATTCAACAGTAAAATTTGGTCTTCCAAATGAATTGTATCTAAATGCATCTGTGGCGATTAGCGAAATAAGTGAATTGAGAACCATAGAATGGGGGACTAAAAAATACTTTGAGTCAACTAAACTTTTTGAATTTGATTTCATTCCGCAGCCCAGTTTTAATAAGAACTTTGATTTGTTATCAACCGATTTGGTAGAGCGATCAAGGCTAATTTTTACAAATCTTATTTTTTCCAATCAACCTAAACAGATTGAACGATTACATCAGATTTTTCAGGATATAAATCAAGATGTTCAGTTTGTCTCAATGAATTTGTCACTTCACGAGGGGTTCATAGCTCCTTCATTAAAACTCGTTTGTTATACTGACCATCAAATCTTTGAAAGATACCATCGTTTTCGTTTAAAAGAAGGATTTCAGCAAGCGAAACAAGCCCTTACGCTCAAAGAAATTTATAATCTTCAAAAAGGTGATTACGTAACACACATTGATCATGGAATTGGTCAATTTTCTGGACTTGAAACTATTGACGTGAACGGAAAGCCTCAAGAGGCAATTCGTTTAGTCTATAAAGATGGTGATGTTTTATACGTTGGAATTCACTCACTTCATCGCATTTCTAAATTTACCGGAAAAGACGGAACAGTTCCTAAAATGAATAAATTGGGAACGCAAACTTGGACAACGCTTAAAAATAAAACGAAGAAAAAAATCAAAGAACTTGCATTTGATTTGATTCAATTGTATGCTAAAAGAAAAAGCCAACCTGGATTTGCATTTTCACCAGATTCCTATCTTCAAAATGAATTGGAGGTTTCTTTTATGTATGAAGATACTCCTGATCAAGCAAAAGCAACCGCGGCATTCAAACAAGATATGGAGTCTGCAACACCCATGGATCGTTTGGTTTGTGGTGATGTTGGCTTCGGTAAAACTGAAATTGCCATCCGAGCAGCATTTAAAGCTGTTGCAGATTCAAAACAAGTGGCGGTATTGGTTCCAACTACCATACTTTCCATGCAACATTTTCGAAGTTTTAAAGAACGCTTGAAGGATTTTCCTTGCTCAGTTGATTATATTAATCGTTTTAAATCGACCAAACAAACAACTGAAACGCTAAAAAAAGTAGCAAGTGGTGAAATCGATATTTTGATTGGTACTCATGCTTTGGCTGCGGATCGGGTCAAATTCAAAGATTTGGGTTTGATGATTATTGATGAAGAGCAAAAGTTTGGCGTATCGGTCAAAGACAAACTAAAAACGTTGCGAGCTACGGTTGATACTTTAACGCTTACAGCAACTCCAATTCCTCGTACTTTGCAGTTTTCATTAATGGGAGCGCGTGATTTGAGTATAATAAATACACCTCCTCCTAATCGACAACCCGTTTTGACTGAAATAATTTCATTTAATGAAGAAGCCATTCGCGATGCCATTTCTTACGAAGTAAGTAGGGGAGGTCAAGTATTTTTTGTAAATAATCGATTATCAAATATTCGTGAAATTGCTGGAATGATTCAACGTCTTTGTCCTGGAATTCGCATTGGAATTGGTCACGGACAAATGGAGGGTAAGGATTTGGAAAAGGTAATGATGGATTTCATTGAAGGAACCTATGACGTTTTGATTGCTACAACGATTATTGAATCTGGAATTGACATTTCTAATGCGAATACGATTATTATTAATGATGCTCACCAATTTGGTTTGAGTGATTTGCATCAGCTGCGTGGACGTGTTGGAAGAAGTAACAAAAAAGCGTTTTGTTATTTGATTTCACCGAAATTTAGCATTCTGACATCGGAAGCAAGGAAACGTTTGGAGGCTTTGGTTCAATTCTCAGATTTAGGTTCTGGATTTAACATCGCCATGAAAGATTTGGATATTCGAGGAGCAGGGAACTTGCTGGGCGGAGAGCAAAGTGGATTTATTTCAGAAATTGGTTTTGAGATGTATCAGAAAATTCTGAATGAAGCAATGCAAGAGCTGCGAGAAAACGAGTTTAAAGATTTATTTGACGAAAGAGAAACTGATAGTTTTCAGAATTACGTGAATGATTGTGTTTTTGAAACCGATCAAGAGGTTCGTATCCCGGATGATTATGTAAATAATGTAGCCGAGCGCTTGAGTTTATATCAGGAATTAGATAATCTAAAATCAGAAGAAGAGTTAACCCAATTTTCTACCCGATTAGTAGATCGTTTTGGTCCTTTACCAAGAGAAGTTAAAGAATTACTTATCTCGTTTCAATTGAGATGGTTAGCCCAGGAATTAGGAATGGAGAGGATTGTTATAAAATCCCAAAAATTAGTGGGATATTTTATTTCCAATCCGCAGTCAACATTTTACGAAACTGAAATCTTCACCTATTTATTAAATACCATTCAAAATAATCCGCAGGGTTATCGATTAGCTCAACAAAATGATAAGTTACGACTGGTTATTGAACCTGTTGTTCATATCAAAGACGCTATGGAAAAAATGCGGAAACTGAAAATCAACAAATAAGTCTTCCAGTTTTTCGTAGAAATAAAGACTTAATTAACTTTTTATTTCTGCTGAATCATTGCATTTGCACCTTCAATCCATTTATCTGGACCACCGGCAACATATCCCGTCTTTCCAAGTGAAGATAAATCGTATTTGTCTTTCTCTGTTTTTTTCGCATTCACAAAAAATACCGTTGGATATCCTTGTACCGCAAAAGTCTGTTGCAATTGATTGTTTTGTTGTTTGATAGCGTCTGTTTGAGTTTTGCTTTTTGGAAAATCTAATTCAACCAGAATAACGTTTTCTTTCGCCCACTTCGTGAATGTCTCCGTTAAAAAAACTTCCTTTTGAAGTCGAATACACCAGCCACACCAATCGCTACCAGTGAAAAACAACATCATGGGTTTGTTTTCTTTTTGAGAAATGGCAATTGCTTTATTCATATCAGTATGCCATTCCAATCCTTCGTTTGAATTTTTGGAAGCACTCTCTTTCTGTGCTCCACAAGAAATGGCAAGAAAAAGAAGTGGTATTGCTAAAAAAATCTTCATAGTTTTTATTTTTTATTAATTGCAGCAGCGTCTAATTTAAGAAGTTCAACTACTACTTCTGATGTTATATCCATTCCACCTTTTGTATAAAGCATATTAGAACCATCAATAACATAATTTAATTTCTTTCTATCAGCAACGATTTCAACCGCTTGTTTAACACGTTCAAAAATTGGTTGGTTTAATTCTTGAGCTCTTATTTGTAATTCATTTTGAATCGTTTGTTCTCTCTCTTGAATTCGCTGACCCAATCCCATTAAATTTGTTTCACGAGATTTTATGATGGTAGGTGACAAAGAACTTCTTTCTGCCTCTAATTTAGCACGCGTTTTTTCGTACTCTTCGTACATACTCTGAAGCTCTGCTTTGAACTCATCTTCAATATCTTTAATTTCTTTCAAAGCTAATTCTCTTGAAGGCATTGTGTCAAGAAGTTTTTGAGAATCTACATGCGCTACTTTAGATTGAGAAATAGCAAGGTTTGTCACGAATAATAAAGCTACGATTGAAAGTGTTTTTTTCATTTTTTATTTTTTATTTAATTGATATACCCATTTCTTTTAAAACATCATTACTTAAGTCAAACTTTGTCTCTGCATAAACCAAATTGCTTTGATTTGATTTATCAAAAACAAAAGAATATCCTTTTTTTTGAGCTACTTTTTGCATAGCTTCAAAAACTTTGTCTTGAATGGGTTTGATTAATTCCTGTCTTTTTTGAAAATAATCTCCATTCACTCCAAAGTGCGAAGTCTGCACTTTCACAGCATCTTGTTCAAGTTTTTTTATCTCCTCAGAACGTTTGTTCTTTTCTTCTTCTGGAAGTAAAACTTCTTCTTTGGCAAAATTATCCTTTTTTGTTTTAAGAGTTTCATACAACTCATCAATTTCTTTTGTCCATCGATCTGCTAATTTATCCAATTTCTCTTTTGAATCTTGGTATTCAGGCATTTTTTTCAAAATGTAATCTGAATCAATATACGCATATTTTTGTCCAATGGCAAAGTATGTGCCAAACATAACGAACAAAAACATAAACCATTTTCCAGTTTTCATATTTCAACTATTTAAATCTATAATTCACCTAAATTCATTCCAATTGTGAACGTTAGCTTAGGATAAAACCCTTTCGTACTTATTGAAGAATCGGATGCTTTACCAAATCCTTCAGACCAATAATCCAATTTATCAAACCCTAAACCATAATCTAAACCAAGCATTCCGAACATAGGTAAGAATACCCGAATACCAACGCCTGCTGTTTTCTTAACATTAAATGGATTAAACTTTTGGAAATTAGGAAATGTATTACCGGCCTCAGCAAAAACCATTGCATAAAAAGTTGCTGACGGATTTAAAGATATTGGATATCGCAATTCCAACGTATATTTCGCAATGATTGGATCTCCACCAAAACTTGATATTGTTTGATCTTCATATCCTCTCAATGCAATGATTTCTCGACCACCAATTTGCCCAATTCCTGTTAAACCGCTTCCTCCCATTGTAAACCTATCAAAAGGTGTGATTCCTTTAGATTTATTGTAAGCCCCCATGAATCCAAATCCAAATCGAGGCATAAGGACTAGTTTTTTATCGGGTGATAATGGCAAATACCATTCACCAGTAAATTTGATTTTGAAATATTCCAAATATTTATATCGTTCTTGGGAGGTTGAATTTGTATAGTCTCGATCTTCAAATAGTGAATAAGGCAAACTTCCTTTTAAAGATAAATTAAAATTGGATCCACTTTGCGGATAAATTGGGGCGCTAACTGAACTTCGTTGTATGGAATATTTGAATGCAATATCATTGGCATAACCTTTTGTAAGATTTGGGAATACGCTATAATTTAAGACATCATAATACTGATAACTAAGTTCATACGAATTCATGAAATAATCATCTGGCCACTTCAATCTTTTTTGCATAGAAAGCCCTGTACCCGAAATTCCTACTCCTGAATAAGAAGGATTACTCCGTAAAAATCTTCCATTGGAGATGGCGGTATGGTTTATCCAATAGGATAAGGATGTCGGCTTTTTACCCCCAAGCCAAGGTTCAGTAAATGAAAAAGTATAGCTCTGAAAGAATGTTCCATTTGATTGTGCACGAATTGACAGACGCTGACCGTCTCCACCCGGAAGAGGTGACCATGCTTCTTTTTTGAAGATTTTTTTTGTTGAGAAATTATTAAATGTCAGTCCTAAGGTTCCGATAATACGAGGTCCTGTATTTGCCCCGGCTCCACCATATCCACCAGAAAGCTCAATTTGATCTGATGATTTTTCCTCAACTACATATTCAATGTCAACCGTTCCTTTTTCAGGATTAGGCATCGGATTTACTTGAAAAGCTTGGTCGTTGAAAAAACCTAATTGAGACAATTCTCGTTGGGTTCTCATAATATCTGCCTTGTTAAACAAATCACCTGGTTTTGTCCTGATTTCTCGAATAATTACATGATCACTCGTTTTGGTATTCCCGCGAACGGTAATTGTTCCATTTCGAGCCTCTTTTCCTTCAATAATTCTTATTTGATAATTAATTTGATTGTTGGTTACATTCGTCTCAACAGGAAATACATTAAAAAACAAATGACCTCTGTCCATGTAAAGAGATGAAATATCTCTACCTTCAGGGCTTCCGTTAAGGCGAGTTTGAAGTAATGTATTATTGAATAAATCACCCTTTTTTATACCCAACACTGTATCAAGATAACTAGATCTATATTTTGTGTTTCCGATCCATTCAATATCTCCGAAATAGTATTTCGATCCTTCATTGATTTTAATTTGGACAATTAAATTCTTGCCATCTAATTTATACACCGTATCATGAGTGATTGCGGCATCTCGAAGTCCCACTTTGTTGAATTTTGCCAACAGAAGTTCTTTGTCTTTATCAAAGGAAGACTGCGTATATTTAGATCGATTAAAAATGGTTAAAATGCCACGTTGTTTGGTGTCTTTCATCGCCCATTTTAGTTTCCAATTGGGAATTGCTGTATTCCCATCAATGATTATTTTCTTAATTCCTATTTTTGGACCTTTGGTAATATTAATTCTGAAAAGTTCTGCGTTATTTATTAAGGTATCTTTTTCTCTAACTATCGCAACATCAACTCCATAAAACCCTTTTTCACGAAAGTACCCTCGAATTTTATTGTTTGTCTGAAAAACTAAATTTTCCGTAATAGTTTTCCCTGAAAAAAGTGCAATTTCTTCTCTGATTTTATCTGCATCTCTGCGATTGATACCACTAAACATAAAACGAGAAAGCTTAGGTCTTGGCGCTAATTTTATCACTAAATAAACAACTCCAGAAAGTTCTTTCTCAACTTCAATTTGGATATCTGAGAAAATTTCTTCTTTCCAAAGGTTTTTGATAGCGTTGGTTATTGGTTCGCCAGGAATTTTGATTTTTTCTCCAACTCGCAACCCTGAAATTAACCGAATGCCTTGATGATCAAAGTTATCAGCACCTTGAACTCGAATAGCTCCAATTTCATATTCTTTTGGGGAAATGAAATCGAAACGAGAACTTGTATCTCCTACTGTAATTACCTTCTGAGAGTAACCTGTCAATAGTATTGTCCCAAAAACAATAAAAAGAATTAGTTTCGTCATACTCATTCTTGTATTTGTTCTGAGACTAGGCCAAATCTACGTTCACGATTTTGATAATCGGATAGGGCTTGAACGAAGTGCTCACGTCTAAATTCTGGCCAAAAGACATTTGTAAAATGAAATTCAGTGTAGGCAATTTGCCATAAAAGGAAATTACTAATTCTGTTTTCTCCACTTGTTCGAATAAGCAATTCCGGATCTGGAATGTCTTTGGTGGACAAAAAGTTTTCAAATATTTCTTCGTTTATATCAGCGGCCTTTAATTCCTTATTTTCAATTTCAATAGCTATTTCTTTAAGTGCTCGAATAATTTCCCACCGCGCACTATAATTTAAAGCTAAAATCAAGGTAAGGGATTTATTCTTTTGTGTCTTTTCTTTAGCCCAATTTAAGCTTTTTTGACAATCTTCAGGTAATTTTGATTCATCACCGATAGTTATCAATCGAATTTCATTTTCATGTAATTCATCCACCTCATTTGCAATAGATTGCACCAATAAATCCATAAGAGCATCTACTTCTTCTTTTGGCCGATTCCAATTTTCTGTAGAAAAAGCATACAAGGTCAGGTATTCAACCCCAAATTCTCTTGCGGCTTTTATGGTAGCACGAACTGATTCAACACCCGATGCATGACCAAATAAGCGATCTTGACCTTGTTGTTTAGCCCACCGACCATTGCCATCCATAATGATCGCAATGTGTTTCGGAATATTATTTTTATCGATGTGCTCTTGGTTACTCATGAAGTTCAAACGAATCGTATTGTTTTTTCGTATTTCGGTCTGCGAATTTAATGAAATTAAACGTTTTATTAAAATGTAAAAGTATAATATGGATTAATTAGTTAACTTCAAGTACCTCCTGACAGTTTTGTTTAATTTTATCGGCAATGTTATCCGTAGGTAAATCATTATCGTCCTCTCCAAATGGATCCTCAATTTCCTCGGCCAGAACTTCCATACTTACTAATGCATAAAACACGAATGTAGAAATGAAAGCCGCCCAGTATTCAAATATATTTACAAAAGCAAGAGGTAAGGAGATCACATAAATAAAGATGAATTTTTTAATAAACATACTGTAAGAAAATGGAATGGGAGTCGCTTTAATTCTTTCACAAGCACCAATTCCGTCAATTAAAGAATTAATATTTTTACTCAACACCAAATAATCCTCATTGGTAATTCGCATCTCCTTTTTAATCAATTCAATCTTTTGAGTAATAAGTTGCATTACATAGACTGGTATGTGACTTTTTGATGCGAATTTTATCATTTCTTCATCAGTTAGTTCCAATAAAGTCAAATCAACACCTTGTCTTAAATGTTCCTTACTAGCAAATGCAAAATTTGGAATCATCCTTGCAAAGAATACGCGTTCATCAGGGGTTAATTGAAAACTAGAAAGTTTGATGGAGAGATTTCTGCTATCATTAATTAATTGTCCCCAAATTTTTCGGCCCTCCCACCAACGGTCATAGGCTGTATTAGTGCGAAAGACAAGTAATAAGGAAATCACGAAACCAAGGAGTGAATATACTGAAATTAAGCTGTTTAATGCTTGAGCTTGTGGAAAAAAAGTAATTTCAAGAAAAGTGATTACTGTAGAAAGTAAAGCGATGTAAATTAACTCTTTCCACAACATTCGAAAAGTGTCACTTTTTTTAAGAGCAAAAATGAGTTGAATCCAGTTTTTTGGGTCGTAAGTAATCATTATTGTATTTAATACTTCTTCAAATTTAGATTAAATAAGGCCTAAAAATTTAAAGGTTAACTTTTTTTATTAATTTCGGCAAAAACTGACTTTAGATGGAAATTACTCCGGAAATTCAATCCAAACTTGAACAATTAAGTGATAAATACGCAGCTCTTGGTCAAGATTTAAACTCATACTTAGATGGGCTTTTACATGCTGATGTAACAAAATATTGGGATTACATAGAACTCGATACATTGTTAAGTATCCAGAAACCAAAAACTTCTTATCCCGATGAGGTTGTTTTTATCATGTATCATCAAATTACTGAGTTATATTTCAAATTAGCGTTGAGAGAATTTGAACAAATTGGTGATAAATCTCCAATTGACAAAGTGTTTTTTGTGGATAGAGTAAAGCGAATTAATCGTTACTTTGAAGCACTTGTGGATAGTTTTGAAATTATGGTTGATGGCATGGAGCAACAGCAATTTTTGAAATTTCGCATGTCGCTATTACCTGCTAGTGGCTTTCAATCAGCGCAATATCGCCTAATAGAAATTTACTCTACTGATTTTATTAATTTGGTTCATAAAGATGTTCGAGGGCAAATGTCAGGTGAGAAAGATATTGAAAAGTTATTTGAACACATTTACTGGAAAGAAGGCGCAACAGAATTAAAAACAGGTAAAAAAACACTTACTTTAACTCAATTTGAGCATCGATACAAAGAAGAGTTTATCCGTACTGGGAAAAATTGCGTAGAGAAAAATTTATGGCAAGTTTATTCGAAACTATCGGAGAATGATCAAAAAGATCAGCAGGTAATTGATATTTTAAAGCAACACGATGTAAACGTCAATATAAACTGGCCGCTTGCGCATTATAAGTCAGCTGTTCGTTACCTCGCAAAAGATTCTTCTGATATAGCAGCTACGGGAGGAACCAATTGGCAAAAATATTTACCACCTCGTTTTCAAAAACGTATTTTCTTCCCTAAACTTTGGTCTGATGAAGAAAAAGATTCCTGGGGTAAAGGTTGGGTTGATTCTGTAATAAGTGAATAAAGGTGTCAGATTTACCACTGATATCTGTTTGTATTCCCATATTTAATTCAGACGCTAATTCTTTAGTCAACAGTGTTTTTGAGCAAGTTAAAAACCTCGAAAATAAAATAGAGATTATCGTTATTGACGATTGTTCAGATCATGATTGGAAGTTAAAAAATAATTCGATAATAGATTTCTGTCGTTTTGTTCAATTACCACAAAATATAGGACGATCTAAAATTCGGAATTTATTTTTGAAATATGCTAAAGGTGAATTTCTTCTCTTTATTGATGGCGACTCTGAAGTTATTTCTAAATGCTATTTAACTGATTACGTTGATTTTATTGAAAAAAACAATCCTGATGTGCTCGTTGGTGGTAGCGTATATCAGAAAGAAAAACCCAAAAGATCGCATTTATTACGTTGGAAATACAGCATTTTACGAGAAAGTAAACCTGCTGAAAAAAGAGAAGCAGGTAATTTGGGATTTAAAACCAATAATTTCTTAATTCGTAAAAGATTATTTTCTGAAACTCAGTTTGATGAAAAACTTATGGGGTATGGTCACGAAGACACGCTTTTTGGAATTCAGCTTGCCCGACAAAAACATACAATTCAACATCTCGAAAATCCTGTATTAAACAAACATTTAGATTCAAATAAAGTGTTTGTAAAAAAAACAGAGAATGCAGTAGGTAACTTAGTTCAAATTTATTTAAAGGTTGAACAATTTCCTGAAATTCAAGAAATTAAGCTCATTCGTTTTTATGAGAAAATGAAGCAACAAAAATTAATTAGTTTTATTGATTTAACTTACAGAATAACAAGTTCTTGCGTAATGATTTTTCTAAAAAGTGGGTTTTTTACGTTGTGGATGTTTGATTTTTATAAATTGGGATTGTTTATTCGCAAAATAAAATCGTAAATTAGCTCTTAACATTTATAAACTATGAAAGCATCCATTTTCTTGCTCTTTTTAATTATTACACAACTTTCGTTTGGCCAGTTTACAACTTTGACAGTTGGTCAAGATGCTCCTTTGCGAGATCATCAATTGGCTTCAACAACTGGTGAATTACTCACATTGAATGCTCTAAAAAAAGAAGGTTTGATAGTTATATTTACTTCAAATACATGTCCTTTCGTTGTTGGATTTAACGATGGAACTTTTGGCGGATGGGAAAATTCGTATAATTCAATTTATCAAAAGGCATCAGCAGCAAATATCAATGTGGTTTTGGTTAATTCAAACGAAGCAAAACGAGATGGGGGAGAATCAATGGCTGATATGATACAACGAAAATCTGACAAAGGATTTTCTATGTCTTATGTTTTAGATAAAGGCTCAGAGTTAGCGAATGCTTTTGGCGCAAAAACGACCCCTCACATATTCTTTTTTGATCGAAATTTAAAGTTAATCTATACTGGTTCAATTGATAATTCATTTGAAGATAAAAGAAAAAAAGATATTCCTTATTTGTTGAATGCCATTGATGCGTATTCCAACGAAAAGAAAATAAAAACAAAATCTACTTCGCCTAAAGGCTGTAGTATCAAAAGATTAAAAAGCTAGAAGATGAAAATAAAGTTTACCATTCTATTCTCAATTATTACGGTTCTTGTATTAGGTCAGAAACAAGGAAATGGAGGAGTTCCAAAGAGTTTTAAATACGAGCAGTTGTATAAGAATATTGATCAACGCACGTTCTCAACACCCAATTTAGAATCTTTGCGCTCGGAAGATGCAATGACCGATCACACAGGTGCGGCACCGTGGCGTTTTGGGATTAATAATTTCACCACATTGAATTTATCAAATTCAGGCACTTGGTTTGACCTTCAAAACGGTGACCGTATTTGGTTTTTAAAACTTACTTGTGAACAAGCGCTTACGGTTAATCTAACATTTACAAATTCAGAAATTCCAGAAGGAAATGAACTGTTCATTTTTAATGAAAAAAGAGATTTTATTTTAGGTAAGTTTAGTCAAGAACATATATACAAAGGTCAACTGGGAACTGAATTAGTACCTGGGAGTACTGTAATTATAGAATATTTTGTTAGAAAAGATAATTCAATCGGGAATATTGAAGTATCCACGGTTACCCATGGGTATAGAACAGCAGATGAATTTCAAGAAAAGGCATTTGGTGGTTCGGGTGCATGTAATATGAATGTGAATTGCACTGATGGTTTACTGTGGCAACAAGAACGCAACAGTGCTATTATGTTGGTTTCGGGAAGTAATGGATTTTGTTCTGGAGCACTGATTAACAACACCTTGAATGATGGAAAACCGTATGTTTTAACTGCTAATCATTGTTATTCAGATCCGACAAATTGGATTTTCCGTTTCAATTGGCAAGCAGCTGATTGCAACAATCCCGCGGCATCACCTTCGTTTCAGTCATTGAGTGGGGCAGTTTTGAGATCAAGAAGAACGCCATCTGACTTTTGTTTGGTAGAAATTACTGGAGGATTACAAGGAAATACAGTGCCGTTAAATTATAATCCTTATTTCGCTGGTTGGAATAACGCTGATTCTCCACCTACTTCAACCGTTTCGATTCATCACCCTTCAGGAGACATAAAGAAAATCGCATTCGACGATGCACCTGCGATTTCGAGTCAGGGAATGGGATCTACCGAGGCAAATTCAACTTGGACCGTGGAATGGGATCGAAATACAACTACTGAAGGAGGTTCATCGGGTTCGCCTTTGTTTGATCAAAATCACCGTATTATCGGTCAATTATGGGGTGGAGGTGCTTCGTGTTCAAATTTAAGTTCACCGGATTATTACGGTCGTGTTCATAGCTCTTGGGAACCTGCTAATTCTAACAGTACCAATCAACTAAAATTTTGGTTGGATCCGAATAACTCAGGTGCTGAATTTATCGACGGATATGATCCATCAAATGCTACACCAGTGGCAGTTGATCCAGGTGTAACTAATCCTCAAGGCGTTTCGGGGACATTTTGTGGAGCACAAGTAACGCCTCAAGTGACTGTCCAAAACAATGGTTCCGATGCCTTAACAACCGCAGATATTATTTATGGATTTGATGGAAATCAGAATTTAACCTTTAATTGGACAGGAAATCTAGCGCAGTGGCAATCTACCTCGGTTACCCTTCCAACAGCAACCTTAACTGCTGGTGCACATACTTTTTCGGCGTCAGTTTCTAACCCAAATGCTGGACTTACAGATGAAAATAATAACAACAATTCAGTTAGTTCTTCATTTAATGTGGTAATTGGAGGTCAATCAGTTCAATTGAATTTAGCTCTAGATTGTTATGGTTCAGAAACAACGTGGGAATTACAAAACGAGACTTCAATGGCAATTTACGCAGGTTCAGGATATCCGGATGATCAACCAGGTCCTGTGGCTACAGATCCTTGGTGTTTGAATGATGGTTGCTATAACTATTACATTATGGATAGCTATGGCGATGGCGTTCTTGGAGGTTTTTGGTGTGGACAAGATGGAAGCGTTTCAATAGTGTTTAACGGAGATACATTAGGTCAAATTACAGAAGCACAGGCAGATTTTGGAGACCAAACAAGCATCCAGTTTTGTATTGGAAATGTTGGAGTTGAGTGGTCTGTGATTAAAGACATAGAGGTTTATCCTAATCCATTCACTAATTCCATTCAAATAAATCTGAATCAGTTAGAAGCGACGGAAATCATACTTACGGATATCGCAGGAAAAGAATTTCTAAGAAAGGCTGTTTCAGGAAATAAGATTCAACTAGAATTAGAAAACGAGTTATCGACAGGTTCTTACCTAATTCAGGTAAAAATGAAAGACGGTAGCATTAAAACGAAGAAGGTAAACAAGATTTAAGTAACTAAAACTGTTTACTTCCCTTGTTCTAAATAAGATTGCAAAATTAAGGTCGCACTCACTTTATCTATTAAGCTTTTATCTTGACGTTCTTTTTTGCTTTTTCCAGATTGAGAAATCACCTGTGAAGCCATTTTTGAAGTGAATCGCTCGTCAATTTGAACAATTTCACAAGAAGGAAACTCTTTTTTCAATGCTTCAATCAAAAGATCAATATTTTGATTTATCTCAAACAAGCTATTATCTAAACGCTTTGGTTTTCCTAAGACAATAGTAGATACTTTTTCATTTGGAATTAATAATTTAAGAACGGAAACCAAATCCTTGCTTTCTACTGTACTATGGCCAAATGCAAAAATCCGAGATTCATCAGAAAGGGCAAGTCCTGTTCGTTTCAATCCAAAATCCAATGCTAAGGCTTTTCCCATTTTAGTTGCTTTGGATTGATTTGAGCCAATCTCCCATAATTTTTAATACATCAGGTTGAATGGTTTGTTCTATGGTTCTATATTCTGTTAGATTTCCTGTTTCACATTCTTGTAATAAATGATTTAAGTTTGGTAATTCTTTAAAAACATGAGATTTATCTGATTTTGGAATAAACTTCTTCATGGCACCTAGATTTTCTTTTGGCGGAACTTGTAAATCCTTACTTCCATTCAATGCCAAAACATGACAAGTTACTTTTTCTAAATCGGTTTTTGGATTGTATTTGATAAAATAAAACATCCAAGGATTACAAATAGCATTTATTGATTCTTGAATTAGCGGCTCCTTGGATTGAGAACCTTCTAGCTCGCTATCTTTCGTTTTATTAAATGTTTTTCTGATTTTTTTCTCCAAAATCGGCCTTGCTTCATTCAAGTTTTCTTGTTTATGTACGATAGTGTATATTTCTCTATTATGTCGTTGCATTGCTCTGTTTACCTTATCAGGAACAGCATTTGCTTTATTAATTAAATACTGTTGTAATAAGAGCAACTCCCCACCTTTAATTCCCGGTCCTGCCAATGAAATTATGGAGTGTATATCTTTTCTTCTTGCTGCTAGCATTCCAGCAATCATGGCTCCTTCGCTGTGACCAGCCACACAAATTTTGGACGAATTAATTTTAGAGTTTGTTTTCAAAAAATCAAATGCGCTTTCTGCATCTTGAGCTAATTCAACTGATGTTGCCGTTTTAAAATTTCCTTTAGATTTGGCCGTGCCACGATCATCATAGCGTAAAACAGCAAATCCTTGATTAGTTAAATAATCGGCAATTACCCAAAAAGGCTTGTGTTCGAAAATCTCTTCATTTCTATCTTGAGCGCCACTACCACTAACTAAAACAACAGCAGGAAATGGACCTTCTCCCTTGGGATAGGTTAATGTACCAGATAAATTGAATTTTTCGACCTTATTTTCAAATGAAACTTCCTCTTCTAAATATTCAAATGGACCTTTTGGTTCTTGAGGTCTATTCGTTTTTTTAATCACAACGTCCGTGCGCGTCAGAAGCATTTTTGTGCTAAAACTTCCCTGTTTGAAGGTGCCGTCAATTGAATCTAACTTAAGATTACCCGAATAACTTACTCCCATATTTTTTACTTCAAAAACTAATGTGTTATTGCTAAATTCCACTTTCGTTGCAGGAATGTCCTTTGCTCCTTGATCGGGACTGTCTAATTTACCGCTGTATGCATCACCATTTTTAGAAATATGGATATCCAAACGAAGCTTTTGACCTACATCCAATAATCCATGCCAAGTACCAATTATTTCTTGAGCAAGAACCATTTTTAGAGAAAACATGAAAATTATGAAACACCATTTTTTCATAAATGCTTGAAATTAAATTTATTCGCATGGTAAAAGTAACTATCATTTTTTTTATCTTCACAAGAAAATTCTATGAAAAAATATTATTTCCTAGCAGCGCTGTTCTTTTTGATTGTAAATAATGGAGATGCACAAACAACAATTTGGCAAAATGATTTTGAAAATTCTGCTGAGTGGACTCTCAATATTTCTACTGGACAAAATGATATTGATGCAAATCTATGGGTGATTTCTGATGCCGAAGGAGGTGTGGCTGCTGGAGGCTGCGGAGTTGCGGGAAATGGAAATAAAACCTTACATGTTGGTTGTCAAGGAACATGGTGTGTGGGAACCGGTGCAACCTATAATGCTGGTGATGGTGGATTAGGATTTATCTCTGCAACAACCAACAAACGTGCTGTTTTTGCTTCAAATATTAGTACTTTAAATTCTCAAAATTTGAGTGTTGAGTTTGATTACATTGGTATTGGACAAGCAAATGATGATTTTGGAACCGTTGTATATAGCACAGATGGTGGCACAACATGGACGAATCTTCAAACAATAACTCCTGCTGCTACGTGTGCAAACGGACAAGGATTGTGGACACATTTGTCAATTCCATTACCTGTTAGTTGTGAAAACAGCTCTACTTTGAGAATAGGATTTAACTGGACAAACAGCAATGATGGAGCAGGAACAGATCCATCACTTGCAATTAATAATTTAAAGATATCTACAACTATTCCACCTGTTCCTCAGGCAGGTTTTAATGTTAATGCAAGTGAGCTTTGTCAAAATTATTGTTTTACATTTACGAATACGAGTTCCGATGCATCGACCTATTTTTGGGATTTTGGAAACGGAAATTCATCCAATCTAGAAAATCCCCAACCACTTTGTTTCAATCTTCCTGGGCAATATGTTATTACACTAATTGCATGTAATAGTCAAGGATGTGATACGACAACTCAAAACGTAACTGTACTGCCTTCTCCATCAACCGGTTTAGAATTTTTGAACGGTCAAATTACATCATTACAGCCCAACGCTTTGTATCAATGGTTGCTCTGTCCTTCATTAACAATTATTCCGGGGGCGACCTCTGTTGAATATACTCCGCCAATAAATGGAGAATACGCTGTAATTGTTACTTTGGCAAATGGATGTTCTGACACATCGGATTGCATTGTTATTAATGATCTAGGAGTAGAGGAGCAAAGCAGTTATTTTACTATTTTTCCAAATCCAGGAAATGGAACATTTTCCTTTAATTTATCTCAAGTAGAAATTAAAGAATTTGAGATTTATGATTTGACTGGTCGTAAACAAGAAGTGGAATATCTAGAAGATCAAATTAAACTAATTACCAATGAAAAAGGTTTGTTTTTGGTTCACATCACATTGATTAATGGTTCAAAAATTATTTATTCATATTTAAAGGATGAGTAAGTTAAAGATATTTACTTGTCTTATATTTGTCATGTTAATAATTAAACTATGAGAAAAAATCACGAAATCGACTATTTTATCAAGGGAGAGGAAATGCAATATGTTGAAATAGAGCTTGATCCTCAAGAAACGGCAATAGCTGAAGCTGGTGCATTTATGTATATGGATGACGGAATTAAAATGGAAACCATTTTTGGTGACGGATCGCAAGAACAGCAAGG
>JBIIFU010000037.1:0-22763 GCA_044237035.1 Crocinitomicaceae bacterium
TCCGCTCTTAGTTTATTTTTTTTCTATTGATCCACTTCTTGCTGCATCTTATTCCCTAATTATCGTAGGTTTTACAAGTTTGATTGGAATTACCCCGTATGTTAAAGATAGAAATATAGATTGTAAATCAGTTTTATCATTTGGTATTCCTTCAATAATTACTGTCTTTCTGACAAAATACTTTTTGGTTCCTTTGATTCCAGTGGAGTTTACCTTAACATCTTCTCTAGAAGTAAAAAGAGATTTTATTCTGTTACTTTTCTTTAGCTTGATACTCTTGATTTCAGCTTATTCAATGATTCGGAAAAAAAATAATGAAATTCGAGAACCTACATTTTCCTCATTTAAATTAATTTATCAAGGCTCAATTACAGGTTTTATTACTGGAGTTATTGGTATCGGAGGTGGATTTTTAATTATTCCAGTTTTGGTTAAAGTTTGTCAAATTCCAATGAAAAAGGCTGTTGGAACATCCTTATTAATCATCGTGTTAAACGCCTTAATTGGTCTTTTAGCCGTGAAAGATTATTCAAACTTTAATATTGAATTGATAATTTCTATTTTATTTTTTGCTTTATTGGGAATGATACTAGGTGTGAGACTGTCGCGTAAAATTGCTGGTGACAAATTAAAAGTGATTTTTGGGTGGTTTGTATTGGTAATGGGAATAGTAATTTTAGGTACTGAATTAATTAAATTAATCTAAAATTTTCCCATTCAATTTTATCTAAAACAAATATTAAAAGGAAGTCTAACAAGCACTCGTTTTTTTACGCCTTCAACTTCCCCTGGATTCCATTTGGGCATTAACATTAAAAATCTGGTAGCTTCCTCGACCAACTGGACACAACCTGATTTATTTTCATTTATTTGAATCGTTGAAATACTGCCATCTTTTTCAACAATGAATATCATTTCAATTCGTCCATAAAAATTGCTGTCTAAACAATCTACCGGAAAATTTAAATTTTTTGCAATAAATTTTTGAAGTTCTAATTCACCACCGGGATAAGAAGGTTCCACATCTGGAAATTCGACAACACTATCTTCCCTAGACATTTGATCATCCGTCTTTTGAGAGAATGTTTCAAAATGCATGAGCAGTAAGAAAAATATTAGTAAATAATTCCGCATCTGAAAGTAAATTTAGTACAATTAATCGTTTTTAAAATTAAAAGGAAGACGTACAATTGATCGCTTCTTTAGACCATCTTCCTCAGGAGGTAACCATTTAGGCATCTTACTAATTACTCGAATGCATTCCATCGAAAATTGATCACAGCCAGTGTTGTTTTTATAAGCCTTAATATTAGTGATACTTCCATCAGGCTCAATACAAAATTGCATAAGAACTTTACCTTTTGAATTTAATGAAATGCAAGTATCTGGATACTTTGTATTGGCTAATAAGAAATTTTTTAAACTATCAGATCCCCCTGGAAATTCTGGTTCAAAATCAAAGATTATTGTCCCAAACTCTATTTCTTTCTCATTGTCATTTTGAGAATAGGAATTAAATGTTAAAAGTAATGTTGAGACTAGAAATATCATTTTAAATGTATCCATTTTTAGTGCCTTGTGGGATTATATAGAATGGGTAATCTACAGGTTATACGCATCGGTTCAAAGTCGCGCTCTTTTTTATCTAAAGTTCCTCCTGGTTCCCACTTTGGCATCGAACTTAAAAGTTCCATACAGGCTGTTGCAAATTGATCACATCCTGTTAAATTATTTTCAACTTCAATATTCGTAATGCTTCCATCTAGTTCTACCACAAATTTCAAGAATACACGCCCTTTTGCTTCCAAAGTGATACAAGTATCCGGATATTTTAGGTTTTCTATTATGAATTTCTTTAGCTCACTTTCACCTCCAGGAAAAGATGCAGGAACATCAGGATTAACTAAAAATATTTCTTCCTGATTTTCATTTCCATTTGTATTTTGCGAAAAGGAAATTTGAATAAATGTTAGAAATGAAATAATAAGCCATATTTTCATCTTCATACTAATTAAAAGATTTCGAGATAGTAAAAATTATGCCGCAATCTAAATTAAACTTTTTCCTTAAAAATATTTCATATAATTTTGTTTCCTCACTGAAAATTAGTAATATTGCACCCCCTTAGAGAAGGGTAATTTAATCATTAATGTCATGGATTTAGTAAAACAAATTGAAAACGAACTAGTTGAATCAAACAATCTACCTAAGTTTGGAGCTGGAGATACAGTTATCGTTTCGTACAAAATTAAGGAAGGTAACAAAGAACGTATCCAGCAATTTCAAGGTGTTGTAATTCAACGCAGAGGAAATGGAGCAACTGAAACTTTTACCATTCGTAAAATGTCAGGTAATGTTGGAGTTGAGAGAATTATTCCAGTGAACTCACCTTTTATTGATTCAATTACTATTGTTAAAAGAGGATCTGTACGTCGTGCTAGAATCTTTTACTTCAGAGAAAGAACAGGTAAGTCAGCAAGAATTCGTGAGAAAAAGAATTTTACATCTGCTGCTAAATAAAATATTTTTTGAATTACATATTGAAGCCTTCCGAATGGAGGGCTTTTTTATTGCTTTATAAATTTAGTCGAGTACCCAAATTCAGGGATTTGTATGAAATACATTCCATTAGTATAATCCGTAATTGAAAAATCAATAGTTTTCATTTTACCGATTTTTTTATCTACTAATTTTCCCGTGCTCGAATAAACAAGAATTTCAAGGTTATTTAAATCTATGTCAGAAGTAATTGTAATTCTATCATAGGCTGGATTGGGATAAATATGAATTTCTGGCAAAGTGAAAAATGGATTCATAAGTCCTAAATTGCTCAGCGAATCATGTTCTAAGAAAAATAAACCTCCTAAATCTTGACCAATAATTAAATCTAAGTTTGAATCGTTATCTAAATCACCAACTGCGCAAGCACTATATCCGCCAATGTTTTTATCTTGATTTAAAAAGTTTGAAGATATAGTTCTAAAACCAGTTCCTGATGCTAAATTCTCATCGATTGAGTCGTAAAAAAAGATGGCGCCTTCCAGGGAACCAACCATCAAATAAGTGGTGTCTAAATTCCTGAAAAAATGTGGAACTGCAAACCCGTCGGGAGAAATTGACGATGAGACATCTACATTACCAAGATTTGAATTGATTAATTCAAAACTGGGAGTTGTCAAAGTTCCCTTATTTTGATAATAAAGTATTTCACCTGTTTTTTTGCCAATAATCAAATCGAGTTTTCCATCCAGATTTAAGTCAAATAATTGAGGGGTAGCAAATTGACCAACATTAATCGTTTGTCCTATATGATCTTGGTAGTTTGTTATCGGAGTTGAAAATGTAGGAATAGATCCTGATGTTGTATTTTGCAAATAACAAAGAGTACCGTTTTCAAGACCAAGAATTATGTCTTTCTTACCATCGTTGTTTAAATCACCAAAGCTAGGAACCAGTCGCAAACCTAAACCTGATTGAGAAAGATTAAGAAAGTCATTGTCAATGAAAGTAAAAACTGGATTGTTAGTGCTTCCTGTGTTTTTATAATAGGCAATTCTACTTTCTTTTGTCAGTGTTGGTTTATACGAAAAATAGTTAGCTACAAATAAATCTACTAAGCCATCATTATCAAGATCTGTTAAAACAGGGATTGAACCCGTTCCATGTTCGATCATGTCTTCTTGAAGAAAAGCTTTTGTTTCAAATACAAAATTTGGATTTGTATTCGATATTGTGTTCTTGTATTTCAGTACACTGGTTTCATTTTCTGAAACGTTTTTTGCATTCGGTGCAACGAGAAGATCCTTTTTTGAATCAAAATCTACATCCACCCAAAAGGCTGCGGGAAATAATTGCATGGAAACAGGAGTGGAATTGGCAGGAAAATTCGGATTAGCACTAATCATCAAAGAATTAGAATTTACAGTTGTTCCTCCATTCGTTAGAAAGTTTATTGACGGGTACGCTACATCTCCGAGAAGTAAATCTTTAACACCATTTCCATCCATATCAAGTGCCAAAACCGTTGAGCCGGCATGAGCTTTTTCAGTTTCGTTTGGTTTTAATTGTGGATTTGGAACATTTCCTCCTTGACAAGGAGCAGTTTGATCATTTAAAAAAACGCTATTTGAATTTACATCTTCCCGAAATCCCCCCCAACATTCATTTTTGAGTTCAAACATCAATGAATCTGAATGTCCATATGTTTCTTGACTTAAATTTTTATGATATTGCAAATATTCACCGCTTATGTGATAAGTTAGAATATCGATGTCACCATCAAGGTCAACATCAACAATTGCAGGAATATCAGCTGAACTAACGTATAAGTTGAGCATTGTTCCCCAATTGTCAGAATATAACAAGTTTTTAGAAACAGTCCATTGAAGTCCAGTTGTACTATTACCCGTGTTTTTATATACCTTAACGCCACCAATTCCATAGGCAAATAAATCATTTTTTCCATCTTGGTTGTAATCAATAGCTGCTAAGCGGTAGCGCAAATCTGTTGGGAAAAGGGTATGGCCATTTGGATTGAAAACATACATGCGATTGCCATTTACCAAACGATTCTCAAAAAGTCTAATTTGATCATTACTTCTATCAAACACCAATAAGTCCATATAACCGTCGTAGTCGTAATCAATTTCAGAAAATTGGCTGTAATTCAGTCCTCCTGACCATGCTAATGAAAGCGGTACTCCATTTTTAGTGACTTCAATACTGTCAGAAAAATTGAATGAAAATTGTCCAAAACTAATTTTGAATGATAGAATAATAAAAAGAGTTAGAAAATTTCGCATACTTGAAAATCTCCGTTAAATTTACAATAAAAACGCCTTGAAAACAATTCTATTATTTTCTTCACTATTTTGTTCTATTTCCATTTTTAGTCAAGATAGCCTTTCAATTCTA
This sequence comes from Crocinitomicaceae bacterium, assembly GCA_044237035.1. Lineage (GTDB taxonomy): Bacteria > Bacteroidota > Bacteroidia > Flavobacteriales_D > Crocinitomicaceae > UBA952. The sequence goes on from JBIIFU010000037.1 coordinate 4,915, forward strand.
TTTATTGGTAACAGTTACGTTTCAACGAACGATCTTCCAACGGTCTTTAAGAATTTAACTCAATCTAAAGGAGATATTGCAACAGTAGATTCTAAAACTAACGGAGGATTTACTTTTCAAAGTCATGTAAATGATCTCGTTACATTTCAGAAGATACATTCAAAACCGTGGGATTTTGTGGTTTTACAAGGTCAAAGTCAAGAGCCTAGCTTTCCATACGGACAAGTAAATAGCTCGACATTACCTTATGCAGTTAGGTTATCTGATTCTGTTTATGCCAATGCTCCTTGTTCCCAAGTTCAGTATTTCATGACCTGGGGACGTCAAGTTGGAGATCCGCAATGGGACTCAATTAATACTTTCAATAAAATGAATAAAAGATTACGTGACGCTTATCTAAGAATCGCTGACTCCTCAAAGGCAAGTGTTTCTCCTTCTGGTCCGGCTTGGAAATATGTTATTGATAATCACCCAACGATTAATTTATTTTCGGCGGATGGTTCTCACCCTAGTTTTGCCGGAACTTATCTTTCAGCATGTGTTTTTTATAGTTCTATTTATCAAAAAAGTCCTGTGGGCGCAACTTACTCAGGAAGTTTAGATGCTTCAACGGCGTTAATTCTTCAAGAAGCAGCTGCATTAACAGTTTTAGATAGTATTCCAACTTGGAAATTAACCCATTTTGATTCTTTAGTTCAAGTTGATTTTACCTACAATTCTACAACAGGAGCAAATGAATTTCAATTTACTTCATCATCAAGTTATTATACTCAAGACTTAATTTGGTATTTTGGTGATGATACTTTTTCTTATGAGCAAAATCCTGTTCACCAATATATGTTTAATGGAACGTATTTAGCTGAATTAATTGGTTCAGGCGTTTGTGGTTCAGATACAGTCACACAATTCGTAATTGTTGAAACTACATTATTATATAACAATAAGATAAATGATTTAAAAATTTCGCTTTTACCTACAGGTTCAATTGAGCTTTCTTCACTTCCATTAAACTTTGATATTAAATCAGTTAAATTAACTTCTACAGAAGGAAAATCAATTCCTTATTCATTCACTTTTAATAATAATGATTCAGTTGAGTTATTATTTAATCAAAACGGTGTGTTTTTTCTATCATATGAAGAACATGGTAAGATTCAATTTTTCAAACGACTGTTCAAACATTTATAGATGTTTCGGAGAATTCTATTTGTTCTCTATTTGATTTTCTTTGTCAAAATTTTTGGACAAACAACTAAGTTTGATTCTACTTTTCAGATTCACGGAGGTGTTGATTATTATTTGGGAACGCAATTGGCTAATTTCGATCAAGAAATAGTTCCAGTTTATGTTTCTCACAATCGTTTGAATAGTACTTCAATAAATTTAGCCTTGCTTGAAATTAGCTATCAACCAACAAAAAATATTCGTTTTCAAATTAGTCCAGCCTTTGGATCCTATATGAATGCTAATTATGCTGCTGAAAACAAGAATTTACGATGGATTTACGAAGGGTATGTGGGGCTAAAGCCTTTTAAGAAAAAAGATGAATGGATAGATATTGGAGTTATGTCTTCGCCATATACGTATGAGTTTGCAAAGAGTTGGGAACAACCTATGTATACGCGAAGTATTGCACCTGAATATGTACCATATTATTTATTAGGAATACGATACAAACGAAGGCTCAATGAAAAGTTAAGTTTAACTACCTTTATTTTGAATGGTTGGCAAAAGTTAGAGTTTCAGCGGAAAATCCCTTCACTGGGAACACAGTTAGAGATTACGGATGGAAAAAATTATCTCAGTTGGACTACCTATCAAGGGAATGAAAAATCTGACAGTCAACCTGATTTTGGATATCGAGTATTTTCTGATGTAAGTTGGATCTATACATCGTCCAAATATAAAATATTTAGTTGCTTATATGCTGGAATGCAATACCGTTCATCTTCAGCATACTTTTGGGGTCAATTCAACGTAGGTCTTGGATATAAAATCAAAAATGAACTTTTTTTAAATGGTAGAATTGAACATTTCGTAGATCCATCGAATATTCAAATTTCACAAGCCAATGTTCAAGGGTTTAACTGTTCTGGCCTTAGTTTGGGTTTAAAGTATGTTCTTTCAGAAAATCTTTTTTTGAGAACTGAAGCAAAAGTTCTCCGTGATAATCTTCTTTCAGGTTATTTTTTGAAGGAAACTGAATCTCAACGCAATTTACCCTTAGTTTTTCTTGGTTTGAATTTACGCTTTTAAGCGAAATAATTTATTCGCGTTTTCTGTCGTTATTTTGGCTATTTCATCGATGCCAATTTCGAAAATGCCGACTAATTTTTCAGCTACATGAATTATATAACTCGGTTCATTTCTTTTTCCCCGAAATGGAGTAGGAGGTAGGTACGGTGCATCTGTTTCAATTATAATTTTTGAAAGCGGAATTGTTTTGACCACTTCAGGTAAAGGTGAATTTTTGTAAGTAATCACACCACCGATTCCAAAATAAAAATTTCCGTATGAAAGTATTTTTTGAACTTCAAGTTCACTTCCGGTGAAGCAATGAAAAACACCACTAAGCTCAGAACAATTTTTTGCATCAAGTATTTCAAAAATTTCCAGGAAGCTTTCTCTAGCGTGAATGACAATGGGAAGTTGACGTTCAATTGCCCAATCAATTTGAAGAGAAAAGGCTTTTTTTTGTTCTTCAATGAACGTTTTATCCCAATATAAATCCATGCCTATTTCACCAATAGCGATAATGGAATTCTCTTCAATCTTTTTCTCAATTGTGCGTAATTGAAATTCCCAATCTTCTTTGACATAACTGGGATGAAGCCCTAACATAGGATAAAATAGCGTTGGATGACTTTTGCACAAATCAAATAATGGATTAATACTATCCAAATCAATATTCGGTAAGAGTATTTTTGTTAAGTGATTTTCTTTGGCACGCTGAATTCCTTCTAATCGATCAGAATCAAATTCAGATGCGTAAAAATGAGCATGTGTATCAATAAGTTCCATCAGAAAAGAGAAATGCTACATCCAAGTTGAAACCAGTTCATTTTTGGACTTTCACTATGTTTAAAAAGCGGATTTAAATTATACGAAGCATAGATAGAATAATTTCTAATACCAATTCGGGTGTGTATTGAGTAGGTAAATTGTTCTGCGGCGCTTTTCAAAGATGTTCTATAATTGCGATCAGAATCCTCGTAAAAATATTTCTCGCGTAATCTAAATAGATATCCTATTCGACCACCAATATGAATTTTATAATGACTCCATCCTTTAGTTTTGAATCTGAATTCAACAGGAACGTTTACATTAAAACCATTTAGGCTGTTTTTTTTGTAATCTGAAGTTGTTGAAGGAAAGCATATTATGCTATTGTCATGTCCTAATAGAAGATTTGAACTTAAATTAACTTTAGAAGTTGATAATCCGATACCTGTTCCAATTGAAACTGTATTTTTTTTATTTAAAACAAATTCATTCATGAAATTTGTTGAAAAACCAAGGTTAACCGCAGATTTATTAGTGATATTTTGAGGTGAATAAGCTCCAGAATAATAAATATCAAAAATAAACCGATCGTATTTTCGAGGTTTCGGCTTATTTGAGGTTTTCCAAGTAAGGTAATAAAAAATTCCGGGACGGCTGTTGTTTTCAATTTCAGTATCATACTCTTTTTGACAGAATATCATAAAAGGGTAAAACAGTAAAAGGATAATAACCTTTCTCACAAGTTTAACTTTTTTAAAGCAAGTTCCCAATTCCAAGCATCTTTAATAGCATCATCAACTGTTAATTCAGCTTTCCAATTTAGTTTTTCAAACGATTTTTTTGCATTAGCAAAAATTTCAATTACATCACCTGAGCGACGTTCACCAAACTGCCAATTCAACTTTTGGTTACTGATTTTTTCAAACTTTTGAATAACTTCCAAAACACTTGTTCCTTTTCCGGTTCCGATATTGACAGCATCATTAAGTCCTTGATCCGTATTCTCTAAAAAATTAATCGCTTTGACATGGGCTTTCGCCAAATCAACGACATGTATGTAATCACGAATGCACGTGCCATCCTCTGTAGGATAATCTTTTCCAAAAACAGTCAAATTTTTGTGTTTCCCCATGGCAGTTTGAGTCACAAAAGGGAGCAAATTATTTGGTTTTCCTTGTGGAAGTTCTCCAATGTTTCCAGAAGGGTGCGCTCCAACAGGATTAAAATACCGTAGGCAAATTGTTTTCAAGTGATGATTAGCGGCGAAAGTATCTTCAATAATATTTTCAGAAATTAATTTCGAATTCCCATAGGGTGAACTTGGTTTTGCCTTTGCTGAATCTTCTGATACTTCTTTTAGGCCAATTGGTTCACCGTAAACTGTACAAGATGATGAAAAGACCATTTTGTCAACTGAAAACTCTAACATACATTCAAGCACATTTGTTAAACTTACTAAATTGTTAGAATAATACTTCAAGGGAAAAGCTACTGATTCACCAACTGCTTTATATGCTGCAAAATGAATAATACCATCAATTTTATTTTCTTTAAAAATCGTTGTTAGTGCCTCTTTATTGCAAATGTCTATTTTGTAAATAAGTGGTTTTTGGTTGGTTATCTTTTCAATTCCAGCTAAAATTAGTGGATCAGAATTTCTGAAATCATCAACAATTATGGGGTTATAACCACTGTTAAACAATTCAACAACAGTATGTGAGCCAATATACCCAGCGCCACCGGTAACAAGTATGTTTTTCATTACTCTTTTAGTATTGAGTTCAAAATTAACTTAATTCTTGTTTTAACCGATGAGAAAAATGATTTACGTAAAAAAAAGCTAATTTTATGTCGATGTATAAATTCAATTTCAAAGACAAAATACCCCAAAAAATTAGCAAATGGCACTTGGTGAAATTTGTTATTTACACTGCGATACTAATTCTTCTTATTGCTTTGATTTTAAACAAATTAAGAGGTATTACTTAAAGGTTTTCTAACATTTGAAAAAACATTTCTTTCTTTGCTTGAGACAAGGGTACAGACGCTCCATCCTTCATGATAACTGATCCACCATCAAATTTATCGTACCTCTCCACATAATTGATATTTATCAAATGTGATTGTTGAATTCTGAAAAAATTATGTCCAGCTAAAAGAGTTTCAAAATCTTTCAATGTTTTAGAAACCAATATTTTTTTTCCGTTTGTTAAAAAGAAAAATGTATAATTTTTATCGGCCTCACAACGAATTATATCATCTAATTCAACAACAAAAACGCTTTCTTGAGTTTTTAAGACTAACTTTCTTTTTTGATGAGGAACTAAATTATGATGTAGTGCATCAAATTGTATATCATCCTTTTTAGAGTTAATAGATTGAATTGCCTGCTCAATTGCTTGACGAAGTTCTTCTGGATCTACAGGTTTTAAAATGTAATCTAATGCACTAAATTTAATAGCTTTAATAGCAAATTCTTGATGAGCGGTAATAAAAATTACCTCAAAGTTCTTATTTTCAATTTGTTTTAACACATCAAATCCCGTCCCGTCTGGCATTTGAATATCTAACATTACTAAGTCGGGCTTATGCTCTTGTATTGCCTCTATTGCGGTTTGCACATTTTCACCTTGGGCTATTACTTCAAGCTCCAAACCAAAGGAACGAATGAGCTTTGCAATAAACTCTCGTGTTTTATTTTCATCGTCAACAACTAGAACTTTTATCATGCTTCGGTTATTTGGTTTTTAAATTTAAGTGGAATTTCAATATCTACAATGGTTCCTGTTTCATTATTTGTATCAAAATCTGAAATTTCCAATTTCCCATTGGTTAGGTATTTTTTATTTAATATGGAGATTCTTTCATCTGTAATTTTCATTGCCATACTGTGATGCTCTTTACTCTTTTTATTTTGACTCGATTTTTTACGTCCGATGCCATTATCTGAAATTTCTATGTGTAACATATTGTTTATAGATGAAAAAACAATTTTGATGAAACCGCCATCCACAGTATGAAGTTGGCCGTGTTCAATTGAATTTTCGATAAACGGTTGTGTTATCATTGGAGGAATCATGGTATCGCTTATTGACAAGGCATTATCAACGGTAATATCAAAATTAAATCGATCTTCAAAACGTAATTTTTGAGTCGTTAGATATTTTTGGAGAATTTCAACCTCTGTTTCCAGTGAAATAAATTCTTTTGAAGAATTTTCGAGAATAAGACGCATTAATCGTGAGAAATTTACCAAAAACTTGGAGGATTTGGCAGGGTCGTTTTCATAAATATAGCTTTGTATAACTGTCATTGCATTAAATATGAAATGAGGGTTCATCTGCGAACGTAAAAGTGTTTGCGACATTTCCGTTTCCCTCTGTAATTGCAGCAGTTTTGTTCGGTTCCAGTAATTTTTTAAAATTAGCCCACCGGCAACAATCAATATCAAAATGAAGATTATAGTGATCAATTGATACAGATTTCTTAGCTGCGTATTTTCCAATTTTGAATTGGTAAGATCTTGTTTTTCTTTCGCTCTTTTAATCGAATCACTTTGCAAATTAATTGTCTGCAATTGCTCTTGTGTTTTGAATGTTTCATTTAATTCGGCAATGCTTCTAGCGGATTGAAGTAAGTTATTACTATCCAGATATTGAACATAGAACGTAAGATATTTGAAGGCCTCAGTAACATTGTTTTTTTTGAGGTATAAATCTGAAAGAACTTTATAGCTTAAATGAATTAATCCTATTTTACGAAGTCCTTTTTGGGTAGTAATAGATCGATTTAAGAAATTTTCAGCTTCAACATATTTACCTTGTGCTAAAAGGACCTTTCCAACGTGATGATATACATTTGCGATTTTTAGTCTGTTACCAATACTTTCATAATTAACTAGAGCCTTGTTTAGACGAATCGCAGCTTCTTTAAAATCACCCAAGTCATTGTATAAAATACCAATAAAATTTTCAACATCACCAATAGATTCCAGGTCATCAATTTTAGAACTGTATATTTCCGCCTCCCGAGCAAGTTCCTTTGATTTATAATAATTTTTTCTTCCGTGCTCTACGGCTGCCATGTGGATCAAAGCGAGTGCAATTTGGGAATTGTCTTTTAATTTTTTTGCAAATGATAGTGAGTTTTTAAAATAGATCTCTGCTTCGTTCCAATTTTGTATGTCTAATTGCGAGATGCCAATTTCACGATTTAAGCGACTTATTTTTTCAAAAAAAGTGGTATTTTGGCTTATTTCCAATGCGAGTATGTTTTTGGCGATTCCAATATCAATTTGATTGAAATGCTTGTAGATAAGTGCTTGTGAATTAAAACATTCAGTCAAAATTCTAGCTTGTGAATTTGTTTTGCGAGCTACTGTGATACTCCGATTTGAATAAAAAAGAGCACTGTCTTTTTTTTCTTGATAGGCATAATCTAAAGCAATATTCCGTAAAATATCTGCGTTCATATAGTTGTTTCTGTTTCCCCTTGATAAGGAAAGTGCCTCGCGGTGATAGGATAATGCTTGAATATAGTCATGCTTTTCTCTAACGAAAGAACCAACTAAATTCAAGAATTCTATTTTAGATGGAAGAGATTTAAAATTTGAAAGAGATAAAGAATTTTTTATATTCTGAAAGGATGAGAAGTCCTTCAATTGGAGGTAATAACTTAATTCTGCCAACTTGACTAAATTAGACTCATCACCATATTTTTTACCTGTTTTTTTCTTTAGTTCCTCTAATTTTGATTTTGCCTTATCAAGATCTGAACTTAAATACAATTGAAATAACTCCAATTTAAGCTGAAGTTTATCGGAATCCTTAGTTGATTTTGCAATGCTTTGTATTAGTTGATTTTCATTACGTTCTTGGGCTTTTAAATCATTAAAAACGACAAGATTTATGAAAAAAAATAGGATTAACAGTATGGGATAAGCTTTCACTAACCCGAAAATACAAAATAGATTTGACAAAGGAATTTAATTCTTAAAATTTTGCTCCAATTGATACAAAGAAGGTTCTTCCATTACCCGGTAAAATACCAGGACCGGGATATCCCCCAGATCTGCGTGTGGCATATTTTTCATTTGTCAAGTTGTTTACACCAGCTTTGATATTGTATTTTCCATTAATTAAATAGGTGGCTGAAATATCCATGAGCGTGTAACCATCTAATTTTCCAATTGTTGCTTTTGAATTTGGTTTTTCTGTATTTAATGCGTCTGTAAACACAGAGCTTACCTGGTTAAACTGATAGGTAAATGAAAAACGATTGTATTTGTAGGAAAGTCCAAAGCGATTTATATTTCTTGGAGCATTTTCAACAAAATTCCCAGAAAAATCTTTGGATGCATCAATTAATGCAGCTGGGTCATCCCATCGCGTATATCGAGCATCAATTAAAGCAACGTTGCTAAATAATTTTAAATTTCCGTATTTTTTATCAAGAGCAGCTAATTTCAAAACATCCAATTCAACGAACGATTCAATACCTTGGCTTACTGAAGCACCAATATTAGTCCTTAAATTTTTTCCATCCTTGGTAATAGTTCCAATTCGATTATCATAAAATAAATAAAAAGCACCAATATCAAAAGTTAAGGCATTGAAAAAAGTTCCACGAAAACCAAAGTCAATATTATAACCTGACGCATCCTCTAGGTTTTGATCAATGGAGTCTGTAGTTGCGGAAGGGGTTAATTCTGAAAACGTTACAGGCCGGAAGGCTCGACTGAAATTAGCATACAGGTTTGTAGTTTCAGTAGTTTTATATTCAGTTCCAATACCTGTTAGTATTACGTTTCTAACGGTATTTGGTACAGTCAATGCCACACCCATTATTGGTTTGTCAATAGTACCGAAAACACGATTTTCAATATATTCGATTCTAATTCCCGGAGTAACTGCAAATCGATCTGTTAATTGAAATAAGTTTTCTGCAAAAAAAGCGGCATTCATAGTTTCAAACGTTAATTCTTTCTTGTACTCAAAGCTTCCAAGTAATGAAGTATGCTGATCGGTAATTGTTAAATCAAAATCACTGTTCACGGATCCGATTCCACCTTGTTTTCTGAGTGTGTTTCCTCGATATATCCTAGTTCCAACAGAAAGAGCTGACTTTTGCCCTAGAAGATTATACTGTTTAAGTAACCGAGCTTCTCCTCCAAGATTGTTGTACCAGTCCCGGTCGATTTGACGCGAATTATAAAACGACCCATTCAATGAATCAGCTATATTTATATCTTTCATAAAACCTACACTATTTCTTGATGCATAGGTATTAAAAATATCAACTGTTAATTTTGTATTTTCATCAAAATCATACTTGATATGCAAGGCCGATGAGTTCCATGGTGTGTTTAACCAATTTCTTGAACGAACTGATTGCTGTGGATCTCTTTGAAACATAGAGTCTGTTAATCCCCCAGGCTGTTGACTCAAATAATCCATGTGTGTATATTCTAAAGAAATTGAGAATTTTGAAGAAAAAGCATAAGAAAGTGATAAATGTCCTGTAGTAGTTCTGTATTGACTATTTTGTCTCCAACCATCAGCACTTCTGTGATGAAGATACCCATAATATGAAAACTTCTTCATTTTTCCTCCAATAGCATTGTATGCATTGAATAATCCATAGCTACCTAAAGTTTGCTGTGTTTCAAAGGCAAATACTTTATTTGTAAAGTTCTTTTTTGTCACATAATTCAGAAGTCCACCAAATTGAGTTCCGTATTGCAAAGAAGCTGCTCCGCGAATAATTTCAATCTTTTCTAATGCTTCAGTTGGCGGAGTAAAATAAGCTTCCGGATATCCATATGCTTCAGATGAAATATCACATCCATTCTGTCTAACATTGAATTCCCATGAGCGATTTGGACTTAATCCTCTAGTAGCAATTGAGGTTTGAATACCAGACCCATCATTTTCCCAAATTGAAACTCCCGGTACTTTTGCCATAATTTGGCGATAATTGTTTGTAGACAGATCCGCACTCGATTGAATTAAATTAATGACCTCATTTTTCTTTCCTGAATTGATTCGTGTACCTTCTAAGGCTGGTAGTCTTTCTAAATCTTTATATTTACCTTCAATTAAAATTTCATTCATTGGTTTAATTGTATCAGCCGTTTTTTGACCAAACGACATTTGACCAATTACTATGAAGAAAACTAAAGTTAATTTAGAAAATGTGTACTTCATACCTTTAAATTTATTTTGCAAAATTCAATATTGCAATTCTGTTGGACAATACCACAAAAAAGGTATTTTAGAATGATTCTAAATAAAAAGAGATTCCTTTTGAATAAAATCAATGTGCATTTGCCTTATTTTACTAACTTTGACAAAAGTATTTAACATGAATAAATTTATATTTATAACATTTTTTTGTATAAATTTTTCTACCACATTATTTATTCAAGCCCAAGATCGGGCTGGAATTTTTAGTGTTTATTTTGGCATAGACCGAAAGTTAACACATCCTACTCAAGTTTCAGTTAATGGTAATGTGGTTCAAAATGGTAATTTAATTGCTACAAGATTGTCAGATTCAGAAATTGATTCAATCAAAAAAATGATCGAAAGAACTGTATCATCAGAATTGCGAGCACAAACGGAGTGCATTTATCGCAAAAACAAAAAGGGAAAAAATGTCGTGACAAATGATTTTGGAACCTCTGTAAGAGGATTACCGATATGTTCTAAAAGAAATGCCATTAAACTGCATGAAAAAGAATATTATGTAAGTGTTAGTATTATGTTTAATGCTGTACAGAGGACTTCCTTGGGAGCGGCACTCGTTGGGATGAGGCAATATAGACCTACTGTATCAATAAGATTGATAGCATACAATGAACAACGAAAAGCAGTCTACAGAAAAAGAATTTTTGTTAATGATTTTGAAAAACTTCAAGGCTTTGCATCGAATATTAATGGTGTAGAAATTCAAAATTTTCAAGTTTTGACAACACAACAAATAAAGGAAATGTTGGCTAAAAGTCTTCAAGAACTTGTAGAAAGAGGAAAACAATGACATCAAAAATTACTTATTTAGGAAATTTAAGAACTGAATGTGAACATATTGCTTCCGGTTCAAAATTATTGACAGATGCTCCGGTTGATAATAAGGGGAAAGGAGAGTTTTTTTCTCCAACAGATTTAGTGGCAACCGCACTTGGTTCTTGTGCATTGACCATTATGGGTATTTATTGTCAAGAGCACGAAATTAAATTTAATCATGCGGAAGTTCAAGTAACAAAAATAATGGCTTCCAATCCGAGGCGAATAGAAACTATAATATTAGAAATTGATTTGAGTGGAAATAATTGGGACGATAAAACGTCAATAAAAGTAATCCAAGCGGGCAAAACTTGTCCGGTGGCAAAAACACTCGGTGAAAATGTAAAAGTAGAATGGAAAATAAAGTGGTAGATCGAAATTTTGATAGGCGAAATCGAGAATTCAAAGAGAAAGAAAATTTGATTTATGGTGTTCGTTCAGTAGTTGAGGCAATTCGTGCAGGACGAGAAATAAATAAAATTCTCATTCAAAAAGGAATGAACAAGGATCTTTTTTTTGAATTGAAAGAAGTTTTAACTGGGAAAGACTTTCAGCTTCAATTTGTTCCCTCTCAGAAACTCGATAGATTAACGCAAGCGAATCATCAGGGTGTAATCGCTTTTGTTTCACCAATTACTTATGCTGATTTTAATGAATTAGTAGACAAAAAAATTGAGGAGAAAAGCACTATTACATTAATTTTCCTTGATAGAATTACTGATGTTCGAAACCTTGGGGCTATAGCTCGATCTGCCGCATGTAATGGAGTTGACGCCATCGTAGTTCCTTCAAAAGGTTCTGCTTTAGTTACTGCCGATGCAATTAAAACATCAGCAGGCGCCCTGAATTCTTTACCAGTATGTAAGGTTGATCAATTAAAGGACGCATTATTTTATATTCAACAGTCTGGAGTAAAATTAATTGCTTGTACAGAGAAATCTAATAAGGAACTTCCATTTGTTGAATTATCTGGTTCAGTAGCATTTATTTTTGGATCTGAAGAAGATGGTATCAGTAATGATTTAATCAGAATGGCTGATGAAAGAGTAAAAATCCCAATGACTGGTGGAGTATCATCACTAAATGTGAGTGTTTCTGTTGGTGTTGTTTTGTATGAGTTTAACCGTCAAAAAATGATCAATTAAAAGTTTATTGATGACCGTTTCTGATTATATAGATAATGTTCAGGAAGAAAGAAAATCTGTTTTTCTTCAAGTTTTAGAAGCTGTAAGAAAAGGTATTCCTTCCGATTTTGAAGAATGTATTTCCTATGGAATGATTGGATTTGTAGTTCCTCATTCACTTTATCCAAAGGGATACCATTGTGATCCGAAATTACCCCTGCCATTCATCTCATTAGCTAACCAGAAAAATTCAATCAATTTGTATCACATGGGTATTTATGCCAATGCTGATTTATTGGATTGGTTTGTTGATTCCTACAATAAATCTTCAGGTTCAAAGTTGGATATGGGTAAAAGCTGCATTCGATTCAATCCTAAAAAGGAAATTCCATACCTTTTGATTCAAGAGTTGTGTAGCAAAATGAAAGCTGAAGAATGGATTAAATTGTATGAGTCTGCTTTTAATAAATAAAAAAACTCCGCTTGTTTTTTTTCGAATATATCGATAGTACTCACGGAGTTCTTATGCAGCGATTTCTAATTATTTTTCGAAGTTACAAAGCAATCATCAAATTAATTAAGTTCAAGTTAGTTCAAGTTTTAGTGCCCTTTTCGAAAGGTAAACTTTGATGTTAATCAAATAAGTTATTTTTGTTACATGAAATCACCAAAAGAAATTGTTCAATTAATGATGAATGACGATACTTTTAGTAAATGGTTGGGTATTGAAATTGATTTTATTGATAATGGCACTTGTAATTTACAAGCAAAAATAACGGCCGAAATGTTGAATGGTTTTCAAATTGCTCACGGAGGAATTTCCTATTCACTGGCAGATTCTGCTTTGGCTTTTGCTTCTAATTCTCGAGGAGTTCAATGCGTCAGTATTGAAACATCGATTTCGCATGTAAAAAAGGTTTCTGAAGGGGATGTTTTAATTGCTGAAGCTCGTGAATTACACAGAGGAAGAACTACAGGTATTTATGATGTTTCACTTAAAAATCAGCATAATGAACTCGTTGCCTTGTTCAAAGGAACAGTATTCATTACAGATAAAGAATGGTAAAATAAAAGAATATGTTTACAGGTATAATCGAACAAATTGGTGAGGTAATAAAAATTGATCAAGAAAATCAAAATATTCATTTTACTATTTCTGCTGATTTTGTTCATGAATTGAAAATTGATCAAAGCGTGGCGCACAATGGTTGTTGTTTAACAGTTGTTTCGATAACAGAGGAAAGCTATGTTGTTACAGCAATACAAGAAACGTTATTACGGACAAATTTGGCAGACTGGCAGGTTGGTGCTAAAGTAAATTTGGAGCGCTGCCTTCAATATAATGGACGTTTGGATGGACACATAGTTCAAGGGCATGTTGATACAGTAGGAATTTGTACGTCAATCGAAGATCAGGGCGGTAGCTGGAAATTTCATTTTTCATATGAAACAAATGATTTAACAGTAGAAAAAGGTTCGATAGCAGTAAATGGGACAAGCTTGACAGTGGTTGATTCTCATCCAGGAAATTTTTCCGTATGTATAATTCCTTTTACTTATGAATTTACTAATTTCAATAGTCTAAAAATAGGAGATAAGGTCAACCTTGAATTTGATATTCTTGGGAAATACGTGGCAAAGTGGATGGCATTGAAATAAGAAAGATATTGCCTGTTTTGAATGAAAGTTTATCTTTGTTTTTTGAAGAATAATTAATGGCAAAAATTTTAATCATAGGTGCATGTGGTCAAATTGGAACTGAATTAGTTTTAACGCTGCGTGAAAAATATGACAATCAATCAGTTATTGCGTCTGATGTCCGCGAGAATTGTCCAGAAATTTTAGCAAATGGACCTTATGTTCAACTAGATATTTTAAATAGAGAAGAGGTTCGAAACTATGTAATCGAGCAAAAAATAGAACAAGTTTATCTTTTAGCAGCATTATTGTCAGCTACAGCAGAGAAGAATCCAGATTTTGCTTGGAAACTTAATATGGAAGGATTATTTACTATATTAGATTTAGCTAAAGAAGGGTATTTAAAACAAATTTTTTGGCCGAGTTCAATTGCTGTTTTTGGACCAACAACACCCAAAAACAATACTCCTCAACTAACATTTATGGAACCTTCAACGGTTTATGGGATTTCTAAATTAGCTGGTGAAAATTGGTGTGCGTATTACCATGCGAAATATGGAGTTGATGTTAGAAGTATTCGTTATCCAGGATTAATTTCCTACAAATCACCTCCAGGTGGTGGAACTACAGATTACGCAGTTGATATTTTTTACAAAGCAAAAGCAGGTCAAGAATTTAGTTGTTTTTTAAAACAAGATACTGAGCTTCCGATGATGTTTATGGATGATGCGATTCGAGCCACGATAGAATTAATGAATGCTGATTCAAAAACGTTGACAGTAAGAACGTCATACAACATTGCGGGTTGTAGCTTTACACCTCAACAAATTGCAGCACAAATTCACAAGCATATACCAGAATTTCAAATTAGTTATAATTCTGATTTTAGACAGGCAATTGCTGATTCATGGCCAAATTCGATTGATGATTCAGTTGCTAAAAAAGACTGGGGCTGGAGTAGTCAATACGATTTGCCAAAATTGGTTTCAATCATGCTTGAGAACGTCACAGTCCCAGTCTAGTCGATTATTGGTCTCTAAAGTTAGAAACCAAGCCGTATCCTAATAACCCGATTAGAAGTACAGCAAAAATGGTCATTGAAATAAACATGGCTGTTGATTTAAATTAATCCTTCGTGCCACCAAGGTATCATTTTACCTCTTTCAAATTCACATATTAAATTTACGAGGGTTTACAGCTAGTTTTGTTGACAGTTGAGCAGAAATACCATTAATATGATTAAACGGGCAGTTATTGCGATAATTAACAAATTTTTAAACGCTTTTTCAATTAGTTATAAAGTCTTTGAACTTAATTTTTAATTGATTGTCTTATTAATAAAAGATCATGCGAAATTATTTTCTATTCTTAAATACTATTTTGTTAGTTGTTTTTCAATCCTGTGCTCAACAAATTGAACAAAACGAAAATTCAAAACGAAAATCAGCACCAAAAGATCTAAGTAACTTTCAAACTGCCTATTTTGCGAGTGGATGTTTTTGGTGTGTTGAAGCAATTTACGAAACAATTGATGGAGTTTACGAAGCCGAGTCTGGATACGCAGGAGGAAAAACAAAAGATCCAACCTATGAAGAAGTTTGTTCTGGTAATACTGGTCACGCTGAAACAGTGAAAATCTACTACGATTCAACCAAAGTTACATTTAAGGAGTTAGTTCGGGTTTTCTTTAATTCACATGATCCAACAACATTAAATAGTCAAGGGCCAGATTCTGGAACTCAGTATAGATCAGCAGTTTTTTATAAGAATGAAACGGAAAAAGTAATTGTAAAGGAATTTGTTGATTCATTACTAAATGCTAAGGTTTTTCCGTCTATTACTACTGAACTTGCCCCGTATACAATTTTTTATAAAGCCGAAAAATATCATCAAGATTTTAAAACCTGCAATCCAAATCACCCTTATATCCAAAGTGTTTCTAATCCAAGACTTAAAGAATTTAAGAAGAAAGAAAAGTATAATTTGAAAAATTAATTACTGCCAATTCTCTACTCTAAAATGATGCTTGGATCGACTTGTTCTTTCCATTGTGTAATTCCACCTTCAATAATAATTACATTCGAAAAGTGAAAATCTGATTCTAACCAATTTGCAACGGATTCAGCTCTTTTACCGGAACGACACATCAATACAAGATTTTCCAAATTGATTAATTCATCTGTATGATTTACAATATTTGCCATCGGAATATTTCGACAACCGATAGAACAAACATCCAATTCATAGGGTTCACGAATATCAATTATCGTAAGTGATTCATTGTTTTTAATACGTTGGTCAACTTCAGCGGCAGAGAGTACGAGCATACTTATTTTATTTAACGTAATTCAAATATACAAAATCTATAATTCACGCGCGATTTCAATAAATGCTTCAAACGTCAGAGATGCTCCTCCAATCAGACCTCCATCTACATTTGGACATGAAAAAATGGATTTCGCATTCTTTCCGTTGCAACTACCTCCGTAAAGTAGTGATGTACTTTCAGCAACTTCTGAATTATATTTTTCTGAAATCCAACGTCGAATAGAATGATGCATTTCCTCAATTTGTTCTTCATTAGCTGTTCTCCCTGTTCCAATAGCCCAAATCGGTTCGTAAGCAATTGCACAGGTTAAAAATTCGCTCGCTGAAAGATGAAAAAGTGAAGCCTCTAATTGATTTTTTACAAATGATAACTGCTCGTTTTTATCTCGTGTTTCAAGCGATTCGCCGCAGCAAAAAACTACTTGAAAACCATGCTGTATAGCTGAATCTACTTTTTGTTTTAAAAATTCATTTGATTCTGAAAAAAACATTCGACGTTCACTGTGTCCTATTAATACTGATGAAACCTGAGCGTCGAGTAGGTGGGAGGTAGAAATTTCGCCTGTAAATGCACCTTTGTCCGCTGGAAAAAAATTTTGAGCACCAAGTGTAAGACTTCCTTTATTGGAACTTAATTCATGTAAAAAAATACTTGGAGAAAAAACGTAATAGTTTAAGTTTTCAAATTTAGGAAGAGAAGAATCGAATTGAACGTACAAATCTTTTGCCTCTGATAGACTCAAATTCATTTTCCAATTTGCTGCCAGTACTTTTTTTCGCATGAATCGAATATTATCGGGCGAAAATAAGATTTTTCCTTGAAATGAAATGAAATTAAATCAAGAATTACAATTGTTTCACCAATTCTAACGCTTCTTCAATATGACTTACTGGGTTCATTTGTGAATTGTGAATTCCACGAATTTTTCCTTCCAAGTCAATAATATAGGTGACTCTTCCTGGGATAAGTCCAAATAAACTTGCGGGAACACCAAATAATTTACGGACTTTTTTGTCAATATCGGATAATAAAATATAATTGAAATTATGTTTTGAAGCGAACAGTTTATGTGATGAGACTGAATCCGAAGAAATGCCAATCACTTGACAATCGTATTTTAGAAAATCTTCGTGACTATCTCGAAATGAGCAAGCTTCTTTCGTGCAACCAGGTGTTTCATCTTTAGGATAGAAAAAAATAACTAGCTTTTTTTTACCGATCCAATCTTTGGACGTAAATAAATTCCCATCTTGGTCAAAAAGTTCAAATTGAGGGCAAGAATCATTTATATTCATTTATCTTAAACACTTTTTCAGGGCATTAGTTCATTTATTTTGAACTCACACGTCCAAATAAATCGAAATGTTCAGCTGAATCTATGGTAACATTCACAAAATCTCCGATACGAACATATTCCTCTGATTTCTTTAGTAGTACTTCATTATCTACTTCAGGAGAGTCAAATTCCGTTCGGCCAATAAAATAATTTCCTTCAGCGCGGTCAATCAATGTTTTGAATGTTTTTCCAATTTTTAGCTGATTTAATTCATAACTAATCCCTGATTGAAGTTCCATAATGTTATCAGCTCTACGTTTCTTTTCTTCCTCTGGAACGTCATCGCTGAAATTATATGCATGAGTATTCTCTTCGTGGGAATAGGTGAAAATTCCAAGTCGATCAAATCGAGAGCG
>JBIIFU010000068.1:0-6775 GCA_044237035.1 Crocinitomicaceae bacterium
TCATTTTCTTCGATGGAATTAGACGAGTTCGAATTTTGATTCTGGGAATTATTTTGCGGATTGGTTGTCTGATTCTTGGCTACAGTATTCGATTTCGTTCCTTCCGAATTCTCTTCATTTTCTTGGTTGGAATTAGATGAGTTCGCATTTTGATTTTGGGAATTATTTTGCGAGTTGGTTGTCTGATTTTTAGTTACCGTATTGGATTGGGTTTCTTCTGAATTCTCCTCATTTTCTTCGATGGAATTAGACGAGTTCGAATTTTGATTTTGTGTATTGTTTTGAGTGTTGGCTGTCTGATTTTTAGCTGCAGTATTGGATTGTGTTAGTTCCGAATTCCCTTCATTTTCTTCGTTGGAATTAGACGAGTTCGCATTTTGATTTTGTGTATTGTTTTGAGTGTTGGCCGTCTGATTTTTAGCTGCAGTATTGGATTGCGTTAGTTCCGAATTCCCTTCATTTTCTTCGTTGGAATTAGATGAGTTCGAATTTTGATTTTGTGTATTGTTTTGCGAGTTGGTTGTCTGATTTTTAGCTGCAGTATTGGATTGAGACACTTCTGAATTTCCTTCATTTTCTTCGTTGGAATTAGATGAGTTCCAATTTTGATTCTGGGAATTATTTTGCGAGTTGGTTGTCTGATTTTTAGCTACAGAATTGGATTGAGTCACTTCTGAATTTCCTTCATTTTCTTCGTTGGAATTAGACGAGTTCGAATTTTGATTTTGTGTATTGTTTTGCGAGTTGGTTGTCTGATTTTTAGCTACAGAATTGGATTGAGTCACTTCTGAATTACCTTCATTTTCTTCGTTGGAATTAGATGGGTTCGCATTTTGATTCTGAGAATGGTTTTGCGAGTTGGCCGTCTGATTTTTAGCTGCAGTATTGGATTGCGTTAGTTCCGAATTTCCTTCATTTTCTTCGTTGGAATTAGATGAGCTAGAATTTTGATTTTGGGTAGTGTTTTGCGAGTTGGTAGTCTGATTTTTAGCTAAAGAATTCGATTGTGTTTCTTCTGAATTTCCTTCATTTTTTTCGTTGGAATTAGACGAGTTCGCATTTTGATTTTGTGTATTATTTTGCGAGTTGGTTGTCTGATTTTTAGCTAAAGAATTGGATAGAGTCACTGCTGAATTTCCTTCATTTTCTTCGTTGGAATTAGATGAGTTCGAATTTTGATTCTGGGAATTATT
Organism: Crocinitomicaceae bacterium; assembly: GCA_044237035.1. GTDB lineage: Bacteria > Bacteroidota > Bacteroidia > Flavobacteriales_D > Crocinitomicaceae > UBA952. Next base: position 1,194 of record JBIIFU010000068.1, read on the forward strand.
TTGCGAGTTGGTTGTCTGATTTTTAGCTACAGAATTGGATTGAGTCACTTCTGAATTTCCTTCATTTTCTTCGTTGGAATTAGAAGAGTTCGCATTTTGAATCTGTGAATTGTTTTGCGAGTTGGTTGTCTGATTTTTAGCTACAGAATTGGATTGAGTTTCTTCTGAATTTTCTTCATTTTCTTCGTTGGAATTAGAAGAGTTCGCATTTTGATTCAGTGAATTGTTTTGCGAGTTGGTTGTCTGATTTTTAGCTACAGAATTGGATTGAGTTTCTTCTGAATTTTCTTCATTTTCTTCGTTGGAATTATTTGTAGCGATATTTGATTCATTCTCTTTCAGCGCATTTATTCTAGATTGGCTTTCTTGAAGTTTCTCTTGCAGGTAATTTTCATAGATAGCTGAATTAGGGCCAGAGTTTTCCGGATTTGCCGCCTGATCAGATAATAATTTATTAATGCTTCTTATCAACTCTTCCTCGAGCACTATTAGTTGCTCAGAAGTTGTATTTTCGTCAAGATTATTTTTTTTAGACTGATAGGTCTCAAAAAGAACAAGATATTCTTTTTCAGAAGAAGTTAACCTGTTATTTGATTCGTCAATTTTTTCTTGGATAGAACTGATTTTTGTTTGGTTGTCATCGGATTTATCAAAATATTTTTTCTTAGCGTCTACATAGTTTATACTTTCTTCAAAAGTCTCTTTTTTTACCGCTGAAATTAGATTTCTTTTTAATTCTAAATCAGTTGCTCTTGTTTTAATTTCTTGTAAATTTCTTTGATACGAATTTGTCCTTTTTTGATTTGAATTAATCTTTTGTTGAATTTCATTACGCTTTGTTTCTAACTGAATTTTTACTTTTTTAGAGGCACTTATAATTTCCAAATCAACATTTTTTAATTCTTCCGATAATCTAAGGTATTCAGCAGAAAGAGAAATTATATTTTTTTCAATATTGCCTTGCTCAAGTTCGTTTTCATGTAAATCAGAGTATATTTTTTCGTACGCTGAGCTAATTTTCGTACTTTGAATTTGTTCATGTTCATTTATAATTTTTTCATAGGCATCTATATATCTATTTTGGTTAGTTAACTCCTGTATAGCGTTTCCTAACTCTTGAATTTCTTTAAATTTCCTCTTTTCTGGATTTGATTCTGAATTTAATAAATGGAGCGAATCATTGAGCTCCTGCATCCATAAAGTTTGGCTTAGTACTTCTTTTTGCTCAGCTAATAAATTCTTTATGTAATTCAGCTTTTCAATTTTCTCAATTTCAGAATATTCCCCTATATTTTTATCGATAGAGTCTATTTCATCTTGAATTTCATCGTAATAATTTCTATTATTAACGATTACGTTATTCAAATTAGACATCAGTTCTTCATTATCATTTTGTGCGATTTCTATTCGAATAATATTCTCAGAAACTTTATCCACCACCTCATTTTGGTTGAATCCTACCATTTCTAATTTCTCAAGTGCCGCTTTTTCTTTCGATGTATCTATTGGTTTAACAGTTTTAGATTCATTTTCTGAAGATTTTTTTTCAACTTCTTGATTTTCAATATTCTTTTTTATATTTTCTGCAATTATTTCATCTTGAATAGAATTATTAGCGTTAATTAAGACTTTTTCATAGTTTTTTTCATCTACCTCATATGTGATTTCCTGTAGGACTTGAGTTTCAGTTGACGGAATAGAAATATCTGCCTTAAAATCATCTTGACTGCCATAAATACTTAGAACATAGTTATATTCACCAGGTGCTAGGTTCATTACTGTTTTTCCCGTCTCATCTAATTTAAATTTCCCTACCACTTCTTGAGAATTTTTATCAATTACTTTGATTTCAGTAAGTTTAATGGTTGGATTAATTTCATTCTTAAAAGTGGCAATAACTTCTTGTTTTTTAATTTTCAGTTTATCAAAAACGGTAATATTTCCGTTGAATATAGCATAACGATTTGTTTTACCGAGGTATCCTGATGTAAGTAATGCTTTATTAATTTTAGAATTGTAAATAAATAAAAAATCGTCAAATGGTGTAGATATACCAATGCCGAGATTTTCTACTTTGCCGAAAGTTTGTGTAGACGTATCGTAATCAACACGATAGATATCAAATCCTCCCATGCTATTATGACCTTTGGATGAGAAATACAAATAATTTGTTTCAAAATCGAAATATGGATAGTCCTCATCTTCATTGGTGTTAATAAAATCAGGAAGTTTTGTGATTTTTTTTTGATCCCTAGATCCCTCAACGATGTACAAGTCCCTATGACCTTGATCCTTTTCACCGTAGCTTGCAAAATATTTGGTACTGTAATCGGAAACATGCCTTACGGGTTTATTTCCTTTTTTAATATCAAGTTTTGTTAGTTCTGAATCGTAATTAATAAATTCACCATTTAGTTTTACACTAGGTAATTTGTACGCTATACCAATTTGTTCAAGTGGTATTTCTGATTGCTGTCTAGTAAAATTACCGTTGGAAATTTTTTGCATGGACTTTCCATTTTTGCAATATGTTATAAATTGTTCAACAGGTAATTCAATAGTTTTTTTACCCTTTTTTGATTTGTATAATTCAAATTGGACAAGGGCAGAATCAAATACGCTCCGTGAATGATAAGCTCTGCCACAAAAAAAATGGTATTCCGCAAGTGCTGCATCTTGTGATGCTGAATAAAGCAATAAATTGTTCGCTTTAATTAGGTTTTGAATGCTATCAGACTCAAACAAAAGAGCAGTACCATATTTGAAACAAATTTCTGGGTTGTTTCGATTTTGTAAAAATAAAATATAATAATCCTGTTCTACCTCGCTATATTTTCCTTCCCAAAAAAGTTTATCAAGCTGCTTTTCATCAATCTTATTTTGACCATTCAAATTAAATTGAATGGAAGATAAAATCAATACAATATGGATAAAATTTAATTTCAATTATTATAGTGTACAACTATCTTTTGAAAAGGTTCATTTTATTTTCTTCTCCTTTAAGTAGTCTAGAAATATTTTTTCGATGTGTGAAAATAACAGCTGAGCTAAGAATAACTGTAAATACCATTTCATGAAATAAAACTTTAGGATCTACATAATAAACGATAAAGGGATAAATCATAGCAGAAATAATTGCTCCAAGTGAAACATACTTTGAGAAAACAAATATTAACAAGAATACAAGAAAACATAGTAGAGCAGCAAATGGTTGTAAACCAATTAACACACCTAAAGAGGTTGCAACCCCTTTTCCTCCTTTAAATTGTGCAAAAACAGGAAGGACATGACCAACCATTGAGAAAATTGATGATAGAAGTCGCAATGAAATTAGAAATGCATAACTTATTTCAAACAAATTATCGAAAACTATCGGAAACATGGATGCAACAATTCCTTTGATTACATCAATTACAAGGACAACAATACCAGGCTTTTTACCCAAAACTCTAAATGTATTAGTCGCACCTGCATTTTTACTTCCATGTTCTCTCACATCGATTTGGTAGAAGTACTTTCCAATCCAAACTGCTGTTGGAATAGATCCAAGAAGATAACCAATTATTATCGCGCTTCCTATTAATATTATTTCAATCATCATTTAATATTAATTTTAAATTCATCAAAGTATCTTGATTCCTCTGTAAAGTCATATTTGAAATCCTTGATTTTTTTTGCTTTCGGCTTAATATCCAAAATAGATTTTTTAAATATGGCATCATTAGAAGTAATATTCATTTCCCCTATGCTTTTTGGTGTTTGATAGTCAAAAAAGTAGAATTTATCCTCTATTCCAATATTGAATCCAAAACTGTCTTTACTTTTTGGTTCTAAGTTTTTTGCTACCAATAATTCAAAGGGTATGTATTTTAAGACTGGTTTTTCATACACAGAAAATAAAAGTGCATGTGTTGAATTCGTCTTTAATTTCGATAAATTCTCAATGCCATAATTTACAAGTTTAATGTCAGTTAAAATTAAAGTTTTTACAACATCTTTAGGAATTTTTCTAAGTGATTCATCTACAATTTCTTCTTTCATTTTTTGATATTCCTTTTCAGAATACCAATGCTTTAACGCTCGATAAAGATTTGTATTACTTATTTCCGATGATTTAGGAGATTTTAAAGTTTCATTTACAACCGCTTTTTTGGCTATTCCTTCCATTACATTTTGATCTATAGGAAATGAAAAACGAGAACTAATATTCAAGGTTGTTTTTTTATTATTTACAGCATCATACTCAATTGTTCCAAATGATTGAATATTAACGTCTCCTATATCTAGTTTGAAATCTATTTCACCCTCGCCAAACATGTTGCATGAGTTATCATCTAAACTCATAGAAAGATAGTTTTCTGTAGTCCATACTTGCGATGATAAACCCTCATTTCTTTGTTTTAATTGTTGTTTTGATGAAATTTGATATTCATTAGTGGGTTTATTATACTGCAGGTAACCCCGAGCTGTATATAATAATTGATCTTCTGGTAAATTTGGAGTGGATAAAAAGGCAGTGTAAATCCGCCCTTTTTCTACACCGTAGTAAAATCCAATTCCTAAAGGTTGATCATCTGTATCTATTAATGAAGATCCAATAGGGATTTGAACGTTTTTAGGATTGATTTTATCTTTGAAAGTAAACCATGTTTTTTTGTATTTGCAATCATGAGCTACCCGAGTACTTCCTTCACATAAAATACTGTCTTCTTTCGAGAGAACCTCAATATTTCCAAAATATTCAAACTGTTTGGAAAGTTTAAAGCCACGTTTATCATCTATTATTCCTTTAGCAGTAGTGTTTCCATTAAAACAGCGAATATTATCCATCTGAATTAATGAAATATCATTGTCAACATCAGAGTATCTATATTTCCCATTTGCATTTAGGTTTTGTTTATCTGTGAATTCAATGTAGCATTGTTCAAAATAATGTTTCTTATTATCTGTTTCAATAACTGAATTGGTCATTGGTTTAATAACACCTGCTTTTTGAACTACCAATTTTGCACTATCAGGCAGAATGAAAACATCACCAACTTTAAAATTTGATACCTGATTGCAATAAATTTGTTGTTCCTTCAAATCATATTTGGCATTCATAGATTTAAAATCAATGCATTTTTCAATCGGGAAGTTAGATTTGTAATATTGAAAATTAGATACCTCTCCAGATGAATTTGTTTGAAAAGAGGTCTCATTAGCTTTATTTTTCTCCATATCAACCGTTGAGCCATCCATGTACCAAAAAAAACGATCCATTTGACAGTAAAATGAGTTTGCAGGAAAATCAATTCGCTCAGTTTTCCCAGCATTAAATGTCCCCTTTCTATCCTTAAAGCTAATATGAGCTGAGACCCCTGAAACTTTTAATGCTAGCGGATCTTCTCCTTGGCTTCTATAAATGTTTTTTAGGTAGAAGTTCGATGTGTCCGCAGTTATATCCCAACGAGTAAATCTATATTTTGAGGATTGCATGGTGGCCGTTTTGAAACCTAATTCGCCAAATCCACTCATACCATCTTCTTTTAATATCAAGGTTCCTCCTAAGTGAGCTTCATTATTGAACATTCGCATTGGGT
>JBIIFU010000038.1:0-22676 GCA_044237035.1 Crocinitomicaceae bacterium
TCCTTGTGAAGTTCTTGAACCAAATCAGAATTTGAAAAATGTTGAGTCGTTGTGTAACACAATCCACCCAATCCAATTGAGGTCATCTTTTTTTGAATAACATCCAATGCTACTCGCTTCTCTGAAATTACAAGTGTTGATTTTTCTAATTCAAGTAATTTACCAATCAAATTTATAATCACCTGAGACTTACCTGTTCCTGGAGGCCCTTGTACCACGCAATTTTGATGCTGTAACTTCGTTAATACCTCCATTTGATCAGGATCTGAATTCAGGAGCTCATGTGAGGAAAATTTAACTTCCAATTTGGCAGCTTCATCTGCTAAACCTAATAATTGCATCAATGCAGTAGAAAATGAATTCCCTTTAATCAGCTGTTCAATCTCTCGCAACATTTCAAACCGATGTGGATGAAAATTTCCAATAAACTGACTATTTTCATCTATTTGAACGACCGAATACTCCGATAATTGATTTTTTAGTTCATCAAAAGACTGGGAAAGAATAATATTAAATTCTCGCTCAAAAAACCAAAACAAAAAGGGATTTAATTCAGGTTCATCGATATTCTCGAGAAGTATTTCGCGAGATAATTTATCTATTTGAATTTTTACTTGTTGTAGAAAAATAGGAATTTGATAATCAATTTCCTTCCATCGAAGTGATAGAACTCCTTGAGAAATACACAGTGGATTTATTCCAAATTCTTTTTGACTGTTTTTGACCGATTTATAGAGCTTTTCCCAAGATGCATCAAGAATTATTGGTTGAGTTGATAGACTTAAAATACCATGCGCATTTACATTAGCCAATGGATCAGATTTTGAAAATTGAAACGTATTTTTTACATACGATTGAAGAAGCTCTTTGATCTCCGTATTTTGTATGTTATCGTTCATTTTCGTAAAAATAAAAATCCCGGAATCAAAAAGAAACCGGGATTGAAATTTACTTATTATTTTTTACAAACCAAAGGCTTGTTTTACAGAATCAACGTAATCTAACTTTTCCCAAGTAAATAATTCAACTTCCCTTGAAATTACCTTACCATCTGGAGCTGTAAAATATTTAGTTACTACCTCATTTTTTCGTCCCATGTGACCATAGGCTGCTGTTTCTTGGTAGATTGGATTTCTTAGTTTTAATCGTTGTTCGATGAAGTACGGACGCATATCAAAAATCTCAGAAACCTTATTGGCAATTTCACCATCGGTTAAATTAACTTTAGATGTACCATATGTATTTACATACAAACCACAAGGCTGAGCCACTCCAATCGCATAAGATACTTGCACCAAAACTTCATCACAAAGTCCCGCAGCTACTAAATTCTTAGCAATATGACGAGTTGCATACGCTGCTGATCTATCAACTTTAGAAGGATCTTTTCCAGAAAATGCACCACCACCATGAGCTCCTTTACCTCCATAAGTATCAACAATAATTTTTCTTCCAGTTAAACCCGTATCACCGTGAGGACCACCGATTACAAATTTTCCAGTTGGGTTGATATGGTATTGAATTTTATCATTGAATAAAGATTGAAGTTCTGGTTTCAATTTAGCTTTAACTCGTGGGATAACAATTTCAATAATATCTTTTTTGATTTTTGCCAACATTTCAGTTTCAGAATCAAAATCATCATGTTGAGTTGAAACAACAATTGTATCAATTCTTTGTGGAACATTGTCATCTGAATACTCAATAGTTACTTGTGATTTAGCATCCGGACGTAAATAAGGAATTAGGCTTAATTCATTGTTTCTGATATAAGACAATTCTTGTAAAATTTTATGCGCTAAGTCTAATGCCAATGGCATGTAATTGTCAGTTTCACGTGTTGCATAACCAAACATCATTCCTTGGTCACCAGCACCTTGATCTTCAGGATTGGTTCTTTCAACCCCTTGATTAATATCGGAGGACTGATCGTGTAAAGCCGAGAAAATACCACATGAATTTGCATCAAACATATATTCAGATTTGGTATAACCAATCTGTTTAATAGTTTCTCTTGCAATGGATTGCACATCTAGATAGGATTTCGTCTTAATCTCGCCTGCAAGTACAACTTGACCAGTTGTAACAAGTGTTTCACAAGCCACTTTTGATGTTGGATCAAAAGCCATGAAATTGTCAATTAACGCATCTGATATTTGGTCAGATACTTTATCAGGGTGTCCTTCAGAAACGGACTCAGAAGTAAATAAATATGGCATTTAACTTAATTTTAGGAATACAAAAGTAATAAATATACACTGAAAGTAAAAGGGTTGGGAGTTATTTAAGAGATTTTGTGTTATTTTTTTGACTTCCTCCCTCGAGGGAGGATTGAGGTGGGTGACTTAATTATGATTTAAAACAAAGATAGAATATCCTATATCATATATTGTTATGATTAAAATTTATTGCGTCACCTCCTCTGACGGAGTTTGACAGTCATCAGAGTTGGCAGACCTTGATACCTCCTAAGACCGTTGCAAGGTAATTTTGAAATTAACATATTGATTGTTAATTAGTTGTGGTTTATTTTCGGTTATTTATCCATTATTTTGATTAATTTTAATCATGAAAAATGAGCAAAAATTAGGTTTCGCAGATTTTATGGTTGAGAAACGAAAAATCAAACAAGAATTTTTCAATCAGGTAAATACAATTGTAGATTGGCGACCGATTTCCAATATCATCAATAAACATTATCAAAAAGGTGAAAGTGCAGTAGGTCGACCGTCATATGATGGTTTGATTTTGTTCAAGATGGCTCTATTGCAGACGTGGTATGGCTTGAGCGATTACGAAGTAGAGGATCGCGTAAATGATAGTATTTCTTTTGGACGTTTTGTGGGAATAAGTTTAGACGATTCAGTTCCGGATCACAGTGTTTTGAGCCGTTTCAGAACAGAGATGACTCAAAAAAATGTGTATGATAAATTGTTTAAAGCCATGAATAAGCAACTTGAAAAGCATAAAATAATCGTTAAAACAGGAGCTATTGTAGATGCAAGCATTATTGACTCCCCACTTAAACCGAAAGGTCAAACAACTTTTGAAATTGAAAATGATCGATCAGAAGAAGAGCGGAGTGATGAAGATAAGAACAATGAAAACACACATCACTCAACGGTTACCAAAACTCAGAAAGGAGCTGATCCAGAAGGGCGATGGATTAAAAAGTTGGGAGTAACAAGGTTTGGATATAAGAAACACGCTGTTACCGATGAAGAGGGGTTGATTTTGGGAATTTTAATTGTGATTGAAATGAAGACTAGATATATTGTATTGAATTAGAACCTCTCTCTCATCTCCCGGGTTATTCAATACATCCGGATACATTCCGAATAATAATAGATTTTCGAGTCTTTTTTTTGCGTTTAAAACACCCTCTGTTTTTTCAAGTTCTTCATAGGAAATAGGAAAAAGTTTGTACTCCCATTTTCTACCTGTCAAGGGCTCATTCAATTTATTCATTAATTCAAAAGCTGAAGATCCACTGGCAATCAATTGAACTTCTTTAAATTGATCGGTGATAATTTTCATTGTAATGCCAATATTTTCGATGCGTTGAGCCTCATCAATAAAAACAATTTTTTGAGTCCCGATCAATGATCTTAATTCTTCTGTATTTGGATTTGTTAATTCTGCTCTAGTTTTAGGGTCGTCTCCGTCCAAAAATAAATACGGTCTTTCTTTTAGCGACTATTTTATGAGAGTAGTTTTTCCAACTTGTCGCGGTCCGGTAATGATAACCGCTTTTCCGCTACCAATTCTTTTTTCGAGGGATTTTTCAATAATTCGTTTGAACATGCCACTTTCTATTCACCAAATATCTATTTTTTTAGTGAGTTTGAAGTAATTTTTACTGTCCATCAAGAAAAATTTAAAAACAATTTATAGAATTTTTTTGGAATCTGATTCCATGAAAATACATTTTTTACTCGAATCACGCTTATTGAACTTTTAATGAGCTTGACAAATTCTGTCGAACTTGCTTACTGTGTTTTTACATACCGAGTTCTTGTACTGAGTTTATCGAAATGCATCAAGGTATATCGAAGTAAGCTTTGTTTATTAATCTTTTTTCCTTAACTTCGTTTAAATGAAAATAAATCTCGAAGATAGTTCTAAAGACCCTTCTCTAAAGAGTCTACATCAAATTATGCTTGAAGTGGCTGAAGATGCGCGTGAAGAACAGAAACAAATTGTTTTGAGTATTGAAAAAGCTATTCAAATACAATTAGCAAAAATGCAAAAAGAGTATAGGTTCAAAAAGTGAAAAAACCAACTCTGATTGTTGTTTGTGGTCCCAATGGATCTGGTAAAACATCTATAACCCGTAAAATTTTAAAACACGAGTGGCTGGATTCTGCAACTTATATTAATCCTGATGATATAGCAAATAATATATTTGGAGATTGGAATTCACCAGATGCTATCAATAAGGCCGCAAAATATGCTACTGAGTTGCGTTATAATTTATTGGATGAAAGAAAAAGTATAATATTTGAGACTGTCTTATCCAGTTCGGAGAAAATAGATTTTATATACAAAGCAAGAGAATCAGGATATTTTATTCGAATCTTTTTTGTTTGTACTGATTCTCCAACAATTAATGCATCAAGAATTGCTCGAAGAGTTATACAAGGAGGACATGATGTTCCTATCCCTAAAATCATTTCAAGATACAGCAAATCAATTGTAAATTGTGCACTGATTTCCAAAATTGTTGACCGACTTTATGTCTACGACAATTCACGTGAAAATAAAGAGCCTTTGTTGCTCTTTCGAGCAAGAAATGGTGAGCTTAAAAAGATATATCGCAACGTTCATCTATGGGCAACTGAAATTCATAAACAGGTAGTTTGATTTAGTAAACAAGATGATTTCTACATTCTCGATTTGCTTGTTGAGATTGATATGCTTGATGAGCTTGTCGAATCAAGCTTGTATTGCTGAATCTGTAACCCCAATAGAAAGGTATTATTACCTTCTTCTCCCTTTGAAGGGAGACCGAGAGGGATGAAGATTTTCAGTGAATACATTCACCAAATATTCATTTTTTTAGTGAATTCAGATCTTGTAGAAATAATTATTTACGTGCTTTGGGCTAGATACAACCAGTAATAGCTATTAATTTTTTGGATTTCGGAAGAGGAAGGGTTACATCAATAGAGTTTGTAATTGAAGAGTGTAAATTAATGAATTATAGATTTTTAAAGCAATTGATAAATAAACAACCCGAGTTTCCCCGGGTTTTATTATTTAATTTTTACTAATCCTTCTTCATTATCCCAACCGTTTTTTCGGTTTTAAATTCTTGGCTGTCAATTAATATTCCGTTTGCATATTTCTCCCGCTTATAAGTCTTGTTAATTCTAACAAGTTTTTTGTCAATTTCTGGATTATTTGAAATAGTGGCAGTAGGTAGCCCAGTTTTTGTTTTGAAATAGAAATTTTCGTTTTTATCTATAAATAGAGGTTTTGTATTACTTGTACTGAACGTTGAGGATACCAAAATAGAGTCTTTTTTAACGATTTGAATTTCTGCTTGAGAATTTGAAAGGATTCTAAATTTTCCAATGATTTTCTCAGGAATATTGCTCAAATAAGGAAAGCTTCCATTAGATGACCAACCATTTTTATCAAAATTTATTTTATAGTTACCCGGATTAATCGAATTTAATTTTGACTTATTAGCTTTGATATAATCTTCTACATTATTGGGATTAAGTTGTATAACCTCCTCACCAAATTTAACTTCCAATTTCTGTTGTAGTAATGCTTTCATCTCTGAGTTCTCAAAATTTAACTTACTGTATTCTTTTGTTGCATCCTCTAAAGCGTCTTTAGAAACTAAATCATTTATTTTCTGAATAGTGAGCTTATCTGCATCCTTCTTAAGATTTTGTAGTTTGATGCGCTCCTCTTCTTCTTTTTTAATTTCTTCTTTACTTTTCAAATTTTCACAAATTCGATTTTCGTAGGCAGGAAGCGTTGCATCGTCATACGTATTATTATAAACCTTTACACTAATTTGATTATCCTGTGTTTTATCTGCAGGTACCCATATTGTAATTTCCTTAATTGAGTGTTTTTGACCTGAATATGGTATTTTATAGTGAATCGTATGTCCATATAATTCATCGTACGAATCATAGGCAGGTTCCCTTTTCCATTCTACTAATTTAGTAATGGTTTGAGTTTTTCCCCATTCATTCTCTTTCCATTTTTCTTTGGGATTGTATTCAGCAAAAATACTATCTTGTGAAATCGTTAATCGATAAGGAAAATCAAGAAAAAAAGTTGAGCCCATAAATTTTCCGGATGTAGATGCTGTTCCACAAAAAACTTTGTTTATAAGTTTTTTAGGGATTTCAGGGGGTAACTGTCCAAACGAATACACTGAACTTAATAGTGAGACAATAAAAAATAGATTTTTCATGGTTATTTGATTAAAGATTATGGTAAATTTTTATATTCGGATGTCAATACCCCTTCCTTGTTACATCTTGGACGCAGTATTTTCTTTAATTCAGAACATTTTTCTTCAACATTCGAATCTGTTGGGAACCAGTGAAAAATAAAGTTTCGCAAGATAGTTTCATCTAAAAACGCAAAATTTTTCCAGTGTTGTTCAGCAAAAAGAATACGTTTTGGTGAAGTTTCAACACTCTTTTTTTGTGCGAGAATAGAATCTGAAAAAAAGGGATTTAAAATGTTAGATTTTTTGATTGTTTCTTGACATGAATCGTTAAAAGCTAGATTTTTTCCTCTTAAAGTGATTCCTTCAAGCTGTTTTTTCATTCTCGATAAAACATCTTCTTTAACTGCGTAACCGATATAAATGAGTTCATCTTTATACGTAAGAAAATAGATACCTGAGTTGTCGAAAATGGGTATAAGATTTTTTTTGGGAACAAACTCCAAATTCAGCGGAAACACAGCTTTTGAATCTACTGAAAGTTCAAAAATTTCATCCGCGCTATACTCGTGTTTCATGCATTATACTTTCGCTTTACAAAGTTAGAACATGGCTTAAATTATTTCTGTTTTATTAATTCTATATTTGAATTATTTATTCTATTTTTGAACAATTAATTCTGAAACAGATGATAGAACAACCGGAAATTAAAATTAAAAACTTGCGTGAATTAAGAAATTTTACGCAAGATTATATGGCAAAGGAATTGGGTCTTTCCACCCGTGCCTATTCCAAAATTGAAAGTGGAGAAACACAACTCACGATCAATAGGCTCAATGAAATCGCAACTATATTAAATGCAGATCCTATAAAATTATTAGGATTTGAATACGAAAATATATTTAACAATTGCTCACAAGAAGGAGACTACAATACAATCGGAACTTCAACGTATGAAATGAACGACAAGCTCATCGAACAATACGAAAGCAGAATTCGTCATTTGGAGGATGAGATTGTATTTTTAAGAGCATTGGTGAAGTAAGCTTGTCCTGACTCGATTCGAATCGCTTATCTCGACTTGGTTCATCTTGCTCACCACGAGTTGCTTGATTCTGCTACCTATAAATACTGATGACATCGTGCATTACAGCTGTTCTATCCAGAATTTAAAAATATAATTTGAATTAATCATTTTTTTGTTTAAATTTGTATCCATATAGATACATATTTTATGTTTTTTATCGAGAAAACTAAAGAATTTGACAAATGATTAAGAAAACTAAATGACTTAAAAGCCAAAGCAAAAATTTTATTTAGAATTCAGAAATTAGAAAAAGATGAACATTTTGGTGATTGTAAGTCTGTTGGTGATGGAATTCGCGAATTAAGAATAAATTTTGCTAAAGGATATCGAGTTTACTTCGTAGAAAAAGATGGAAAATAATCGTTCTATTATCTGGAGGAGACAAATCAACTCAAGAAAAGGACATAAAGAAATCTAAAGAAATTTGGAAAAAATTAAACGAATAAAAAATGGGAACATCAAAATTTGATATAGCTGATTACTTAGATAGTAAAGAAATGATTGCTGAATATCTAAACACTGTATTGGAAGAAGGCGATAATGATGACATTATCAATGCAATTGGTCATATTGCAAAAGCTATCGGAATGACTAAAATTGCGCAAGAAACAGGAATGAGCAGACCAAGTCTTTATAAATCCTTATCGGAAGGTGCAAAGCCTCAATTTTCGACAATAATGAAAGTTTTAAAAGCAATTGGTGGTCAAATACAAGTGAATCCTAAAACCGCCTAATATAATAACAACATAACATCTCTTAAGTGCCACTTCCACGGCATTTCACACACAAGTTTTGGTTTTTAAGAAGAAAAGTTTGAGCTTTTAAGATACAGCAACTATTAGAGGCTATCGCCATTGAGAAAAACAACCTCTCACTTTTTTTTCTCAACAATCGAATCTTCGAATTTTAAAAAACACTACCTTTAGTGATTCAATTTTCGATTCCATGTACCTTATTTTTGATACCGAAACAACAGGGCTTCCACGCAACTTTAATGCGCCAATAACAGATACAGCCAATTGGCCACGCATTGTTCAGATTGCTTGGCAGTTGCACGATGAATTCGGTAATCTCATTGACCACAAAGACTTTTTGGTTCGGCCGGATGGGTACAACGTCCCGTATGATGCCGAAAAAGTTCATGGAATTTCAACGGAATTAGCCACGCTTTGCGGTGATTCCATGGAAGATGTTCTTTTCTTGTTTTCAAAAGCGCTCGAAAAAACAAAAATACTTGTTGGGCAAAACCTAAACTTCGACCTGAATGTCGTTGGTTGTGAGTTCGTTCGCCTCGGACAAGAATCCCCTCTTTCAAAATTCCCGGTTTTAGATACGTGTACGGAACTTACAGCTGCTTTGTGTAAACTACCCGGCGGGAAAGGCGGCAAATTTAAGTTGCCAACACTTACTGAGTTGCACAGTCATTTATTTGGTGTTCCATTCAACGAGGCACATAACGCAACAGCCGATGTTGAAGCAACCACGCGTTGTTTTCTTGAATTGGTTCGTTTGGGCCATTACAGCACGCAAGAATTACTGCAAGAATCTGATTTTCTCAATCGATTCCGAGATACAAATGCTGCGGGAATTCCTAGTTTTGGAATTGAACATGTGAACCTGAAAGCAGAGTCAGAAAAACTGCGCGAAAAAAGTAAAGGCTCAAAGCCGACTGAACCTGTTAAGCCAATCTCTGAAGATATCAGAGAAACTCCATTCGCTCATTTGCATGTTCATTCCCAATATTCAATCCTTCAATCAACTGTTGAAATTCAAAAGTTGGTAGATAAAGCGGTTGAATTGGATATGCCTGCCGTTGCTCTAACTGACACAGGGAATATGATGGCCGCATTTCATTTCGAAAAAGCTGTTTCGGGATACAATAAAAAGCTAAAGGAAAAACGAAAAGAGGCGGAAGAAAAAGGTGAACCGTTTGACAAAAAAGACTTGATTCCCATTATTGGTTGTGAATTCAATGTTTGTCAAAACCTGAAAGATAAAACGCAAAAAGACAATGGATACCAAGTTGTGTTTTTAGCAAAAAATAAAAATGGCTACCAAAACCTGATCAAACTTGCTTCAATAGCCTACACCGAAGGAATGTATTACGTTCCACGAATAGACAAAGAGGTTATCCAAAAATACAAGGAAGACATCATTGTCTTGTCAGGAAATATGTACGGTGAGATTTCCAGTTTGATTTTAAATGTGGGAGAAACACAAGCGGAACAAGCCTTATTGTGGTGGAAATCGGTCTTTGGATCTGATTTTTACCTAGAAATCATGCGACACGATATTGATGTTGAAAATCGCGTGAATGAGACTTTAGTTGAGTTTTCATCCAAACACAATGTTCAACTTGTCGCGTCAAACAATATTTATTACCTCAACAAAGAGGATGCTGATTCACACGATGTGTTATTGTGCGTAAAGGATGGAGAATTGGTTTCTACACCAAAAGGAAAGGGACGTGGCTTTCGCTATGGACTTGAAAATAATGAATATTACTTCAAGTCATCCGAGGAAATGAAACAGCTTTTTGCTGATTTACCACAAGCGATTACATCCATTTCTGGAATTATTGACAAATGCGAACCCTACACACTAGCTCGTGAAGTTCTACTTCCAGCTTTTGATATACCGGAAGAATTTGTAGATCCCCAGGATTTGGTGGATGGAGAAAAAAGAGGAGAAAACAATTATTTACGGTTTTTGACCTACGAAGGTGCCAAAGATAGATATGGTGAAATAACTACTGAAATTGATGAGCGCATTGATTTTGAATTAAAAACCATCGAAAAGACAGGTTATCCTGGTTATTTCCTCATTGTTCAAGATTTTTGTAGTGCTGCTCGCGAAATGGGCGTTTCTGTAGGTCCTGGTCGTGGTTCTGCCGCGGGATCGGTTGTAGCTTATTGCACAGGAATTACGAATGTTGATCCTATTGAGTACGATCTCCTTTTTGAGCGTTTTTTGAATCCGGATCGAATTTCCATGCCCGATATTGATATTGATTTTGACGACGAGGGTAGGGGAAAGGTAATTGATTACGTGATCAATAAATACGGAGCAAATCAAGTGGCACAAATTGTTACCTATGGTACAATGGCCGCAAAATCTGCCATTCGCGATACAGCTCGTGTGATGGATTTACCGTTGCAAGATGCGGATCGTTTGGCAAAACTCGTTCCCGATATTTCCTTGAAGAAATTGTTTTCGTTCACAGATTTAGAATTGGCTGATAAGTTTAAATTGAGTCAAGACGATTTGAATTCTGCCAAGGAATTGCGAAAAATTGCAGAAGGTAACGATCTTTTAGCCGCAGTTCTGAAAAGAGCAAAAGATATTGAAGGATCTGTAAGAAATACAGGAATACACGCCTGTGGTGTCATTATTACACCAGATGATTTAACGAATTTCGTTCCGGTGGCAACGGCCAAAGATTCCGTAATGGTTTGTACGCAGTATGATAACTCGGTTGCAGAATCGGCAGGCTTACTGAAAATGGATTTCTTGGGACTAAAGACCCTTACATTAATAAAATATGCAGTTCGGTTTGTAAAGGAAATACGTGGAATTGACCTCGATCCAGACAAATTTCCGGTGGATGACCTCAAAACCTATGAGTTATTTCAACGCGGTGAAACAATCGGTATTTTTCAGTACGAATCTCCTGGCATGCAGAAATACATGCGTGAACTCAAGCCTACTGAGTTTGCCGATCTCATTGCCATGAATGCTTTATATCGTCCGGGACCATTGGAATATATTCCTGCATTTATCAAACGAAAACACGGAATTGAGCCAATTGTCTATGATTTAGATGATTGTGAGGAATACCTAAAGGAAACATACGGAATTACTGTTTATCAAGAGCAAGTAATGTTGCTTTCTCAAAAATTGGCTGGTTTTACCAAAGGTGAGGCGGATACTTTGAGAAAAGCAATGGGTAAAAAAGACCGCCCGACCCTAGATAAGATGAAACCGTCATTTTTAGAGAAAGGACAAGGGAAAGGACATGACAAGGAGAAATTAGAAAAAATTTGGCGTGACTGGGAGGCTTTTGCATCCTATGCTTTTAACAAATCGCATTCAACGTGTTATGCATGGGTTGCCTACCAAACAGCTTATTTAAAAGCTAATTTCCCGGCTGAATACATGGCTTCGGTTCTGAGTAATAACATGAATGATATCAAACAAGTTTCATTCTTCATGGAAGAATGCCGGAGAATGGGCTTGAATGTATTGGGGCCAGATGTGAATGAATCCAATTATACGTTTACGGTAAATAAAGAAGGTGCAATTCGTTTTGGACTTGGTGCAATCAAAGGCTTGGGTTTAGCGCCAATTGAAGCACTCGTTGATGAAAGAACTAAAAATGGCGCTTTTCAATCCGTTTTTGATATCACAAGACGCTGTAACTTGAGATTGATGAATAAACGTGCCCTTGAAAGTTTGGTTTTTGGTGGCGCGCTTGACTCTTTTCAAAATGCACACAGAGCTCAATATTTTGTTGAGGATCAATCGGGAAGAACCTTTCTTGAAAATGCGTTGCGCTTTGGATCCAGTTTTCAAGGGGAAAAAGATGCCGATCAAATTTCACTTTTTGGTGGAGCAGAATCTGTTCAGCTTCCCGAACCAATAATTCCAAAGGCTGAGGAGTGGAGTTCCTTGTTAAAGTTGAACAAAGAAAAAGAGGTTGTAGGAATATTTATTTCCGGACATCCACTTGATGATTATAAATTAGTAATTGATTCTTTTTGTACCGGTAATGTTGCCATGTTGAATGATCCGGATGGATATAGAGGAAAGGATATTGTAATTGCGGCAATTATAACTGATTGCGAAGAAAGATTGACAAAAAGAGGAGAAAAATTTGGATCACTTTCTATCGAAGATTATTACGATTCACATAAATTATTTCTTTTTGGAGAATCTTATTTGAAAAACAGTATTTATTTTAAACCCGGAATTTTTGTTGCCCTGAAAGGTAGAATAGAACCCAATCGATTTAGAAATAATCTTGAATTTAATGTTCACTCTATTGAGTTGTTGGATCAATTTAGTGAAAAACGCGCAAAAAATATTCATTTGAATGTTCCTGTTTCTTCATTGAACAATTCTTTTATTAATGAAATAAACGAGCTATTTACCGCCAATGAAGGTAAATGTGCCGTACAATTTACAGTGTATGATCCAGTAGAAAAACTAGATATTCAGTTGAATTCAAAAGATATAAAGGTTGAGCCGAATAAAAACTTAATAAGAGAATTAGAACGACTTCAAGTTTCGTTTAAACTATCTTAGTTTTTATCTAACTTAATTTTTGAATACTCATTATTCTTGAGAATGGAAACTGCTTTTTGTAGAATTTCGTTTCTCTCGTTGTAGATTTCGTAAAACTCTGGATATCCCCATAAATTTTGAGCAAGTTCTGCTTTTAATCGAAGTTTAATCAAATTTTCACTGGTTTTGTATTCAGCTTCGTTAAATTCTAAATCTGGTTTTTCCTTTTTAATATAGGCAAAGAAACCATCCATAAACTCTTTGTCGATGGGAAACTCTTTTTTAAACTTTTGAAAATCAGGATATTTTGCTTTCAGTTTTTCTCTTTGACCATTTGTGTATTGCAAACCAAAGTTGTTGAAGATCCCACCTCGGTTTAATGCTCCAAAATAATCTGAAATATCGGCAGTATCAAGAGGAACAAAGAAATCAGGAACAATACCACCCCCAGAATAAACATCTCTTTTGGTTATCATGGTCTTGAATTTCAATGAATCAGGTAGTTTAATGGAATCTGCATGCATTAACTCTCCACTTAAATAACGTTGTGTAATATCCTTTTTATAACGCTCTGGATCTTCATACGGTTTTTGGATAAATCTACCTGTTGGTGTATAATATCGAGCAATTGTTAAGCGCATTTCTGAACCATCAATCAAGTCAATAGGACGTTGTACCAATCCTTTACCAAAGGTTCTTCTTCCTACAATTGCACCTCTGTCCCAGTCTTGAATCGCTCCGGAAACGATCTCACTCGCAGAAGCTGAAAATTCATCCACCAAAACCACTAAATCGCCTTTTTCAAACATTCCGTTTCTACCAGCTCTCAATTCAGATTTTGGCTGCATTCGCCCTTCTGAATAAACAATCAATTTATTACCGGATAGAAACTCATCAGCTAATTTTTGAGCTACATCTAAAAGCCCGCCGCCATTGTCTTGTAAATCTAATATAAGTTTTGTCATGCCTTTTTGCTTCAAAGTTGACATAGCTTTTGTCATTTCTTCCATAGTAGATCTAGAAAAACTATTTAGCTTGATGTACCCAATTTTATCATCTACCATGTAATACGAATCCACGGAAAAAATCGGAATTTTATCTCTTGTAATTGTAAAATCTAAGAGTTCAGAAACACCTTGTCTTTTCAACGAAACCTTCACTTTTGAATCCTTAACTCCCATTAATTTTTTGCGAACATCGTTGTTTTTTATACCCGTTCCAGCGACTAAATCACCATCTACTTTTATCAACTGATCTCCGGCTTGAATACCAATTTTTTCAGACGGACCTCCAGGAATTGTATTTACAAACATTACCGTATCCTTCACAATTTGAAAACGAACTCCAATTCCAACAAAACTTCCATCAATTTGGGATTGAGCTTCGTCAGCATCCTCTTTTGGAATATAAGTTGAGTGAGGATCAAGCTTTTCTAACATGCTAATTATGGCATCTTCTGTTAGCTTATCAGCATCCACTTGATCAACATACATATTTTTTATGTTGCTAATCACCTGTTGGAATTTTTGAGAAGCTTCTGTCTGTTCAGAATAATATTGAGAATATGAATAACACGTAAAAAGTGTAAGGAAACTAATTAAAACAATCGATTTTATCATGATAAGGTATCTTTAAATGGAAAACAGTTATAGAAACAAAATTCGTTCCTAAAAGTAACAAAAAGTAATTAATTAAAATTCCTTTAAAATGAGTTTGTTGCGATGGATTTCGATAAGTCCCTTATTTTCAAGCTGTTTTAATAATCTTGAAATTACTACCCGTGATGAATGTAAATCATCTGCTATTTGTTGGTGCGTATGATGTATTTCTAATGATCCCAAAAGCTTTGCTTGATCATTCAAATATTTTAAAATACGTTCATCCAATCTCATAAATGCTATGGCATCAATTGTTTCCATCAATTCTGTCAATCGTGAGTGATAACTTTGCAAAATAAATTCCCGCCACCCTTTGTAGCGATCCATCCATTCTTCCATTTTCTCAACGGGAAACATAACTAGAAGCGACGGCTCCATCGTAGTAGCTTTGACATGGCTATCCACTTTTCGAACACAACACTGAAGCGTCATTGCACATGTATCTCCACCTTCAATATAATAAAGTAATAGTTCCTCGCCCTCGTTGTTTTCTCGAGAAACCTTTATGGATCCTGAAATAACAAGCGGAATCATTTTGAGTACATCCCCCACATGAACAATTACTTCGTCCGTAGTTGTCTCTCGAACACGAGCTACTTCACCCATTTCTTGAATCAATGCTGGTTCAAGAAGGTAACCAAGTACGTCGTTAATGAGTTTTTGTTTCTCCAATGAGCTTAGCATCTTTGTCGTAATGTATGAATAAATTTGCCCAAATTATTTTAGATAAAGCAAATAAATAGGGACCAAGAAGAATAATTAAAAACACTACTAACCCAATTTGTAGCCATACAGATACATCCGTAAAAAACAAATTACACGAAGCCCAAACTGTAACAAATAATGCGACTCCTAATCCATAAGAAACATACATTGCTCCGTAGTAAAAACCGGGTTCTTTAGCATATTTTAAATGACAAACAGAGCATTCTTCACGCACATCTCCTACTTTTTTTAAATCATAAGGAGTAGATACCAAAAATTCACCTTCATGGCATTGGGGGCATTTAAAATGTAGAATGCTGTATAATTTAGTTCCTTTTTTCACTTTGATTCTAATTAATATTATTCAAAGTTAATGAGTTTATGCGGGGTTGAATGTAACACTTGTTACTGATTACGCCATTGTTTCGAAACTCGTTTAGTAAGTTTTTTCCGGTATTTTTTAAGAACCGAATTGCGGTCAGAAATACTCATACAACGAATAACTTCACGGTAAATTAGTTGATCATTTCGGAAAAAACTAAACTCAAAACTTATTGATTCAGATTCATCTCTGTACAAATGGAATAAACTACCAAACCCAAGCGCCTCTTCAAAACTGATTTTTCGCTCAGATACTTTAAATCGCTTATCATAGCCAACTACTTTGACAATTAAGTAGGTATCGAATCCTTTTGAACGAACGACCGCTTTAATGGAATCCGTGGCAAGTAATCGTGAGTCTGCGCCAGTTTTTAATAAATTCAGCGATGGCATTGCTTTAATTCCTTGTGCAGAAAGAATTTCAGTGGTATTAATTTCTATTGAAAATCGATCTTCAGGTTTATCAAATTGCCCAATAATAATCGCATTAGTTAACTGAAAATTAGTCTGTGAAAAAAACAGTAAGTGATTAAAAATTATCAGAAAACCAAAAAAGAATTTCATAAATCTAGTGAATTGACATTATTAAAATACCTCTTTTGCTATAGCTTTTACAGAAGTTGAATTAGACATCGTATAGTAATGAATGCAGGGAACGTTTTTCGCTTTAAGTTCTTTTGATTGTTGGATACCCCACTCAATACCAACTTGCTCAATGGCTTTGTTATCCTTACATTTCAATAATTCTTTTGACAATGCATCGGGAAAATCAATCTTAAAGAACTTCGGTAAAAAAGTGATGTGACTTAAATTCTTAATTGGTTTTAATCCGGGAATAATCGGAACATTAATTCCAATCTCGCGACAGGCATCAACAAACTCAAAATATTTCTGATTGTCAAAAAACATTTGCGTTACAATATATTCAGCACCCGCATCAACTTTCATTTTTAAGTAATGCAAATCCGTAGACATATTCATAGATTCGAAATGCTTTTCAGGATATCCTGCGGCACCAATACAAAAATTTGTCGGCTCTAATTGAACATCATCAACAATGTAATTTCCTCCATTCATTTCCGAAATCTGGTTAATCAGGTCAACGGCATACGCATGTCCGTCTTTGTGAGGTCGAAAAGCAGATTCAGTTTTTATGGAATCACCACGCAGGGCCAACACATTATCAATTCCTAAAAACTGCAAATCAATTAGTGCATTTTCGGTTTCTTCTTTGCTAAATCCACCACAAATCAAATGTGGTACGGCATCAACTTCATATTTGTTCATGATTGCCGCACAAATCCCAACGGTTCCAGGGCGTTTGCGAATGGCAATTTTTTCTAAAAGCCCATTATCTCTTTCCTTGTAAATATATTCTTCACGATGATATGTTACATTGATGAATTTTGGTTTAAACTCCATTAATGGGTCTATTCCATCAAATATGGATTGAATACTTTTTCCTTTTAATGGAGGAAGTATCTCGAAAGAAAATAACGTATTTTCTGATGAATTTAAGTGCTCAATAACTTTCATTTCTAATTCTCTTCAATCAACAAATTCGCAGAAAAATTATTTCTTTTTTTCCAATTTCTGACACGCTTTAACTGCACTTACCAAATTGATTACTCCAGGCATAATGCTGTAACTTCCCAATTCTTTCTTATATACCGCTGAACTTGAAACCAAAACTATTCTTATCTGAGTCATAGTTAAGGTTGGAAAGTATGATTTCAAAAATGCCGCTGCTCCTGCAACCATTGGAGCTGCCATAGACGTTCCTTGTAGGTTTTTGTACTGATTATCAGGCAATGTACTATAGATTTCTTGCCCTGGCGCAAAAATATCTACTGAAGAGGTTCCGTAATTCGAGAACTCTGCTTTTAACTCTTTAATATCATTGGTTGAAGCGCCAATTGTCAAAAAGTTCTTCAAAGTAACGGTTTGAAAACTGTATTTTGCAGTTGGGAAATTAGGTTCTACATCTATGTTTTTATTGTCATTTCCAGCAGCATGAACTAAAAGTACACCTTTTGAATCTGCATATTGAATGGCATCATGAACCCATTGTGAATTAGGGGAATAAGCTTTTCCAAATGACATATTTACAACTTGAGCACCATTATCAACCGCGTAGCGAATGGCTAAAGCAACATCTTTGTCGTGCTCATCACCATTTGGAACTGCTCTTAAAGACATGATTTTTACATCATTTGCAACTCCATCTCCACCTTTTCCATTTCCGCGAACAGCCCCAATAATCCCGGCAACGTGAGTTCCATGTAAAGCATCAGGTCCTTCATAGTTGTTGTTTCCATATTTTCTATCGTTAATGTCTTTTGGGTTATCGCCAATGAGTGAACGATCATCAAAATCTGCATTCAAATTGTACTTTAAGTTATCTTCATAGTATTTTTTATACTCAGGATTCATATCAATAATATCTTTATATTGCTCGTATTCAGCTTGCATATTACGATATTGCTCACCAACTTCTTCTGCTACTTTTAAGAATAATTTGTATTCCTCGTCTTCTTCAATCAAAGTAGCGTCAACATCTTCGTATTTATCTCTCAATTCTGCATAGATTCTCGTTTTTTCAAGACGTGTTGCATCAACATTTTCTCCCTTACCATTTCCTAAAAAATTCCACCCATGAATGTCATCAATATATCCATTGCCATCATCATCTTTTCCATTTCCTGCAATTTCTTTTGGATTAACCCAAATTTTCCCCTGAAGATCTTCGTGTTCAACATCAATTCCAGAATCAATGACAGCTACAGTCACTGTTGTTGATTTTTTCTTTTGTACTAATTTGTAGGCGGCCTCAGTATACATTCCAGTTCCTTCACCATTATACCAATTAATAGTTCCTTGCGCAACAACTGAAAATGAAAATAATCCAATTGCTAAAAAACTAAATAGAGATTTTTTAATGTTCATATCGATTTTTTTTTCAAAATTAAGGTTTAATCAGACAACTTTCACTATGAAATAGAAAAATGTGATTAGGATTATCGCAAAAATATTTAGAATAAAACCAATCTTTGCCATTTCGTGAATTTTTATAAATCCCGAAGAAAAGACGATTGCGTTCGGCGGAGTACCCACCGGTAACATAAATGCACAACTCGCTGCAAGGGTAAGTGGTATGCACAAATATTCAGGGGGTAACCCCAATGAAATAGAAAAATTTCCAACAACCGGAACCATAATCGTCACTAAAGCCAAATTCGACATTATCTCGGTAACAAAAATCCCGATAAAAACGACAATAAATAATATAGAGAGTATTGAAAGGCCGGAATAGGAAGCCAAAATCGCATTGATGGATTGCATAATTCCATTATTTTCAAAAATTGTGGCCAAAGCCAATCCTCCTCCAAAAAGTAGTAAAATTCCCCACGGAAGCTTTTCTGTATCTTTCCATTCCAATAAGGGTTTAGACTCTTGTTTGGATGGCAGTAAAAATAATGCAATGGCTCCTAGTAATGCAATCCCCTCATCACCATACTTAAATCCCGTAAATTCAGTAATCGAAACTCTAAATATCCATCCCAAAATAACAATTCCAAAAACGACTAAAACTTTTATTTGATTTTTCGTCCAAGGTTCTTTTTTTAAGTCAAAATGGTGTTTGTCTTTTCGCTCCTTCCCCAAAATAATGAGAAAGAATAAATACATGCAAACGGCTATCCCTAAACTAATTGGAAAGCCGAACTTAAACCAATCCCAAAAAGTAACTGCCGCATCAAAATTTTTATCCAAAAGTGCCGCCATCTGAGTATTTGGTGGAGATCCAACCAGCGTTGCCATTCCGCCAATACTTGAACTATAAGCTATTGTCAAAACTAATAAAAGTGGAAACTTCTGTTTTTGCTCCTTTTTTGGCATTGCATGAATAACGGCCAAAGCCATAGGCAACATCATCAGTGCCGTTGCTGTATTTGAAATCCACATACTTAACAAAAAAGTACTAGCCGTAAATCCCAATAAAATTCGTTCAACACTATTTCCCAAAATATGGATGATTGTTCGTGCAATCTGCTCGTGTACTTTCCATTTTTCCAATGCCAATGCTAGAATAAACCCGCCAAAAAACAGAAACACATTATTATTTCCGTAGGATGAAGCAAGGTCATGCGGACTTATTAATTTCAATGGAATGGCAAAAATTAAAGGAAAAAGAGCGGTGACATAAATGGGAATAAGTTCAAATACCCAGCAAACTATCATTAAAACTCCTAATGCGGTAGCATTCCAAAACAAATTACTGTTTGCAGTTAGTAGGATTGAGCAGAAAAACCCTATAATTAGTGTAAAAAATAAATAGTTTTTCCATTGAAAAGGCATCGCTTGTTTCATTGTTGAATTTGAATCTAAATATACCATAATTTTAAAAAACACCTTCTTTTTATCGTATTTTTGCCAAATGAAACGTGTTGTTGTTGGTCTTTCAGGGGGCGTGGATTCTAGTGTTGCTGCATATTTACTTCAACAAGAAGGGTATGAGGTAATAGGTATGTTTATGCGCAACTGGCACGATGAATCAGTTACATTATCCGATGATTGTCCGTGGATCGATGATTCTAATGACGCACTTTTAGTAGCCCAACATTTGGGAATTCCTTTTCAAGTGATTGATTTAAGCGAAGAATACAAAGAGCGCATTGTAAATTATATGTTTCACGAATACGAGCAAGGACGAACACCAAATCCGGATGTTCTTTGCAACCGTGAAATAAAGTTCGATGTTTTTTTGAATGCGGCTTTGCAATTAGGCGCTGATTATGTTGCGACTGGACATTATTGCAGAAAAAGAATCAATCATGATGGGAGTTCATCACTGCTATCTGGATTAGATAAAAATAAAGATCAGTCCTATTTTTTATGTCAAGTGTCTCAAGATCAACTAGCTAAAGCGCTTTTCCCGATTGGAGATTTAGAAAAGTCTGAAGTACGAAGAATTGCATCCGAACAAGGATTATTAACGGCAGAAAAAAAAGATTCGCAAGGGCTTTGTTTTGTTGGAAAGATTAGTTTACCTGAATTCTTACAACAACAATTGAAGTCTAAAAAAGGCGATGTGATTGAAATACCTTTTGATCTAGTTCAATTGACGGAATATCATACTATTGAGAGAACCTCTGAGAATATTGAAAAATTGGTTCAGCCATTTATCTTTTCCGTTGATCAAGGCCAGCAAGTAGCAACGCACCAAGGAGCACATTTCTATACGATCGGTCAGCGAAAAGGATTGCAAATTGGAGGAAGACCGTTATCTTCATTTGCCGTTCAGATTGACGTTGAAAATAACATTGTTTTTTCTTGTCAAGGAGATGACCATCCTGCATTAAATCGTTGGGCCTTGAAGATTGAACAGACTGCAATCAATTGGATTCAGTTCCCTAAATGGGCTCAAAATGACGAATTTGAAGTAGAAGTTGATGCGCGAATCAGATATCGTCAACCTTTGCAAAAAGCAAAATTGATTAAAAAGAACAATCAGTTTTACATGTTATTCGATAAACTTCAACGCGGTATAACTCCCGGACAATTTGCCGCTTGGTATATCAATGAAGAACTAATTGGTTCAGGAGTAATAGAGTCTTAAATTTTCACTAATATTTTCGTTACTTTTTGACCATTTTCTTGTGTGAAGGTCACATAAAAAACTCCATTTGACCAATCATTTATTGAAAACTCATGTGTTCCTATTCCAATTGATTTATTCATAACTATTCTTCCTTGTACATCCGTTATGATCACTTGAAATTCATTTGATTCCTCAGATACAATGGTTAACTTATCAATTGCTGGGTTTGGATAAACTAAAACATTGATATTTGTTATAGCTTCTTCCAGTCCAACCTGACAATTATTTGATGCAAGTGGGGTAGGAGAAACATTCGCAAAATCTACACTTCCATCCGGACAACGTGCATAGGCAACATCCGTTGTTTGAACTCCAAAGGCTACTTGATCATAAACCATAGCTCCATTGCTAAAAATAAGATTTTCTCCTAGTGAACTCAATTTAAAATTAGTGTGAATTCCTGCTTGACCGATATCGTTATCACACCAAACGAGTATATACTCATTTGCAGGTATGCTTGAACCCATAGGAAATGCCCACTTCATATAATTTGTTGGATCGTCTGATAAATACATTCCGGATAGATCAATAGCGTTTCCTGTCGTATTGAATAATTCAACCCAGTCATCACTTTCTGCATTTAAATCATAGGCGGACACAGAATTTGAGGCAACAATTTCATTTATTAGAACATCACCAACAGTGCAAAAAGGAATTGAAATAGTTAGTGTATGGAATTCATGCTCAGCTCTTTGAGGACTGAAGATACCTGCGTTTGAATTTTCAGCATAAATGTAATACTCAAAAACAGCACCGTCTATCGTAACTTGGTATCCATACACGTGGTCACCTGCAGCTCCGTCTCCATGTGCTCCGTCATCAAACATTTGTACTCGATTAAATTTCAGCTGGTGATTGCTACGATAGCCTAAATAAACAGTAGTTTCATTAGAACAAGATGCTGTCAAATAGATGGCTTCACCAAAAGTTGGAGTAGTATTGCTTGCGCTGTATGCTGTTATTGTTGGAGCAACTAACACGTAATTAGAATTCGTTGAAAAATAGGTTGCACGAGCATCCATTAAATTTTGTAATCCCGGTATGGTTGATCCTGGAGGACCTCCACCGGCAATATTTGTGGTTAAACTACTTTGATATTGAGCATACGTGTAGAATTTGTATGGATCTGCTTGCACAGAAGCATCAATCGTAGTTCTCAATGTATTTGCCGTTGTTAAGTAATTCTGTGATGCAAAAGCTTCCTGAACAATTGTCCTTATATGCGCCATATACATGCGCTTGTACAAAGGATTAGCTAACAGTTTTACAATTAGTGGATGATTTGTTGACGTACTATTCGACATTGGATCCAGCGTTGTTGCAGTATAAGATCCGGAACCTGTTCCTCCCGGGAAACCGCCGAAACTCATGTTCAAATCCCAAACGGTTGGAACAAATCGATTATTCAAATCCCATGCTAGGTAATAGTTTTGACGAAAGGCACCACTGTATGAATCAAGATTGACAAGTACATTATTGAAGGCC
>JBIIFU010000013.1:0-65641 GCA_044237035.1 Crocinitomicaceae bacterium
ATCCCAGATTAATCTCATTTTCTAAAAACAAGAAAAAAATAAAGGGGAATTCAAACAATGACAAAATGGTATTGTTATGTAATTATGGATACTGAATTTATTTGTCAATACAGTGATTTGCCATCGCCATTAGCATACGTGGCAACAAAAAATGAAATTATCACTCAACCTACTGAGGAGGAAATTGATCGTATTATCGAAATGGCGTGGGAAGACCGAACTCCCTTTGATGCCATTAAATTACAATTTGGATTAAACGAACAGGCAGTCAGGAATTTAATGCGCAAAGAATTGAAAGCCAGTTCTTATGCGCGATGGAGAAAGCGTGTAGAAGAATGTAAGACAAAACACAAAAAAACGAGATCAGGTGAAATAAATCGATTTAAGTGTTCTCGACAGCGCAGTATATCCAACAACAAAATTTCCAAACGATGATTTGTATAGACAAAAATGATTTTCAAGTACTTTCAAGGGTGCCAAGGTTGAATTTGATTAACTCGTGTATGGGCTTTAAATCTGCCAATCTCATTGGAACCATCTCAAAAACTGGATTGCCCAATTTGGCCGTTTTTTCAAGTGTCACGCATTTGGGAAGCGATCCGGCATTGATAGGTTTTATTTTGAGACCAACCACTGTTCCACGTCATACCTATTCAAATATCAAGGATAGCAAGTGTTTTTCTGTGAATGCAATTTCAGAATCGCTTATTGCCCAAGCTCACCAAACATCCGCAAATTACCCTATTGAAGTGAGCGAATTTGAGGTTACCGGTATCGAATCTGAGTGGAAAGAAGGTATTAGCATTCCATTTGTGAAAGAAAGTCCAGTTCAATTGCTTTGCAAATATGTGAATGAATACGAAATCAAGGAAAACGGGACAATTCACGTGATAGCATCCATTGAGAAAATATTCGTAAAAGAAGATTTGCTATCAAATGACCATTGGATTCAACTAGATAAAGGCCAAGTAGTAGCGATAAATGGACTTGACGGATACGTAAAAACCGAATTGATAGAACGCTTTCCCTATGCTCGAGTGTGAAATCCACGATGATTTTTATCCCGTGGGCGTAAATTAAAGTAAGGGTTTTAATCATGCAACACTTCTTTGTTCCATCCATCCCAGTATACAGACTAAGGCTTAGTTGTTATTTATTAGTATTTATAAATAAAATTTAGAAATAATTTAATCGGTAATTCTCAAAATTCCCATTCTTAAATTGCTTTCTGTAAAATATTCTTTACATTTGCCTATCCCAACGGGGAAATCTTATTAGAAAAAAATAGCGTTTGCTAAACATCCTGTAACTGAAAAGTCGAAATTTCTAAGTACATCAGGGAAGTTAAAGTTAAGCGCTCATGCCATAGGCGTGGGCGTTGCTTTACTTTGTTGTACAGGGCTTCGACTCCCTCAGTTACGAGTAATGCAACTGTCCCACGCTTTTTTATTTTTGTATACTCACTGCGGGGCGAGTGAAACTAAAACTTTAAAAATGAAAAAAAGTTTATTTTCAGCCATTGCAGTTGGGCTTTGTATGACTGCGCATGTGATGGCACAAGTGCCAAGTTATGTTCCTACGAATGGATTAGTTGGTTATTGGCCTTTTAACGAAAATGCCAACGATGAAAGTGGAAATGGAAATAATGGAACTGTTAATGGGGCGACTTTGACGACAGATCGGTTTGGGAATGTAGGGAAGGCGTATAGTTTTGATGGGGTTAATGATTTTATTGAGATTTTAAATTCAGCATCGTTAAACTCAGCAACTCAATCAATAAGTATATCGATTTGGTTTAATATAAATAATTGGTATTCTGTTAATAATAGTGGATACTTTCCAATAATGTCGAAATCTAATTTATCAGCAAGTTATGGTAATTATCGTAATGGTTTAACGATTAGTTCATCCGGAATTAAAGGGTTCTATGGTACTTTAAATTCCGATATAACAGGTGAAGACACGCTTAATTTTCAACTTAATAATTGGAATCAGATTGTGTATACAATCAATGATGCCAATAATTCCGGGTCGGTTTATTTAAATGGAATTTTGTTAATTCAAGGGCTAACTTCATACACCGGTTGGTCAACAACAAACACTCTGCCCTTAATTTTTGGAATGGATAAACCGGGTATAGTTGATTATGCCAATGGAAAACTCGACGACATCGGAATCTGGAACCGTGCTTTGACTCCTCAAGAAATTAGTGATTTATATAATGCAAATGTTTGTGCTAATGATTTAATCATTTCACCTATTATCAATTCTATTCAAACAGGTAATACTGCTAACTTTACAGCGACGACATCAGATGCAAATTCAACTTTCACGTGGCAAAGTGATTTTGGGCAAGGATTTCAGACATTAAATGACTTTGGAAATTATTTTGGTACAAACACAAACGTACTGAGTATTTCAAATGTGCAGTTGGCAAATCACAACCAGCCTATTCGTGCGATTTCTTCAAATACTAATTGCACTGATACCTCCAACGTTGCTACCATTCAAATTGCTGATACGTGTATTACAACAGTATATGATACCTTGTTAACAACGGTAACGGACACGTTAATAATCAACACAACTTTGAGTTTGCCCGCTCCAAACAACGAGAACACAATTTTAATTTATCCAAACCCGGCAAGTGATCATATCACCATTGATAATGGAAACTTCACGGCAATGGCTGGTTACAGCATTAAAATTGAAAACAACGCCGGTCAACAGGTGTTTCAAAGTGCCATCAATCAAGCTCAGTTTTATGTTGACTTGAGCTCATGGACAGGAAATGGCTTGTATTTCGTTCATTTGATTGATCCGCAAAATAATACGGTGACGGTGAGGAAGATAGTGTTGCAGTAGTAAGAAAGCCCACCTCGACAAGCTCGGTGGGCTTATAAATCGTGTTCAATAGCCTTAACGTTTAATTGAATTAAATCAAAGCCCACCGAGCTGATGAGTTTATCGAATCAAGTCGAGGTGGGCTTTTTGTTTCAACAAATAATTTCTAAATCCATCGAATTTTTAGATATATTTCAATCAATTTCTTCAAAAAAAATTACTGCTAATCGCTATTTGAGATTAGCGTTTAATATTTTATATCGCTATATTAATTTATCGTTTGTATATATTAAAGCGTTTTTTTTTTAGCGTTTTTATAATTTAACGCTTATTTTATTTAGCAATTTAGTATATTTGTAGTGAAACAAAAAAAATGGAACGGTTAATCGCACAATTTCGGGCATTGATAGAAAAGACGGATACGCAACTTGTTCGTTATTTACACGCAAAAATAAATTGGGAAAATAGAATTATTGCAATCCTCGGAGCACGTGGCGTGGGAAAAACAACGCTGTTATTGCAACACATCAAACTAAATTGCGATATGCAAAAAGCACTTTATGTTAGTGCCGATGATTTTTATTTTTCATCCAACACGTTATTTGATTTGGCTACTCAATTCCAGTTGAATGGAGGAAAATACCTTTTCATCGATGAAATTCATAAATATGCTAATTGGTCAAAGGAGATCAAAATGATGTATGACAATCTTCAACCGTTAAAAATCATAATAACCGGTTCTTCTATTTTAGATTTGTATAAAGGAACTGATGATTTGAGCAGACGAGTTATTCGCTACAACCTTGAAGGATTGTCATTCCGAGAGTATCTCAATCTTGTTCACAATATTGAAATTCAACCTTATACGTTTGGTCAAATTTTAAAAAACGAAGTCGTACTTAATGAAGTAGAATTTCCCTTGATGCACTTCAAAAACTACCTCAAAAATGGCTTTTATCCTTTCTTCAACGAGCCAGATTATGAAATAAGATTAAATAACATTTTGAATATGACCATAGAAACAGATATACCAATGTACGCCAAAATGAATATTGGGACAGCATTAAAAATGAAACAATTACTTTCAATCATCGCCAAGAGTGTTCCGTTTAAACCTAATTTTACCAAAATTGCAGAATTAGTGGATGTACATCGTAATCAAATTGTTGAATTCTTACATTATTTTGAAAAAGCCGGAATTATCATGCAATTAAGAGATAAAACAGAAGGAATTCGATCGATGGGAAAAGTTGAAAAAATTTATTTAGATAATCCCAATCTAATGTATGCCATTGGTTCAAATGCAACGGAAATCGGGAATGTAAGGGAAACATTTTTCTACAATCAAATGAATTTAGAACATATTGTTTATATGCACAAAAATGCTGATTTTCAAATTGATGATAAAATTTTTGAAGTTGGAGGAAAAAACAAGAGTAAAAAACAAATTGCTGGTCTATCAGAAGCGTATCTTGTGAAGGATGATATTGTATTTGGATATCAGAATATAATTCCACTTTGGCATTTTGGAATGAGTTATTAAAAGAAAAATATAAAATAGTTGATAGTATTCGTTAAAAACACCTAGTCGCTGGATTTACACCAACAATGTGTAATAGTAGATAAAAATCCGACTACTAGGTGAAAATTAATTTTGATTTAAAATGCTTTCAACCATTTACCTCGTAAACAACATTTCTCTGAATTTCGGCAATGGCCATAACTCATCATCAACTAGTAATTCCAATTTATCAGCGTGGTAGCGAATTTCGTCAAAATGAACTTTTACCGTATCACAATAGGCCAATGCTTTTTTCTCAGCTCCATCGATTTTATTTGCTTTTTTACGATTTTCAAGCATTACATCAGATGCAGACTTCATGGCATTGAGGTGAAGAGAAACACGTTCAATCAAAGAGATTTGTGCTTTTGCGGCTTCTTTACCAGCTTTTTCACCAAGCACACTCATTAAACCTTGTGCATTTTGAATCAATTTATTTTGGTACTCAACCGCTGCAGGGATAAAGTAATTTTGAGTAATATCACCCATCAAACGCGATTCAATTTGAATTTTTAAACAATAATTTTCAAATTCAATTTCTTGTCTAGCCTCAAGCTCACGTGGAGAAAGAACGTTCATTTTGTCGAATAATTTCACAACGTTTTTGTCGTGCCATACTTTTAACGCTCTTGGAGTGTCTTTTAAGTTTGATAATCCGCGTTTTTCAGCTTCCTTCACCCATTCATCACCATATCCATTTCCTTCAAAACGAATTTTCTTGGATTGCTTAATCAACGATTGTAATTCTTTTAAAATTGCTTCGTCTTTGCTCTCGCCTTTGTCAATGCGAGCATCCACCAATTTTTTGAATTCAATTAATTGATTGGCCATAATTGTATTTAAAACAATCATAGACGAACCACAATTTGCAGAAGAACCTACTGCTCTGAATTCAAATTTATTTCCTGTAAAGGCAAATGGCGAAGTTCTGTTTCGATCGGTATTATCCAACAAAATTTGTGGAATTTTCCCGATGTTTAATTTTAATTCCGTTTTATCCTGAGGTGTCATTTTACCTGCCTTAACATTCTTTTCAATATCATCTAAAAGAGTTGACAATTGTGAACCAATAAATGCAGAAATTATAGCCGGAGGAGCTTCATTAGCACCAAGTCTGTGGTCGTTTCCGGCTGATGCAATACAAGCCCTTAACAAATCTGCATTGTCATGAATAGCTTTGATTGTATTCACAAAGAAAGTCAAGAATTGAAGGTTTGACTTAGGATTCTTTCCAGGGGCAAGAAGATTCACTCCCGTATTTGTACTCAACGACCAATTGTTGTGTTTTCCTGATCCGTTAACTCCTGCAAATGGCTTCTCGTGCAATAGAACTCGAAAATCATGTTTGATGGCAATTTTCTCCATCAAGTCCATCAACAATAAGTTGTGATCATTTGCCAAATTACACTCTTCAAAAATTGGGGCACATTCAAATTGATTCGGCGCAACTTCGTTATGACGCGTTGTAACAGGAATTCCCAATAAGAGTGATTCCATTTCAAATTCTCGCATGAAAGCTGTAACTCTTTCTGGAATAGAACCAAAATAATGATCTTCTAATTGTTGTCCTTTAGCTGGAGCATGACCAAAAAGCGCTCTTCCCGTCATGATTAAATCAGGTCGTGCATTGAAAAGTGCTTTATCGATTAAGAAATATTCTTGTTCCCAACCAAGAGTTGCGTTTACTTTCGTGACATTCTTATCAAAATATTGACATACAGCAACAGCAGCCTGGTCAACTGCGTGAAGAGCTTTCAATAATGGCATTTTAACGTCTAACGATTCTCCTGTGTAAGAAATGAAAATAGTTGGAATACAAAGAGTTTTTCCAATTACAAAAGCAGGTGAAGATGGATCCCATGCAGTATATCCTCGTGCTTCAAATGTATTT
Source organism: Crocinitomicaceae bacterium (assembly GCA_044237035.1). Classification (GTDB taxonomy): domain Bacteria; phylum Bacteroidota; class Bacteroidia; order Flavobacteriales_D; family Crocinitomicaceae; genus UBA952. The sequence continues at coordinate 6,297 of JBIIFU010000013.1, forward strand.
CGAATTCCACCATTTGGAAAAGAAGATGCATCTGGCTCTTGTTGAACTAATAAATCTCCGTCAAAACGCTCAATCGCTCTACCCGGACCTGTTGGCTTAAAAAAGGCATCGTGTTTTTCAGCGGTCGCACCTGTTAAAGGTTGAAACCAATGCGTGTAATGTGTTGCTCCTTTAGAAATAGACCAATCTTTCATCGCAGAAGCCACTTGATCAGCATTCTTACGATCTAAACGAGTTCCGTTGTTAATAGCCTCCATCATCGATTTATACGTTTCAGAAGGAAGATACTCACGCATTACGTCTGCATGAAAAACATTTTTTGCATAAAGATCAGAAAGTTTACCATCAAATTCAATCGGATTTGGCTTTCTGTTCAATACATCTTGATACGCTCTTAGTCTCTTTGTTGCCATTTTTTAATTTTTTGACAAAAATATTCAAAAATTTAGGGGGTTAATCAAAAAATATATTAAAAAATATGAACAGTTGTTTAAATTTAAGGGGGGCAATTGTCAAAATTGATATTTTTAGATTGAATATCATTAAAAAAACTGAAGAATAAAAATTACCTCAATCAAGAAATTTGATTAATACAAGTATTTAAGGCAAGTTTATCTCACCTAACTTATTTGAAGTAAAATTTTTTAGAATAAATCTTGTAATTCTTTTTTCAAGAATTCAACTGTGATTTCAGTAGGTAATTGTCCAATTTCACCAACTAATTCAAAGATTTTTGTAGCTAAATCAGTACTTAATGCTGTTTCGCTCATTTGATTTCCCGCGATGTTGATAATTTTAATCGTTTCATCCTTAGAATCCTTTAACATTTTCCATCCTTGCGGAGAAACGAATAACTGCTGAGCTACGTTGTGGTCATACTCTTCGCGAATTGTTTTAAGTAATTCGGCTTGCATAGCTCTTGCTGGTAATCCAGGGTTGTGAACACGCATTATTAAGCTATTAGGATGAATTCGTTCTAAAAATAAAATTGCGCGTTGGTAGGATTCAACTCTACTTGGTAGAAAATATTCTTGGCGACTTTTTCGTAATTCCAATTGCAAGTTTAATTTTTCCCGATCAGTCTCTCTTTTTAATAAATAATATGCTGTTACGATAACCCCACCTGAAGAGATAAGTGCTGTTAAAACAATTGTTAGAGCTTCCATAGTTTTAAAATAAGGTTGACAAAATTAAGAAATCCAATGAAACTGAAGTGTTATAATGGGAGAATCATTCACTTGTTACTGAATTTTTTGATGAAGTTAAAAATATCATTCCAACAATAAAGGTTATTGCACCTATGGTAATTGGGTACCAAAGCCCGGCCAATGGATTATTATATTTAAGCACAAGAACCTCAGCAATAAGTGGTGTTAAACCGCCAAAAACGCCATTTCCTATATGGTAAGGAAGTGAAAGTGATGAATACCGTATTTCAGGAGGAAATAACTCCACTAAAAATGCGGCAATTGGACCGTAAACCATACATACAAAAATCAATTGTATGAAAATCAGAAAGCCTAAATAGAATATTTTTGAGGAACTTAAGTGAATTTGTTGTTTGGTTTCCACTGCATTTTTTCCTTTGCTTGAATTGGCTAATTTCATGGTTTCAATTCGTTTGCAACCATTTACATAGGAGGTTTTATTGGTGACAGTTACTGAACCGCTTTTAGATCCAGACTTACTTTCAGACTCTTTATAAAATGTCTGTGTATGATAATGCTCCGGATTTTGTTCCCACGACCGCCAATCAGCCAAAGCACTCATCTGTTTGTAAATTGGAATATATAGTAAAATAGCCAAAAGCACTCCGGTCATCATTACTTTTTTTCGACCAATTCGATCTGACAGTTTAGCGAAAACAATGAAAAAGGGTGTTGCCAACAGTAAAACCGGAATCAACATATATTGAATTTGATCTTCTTGAATGTGCAGCGTTTTTATACTAAAGTTCATCGCATAAAATTGACCTGTGTACCAAATTACTCCTTGTCCAGCAGCTACACCAAACAAAGCGATAAGCACTAATCTTAAGTTTCTCCACTTAGTAAAACTTTCTTTTAATGGATTCTTAGCGGTTTTACCTACTGCTTTCATCTGTTGAAAAACGGGAGATTCATCCATTTTTGTTCGAATGAAATACGAAACAACAACTAATATTACAGAAACCAAAAAAGGCAAGCGCCAGCCCCAAACTGTCAGTAACTTTCACCTCATAACCCCATGTAGATTTTCTGATGATTTCTTTCAATTGACCGTCTGTATATCCTATGGGTTTGATAATAAAATTCATTACTTTATCAACTTAGCCAACAAGAAAATAGCCGCGAATTATTGAGACCAGATCTTTTCCAAACGGAGTAAGCATCGGGTTATTCCAACTGATTTTTTTAAACGATTCAATTTTGGGATTTTCCGTTGAATTTTTAATTCTTTTATCTACGTTTGAATCTTTTTGCTCACAGCCAATAAACAAAAAACAAATAAAACACAATTGGTAGAAAAGTATAATTCCTTTAATTCTATACATTTAGTTTGTCCAGAAAATTAGTTGAAGAAATTTTAAAAAAGAGGGCAAGCTACTCCTGTCGCACCGCTACAACCTTCGACCTTTGCTACGTTCCCGTCCTGGAGGATTAGAAGGGAGCTGGTCGCAGGAGACTTGCCCACTGCAAAAGTAATGATTTTTTCCATTTTTATCCTTAATAATTCTTTATTTTTGTTACAGAATTTAGGCTCCTTAGTTCAACGGATAGAACAAGCGTTTCCTAAACGTTAGATCCAAGTTCGATTCTTGGAGGAGCCACATGTAAAATTATTAAATGTAAAAAACTATGAATCAGACACAATACCTCTCAAACTCGAATAAAGAAAGATACTTAAATGAATTACTAGAGCTACTCAGAATTCCATCTGTATCAGCGGATCCAAGCTTCAAAAATGATGTACTGAAATGTGCTGAAACAATCGCCGAAGGATTGCGAAAAATTGGCATTGATAAAGTTGAGGTTTGCAAAACTGCTGGAAATCCTATTGTTTATGGTGAGAAAATTATCGATGCAACAAAACCGACTGTATTGGTTTATGGACACTACGACGTGCAACCAGCAGATCCTTTAGAATTATGGACATCACCCGCTTTTGAACCCGTTATTAAAACAACTGAAAAACATCCGAAAGGTGCTATTTTTGCTCGCGGAGCATGTGATGATAAAGGCCAAATGTTTATGCATGTCAAAGCAGTTGAATCTATGCTAGCTGCAAATGAGCTTCCGTGCAATGTGAAATTCATGATTGAAGGTGAAGAAGAAGTTGGAAGTGAAAACTTAGCCATTTTTGTAAAAAACGAAAAAGAACGATTAAAAGCAGACATCATTTTAGTCTCTGATACTGGAATGTTAGCGAATGAAGTTCCGTCTATTACAACAGGATTGAGAGGTTTAAGCTATGTTGAAGTGGAAGTGACTGGTCCTAATCGCGATTTACATTCTGGATTGTACGGAGGATGCGTGGCAAATCCTATCAATGTTTTGGCTGATATGATTGCTTCGTTACACGATTCAAATGGAAAAATAACCATCCCTGGATTTTACGATAAAGTTGTTGAATTAACAGATGAGGAAAGAGCGGAAATGGCTAAAGCACCTTTCTCGCACGAAGCTTATTGTAAAGCGTTGGATATTGCAGAAACCATGGGCGAAGCTGGTTATTCAACGATGGAGAGAGGCTCTATTCGTCCAACATTGGATGTGAATGGAATTTGGGGCGGCTATACTGGTGAAGGAGCAAAAACAGTTATTGCATCCAAAGCTTTTGCTAAAATTTCCATGCGTTTAGTTCCAGATCAAGACCCAGAGGAGATTACCAATTTATTTAAAAATCATTTTGAATCAATCGCGCCCAACGCAGTGAAAGTAGTTGTAAAACCTCATCATGGTGGAGAAGCAGCAGTAACACCAATCGATTCAATTGGATACAAGGCAGCGAGTTTGGCCTACGAAAAATCATTCGGTAAAAAACCTATTCCTGTAAGAAGTGGAGGAAGTATTCCAATTGTTGCCATGTTCGAAAAAGAACTAGGATTGAAAACAATTTTAATGGGATTTGGTCTTGATAGCGACGCCATTCACTCGCCAAATGAACACTTTGGTTTATTTAATTTCTATAAAGGAATTGAAACCATTCCGTATTTCTACCATTACTATACCGAATTAAATAAATAACATGAAAACATTTTTTGGGTTTGTTTTTCTACTACTGCTAAGTTCCTGTGTATCGTTTAAAAATCCTGAATTTAAAAGCATGGATGGATATACATTTGATGGCATAGAAGGAAATCAAGTTAAGTTTACAGTTAAAGCAACCGTTTACAATCCTAATTTTTATGCGTTAAAAGTTAAACCTTCAAAAGTGAACGTATATGCTGACAATCAGCTTTATGGAACACTAAACTTAACAAAAATACAAAAAATGAAACGCAAAAAAGACACAAAATTAGAGGTTCCAATGCGTTTTGACATGGCAGACGGGGCAATGATGGGAATGATGTTATTAATGCGAAAGGATAAAGTCAACTTGAAACTTGATGGAAAAGTGAAGGGAGGCGTTTATTTCTTTTCAAAAAAATTCCCGGTTAATTACGAAAGAGCGATTTCACCCAAAGAACTAGGATTAAAGAATATGCTGAAATTTTAAAAACTAAGAAACTTCTAAAATTTCGAGTTTATTCCCATTGAAAACTAGCTCCTCTCCTACCCTTTTTCCCATTAATTGCTTCCCTAAAGGAGCTTGAGGATTTAAGGCAAAAACAGTCGTTTCTTTCACAGAAATTTGGCCTAATCCGACTGAAAGAAAATACCATCCTAGTGTAGTATGAATCAAGCTTCCCATCCCTACTTGATTATGCAGGATTGTTGGATTAATTTGACTCAGAATTGACCTCATTTGAAGAAATTCTCCCAATTGTTTATTCAGTTTTTCCTGTTCCAATTGAACCATTGCCCGAGCCGTTTCGTGCTTGTCTCCTGCCGAACTTTTCGTATCTGAAAGTAGTGATGATTTTACCTCATCAGCAATAATTTCAAGCTCCTTGATTTTTGAGTTTATTTTCTCTAGAGCATGAATCAGAACATTTTGTTTAAGCACTTTATCAAATTAACTTTTGGTACGTCTTCCACCACAAATCAGGTAATTCATTATTCATCGCTTTCTCGTAATCTTCATAATCACAAGGAATTAGATGGTGCCTTTCGTATTTCATACCTTCTTGTGGAGGATAAGGAACTTCTAACCACCAACGATCTGATTTATTGCTTTTATAAAACACAATTTCTTCTTCAAAATCGTCCATGGCTACAATATGACGCGTATATTGCGCCTTACTTCCAATTGGAAAATCTGCTTTTCGTTGCGCGTATCCATCCACAAAATACCAAATTAACTCTGCCAATAGATGATCTGCCGTTTCTGAATTATTCGTTCCTACATGATTAAAAATCCCGATACTTGATAATTTATCACTTATACCTGCATATTTTGCAATTTGACAAATTTGTTCTGCGTAAAAACCATTTGGCTGTGCTTCCTTTGATAATGTTTCGGACGCTTTGATAGAATTAAAATCAATCGTAAGTAAATCTGAATTGCGCAAATGAGGTTCGGCACGTCTAAAATCAGCGTTGAATTCACCTAGACGACACGCATCAAAATAAAGTCGCTCAAACAATTCCAAATCTTTGATTCCGGCATACGGAATTTGCAACCCAATATTAGCATGATTAAACAAATAACAAGGTCGTTGCATCAACATGTGACTCAAATACCCCTCGGAATGGATATCTTTTTCAACATCTCCTAAATCTAATTTATGGTCAACCGCACACGTATTTATCGTCTGTTCCAATCGAGAATATCCTTTGTACATCGCAAAAGTTAAATCTTGACTTCCGCCAACAACAATTGGAATAACGCGTTTTTTTACTAGCTCAAAAACAACTTGCTCAATTGCAAAATAGGTGTCTTTCAATTCTTTTCCTGGAATAATATTTCCCAAATCATAAATAGGAAATTTCCAATCAATATGGGAAAATAACTCATAGAACTTCGCTCTAAATCCATCATGAGCCACTAAATCAGATGACATGGTTGTATTACCACGATATTCTGGAACAAACAGCAACGCTACTCCACCAGCTTTTATCTCAGGAAAATCGCCTTCGTTTCGTTCAATTATTGCTCCTAATTGATCGGATAAAAATTCTTTATCAATCGTTTCAATTGCTGAAAAAAATATGGATATATCTGACATAGAAGTTCTTTTATTCAAAGATAAATCTGTCATGAATTAGAAATTTCTTAATTCTAAAAAGAAATACATATTGGTAGGTTAATAACCAAAATATGGAGAACGAAAAGCCTACCTCGATATGATTCGATAAACTCATCAGCTCGTTAGGCATTAAATTAAAAAATTGAGATAACACTCATCAATCCTCGCTTCTACCTCTATCGGCAGACAGGCGCAGGGAGGAAAAGGAAATATATCAATCTTTATGAAATTCCATTCCGCCCGGTTGGCAACACTTCGGCAACTTCAAAATATCTTCTTGCTTAGCCTTAACTTCATCCGCATCGTAACCAATGCCTGCAATAGTTTCCTTGATTTGTTGAAGCGAAATCTTTTTAGAAGCATATTTGACCGTTACTTTTTTGGATTCCATGTCCAATTCGGCAAACTTAATTCCCTTGGTATAGTTTAACTTTCCTTCAATGCGTTCTTTGCAATCATTGCATTGTGCGGAGGTTTGAATGACCATCGTTTCAGCCTTTTGACTAAATGAGAATCCACAAATAAATAAGAAAACTAATGATACTACATACTTTTTCATACTTTACATTTTTAATTTTTATTTTCCTTTTTTTGCTTGATCGAGTAACGCACTCCTGCATATACATTAATGCCCATGATTGGCCCCCAAATATTCGTTGCATCAAATTTTGAACCGAATGGATTTTGAGCATCAATGATTGGATGTTTTTGTTTAAAATTAGTCAAATTTTCTCCTCCTAGGTAAAAATCCCAGACTTTGTAAACATGTGTAATCTGTGCATTCACCATTGGGTAAACCTCACTTAATTGGTCATTAACTTGCTGATTGGGATTACTTGAGTCTTCCTGAACAGGCAAACGAGATGCACCAAATACAGAACACGTCAAATCGTATTCCCAACGTTTGTTTCGTGAAATATAGGCCAAATTCACAAAGCCTCTGTGTCGAGGAATCATAACTTGTTGTCGCATCTCTCCACCATATCTTGCTTTAACGTCCAAAAATTTATACGCCAATCGAATATCAAAATTCTTCACTGGTGAAATACTTAATTCTGATTGAAAACTATTCGAGTAAGAGCCACTTTTTAAGTTAGAAAATATAATTGCATCGATCGTCACATCACGATCTACAATTAATTGATTTTCAAATGTTGTGTGGTATAAATCAAGCGTAATACTTGCTTTTTCGTTGAACAATTTAAATTCCTGCACTATCGAACCACCAAAATTCCATGAAATTTCAGGTTTAATTTCTGCGGGAGCAATCCATTGTTTTGAATTAGCCAACAGTGAAATATTATCGATCATGTAATTCGGAACCCTCCAACCTTTTCCTGCTGTTAAACGAAAATCCGTTTTTTCATGAACAATATATTTGGCATGAAAGCGAGGTGAAAATTGACCTCCAAATAACGAATGGTGATCGTATCTTGCGCCCAAAACACCTGTCAAGCGAGAACTTGTGTAAGTATATTCGGCAAAGGCTCCAGGAACAATTTCAGTCCGTTGTTGAAAAAGTGAATCCGCTGCTTGAGATATATCTAGCAAAACCAAACTTACGCCTGTTTTTATTTTATGATCCAGAGTTCCAAAATAATCATCGTAAATAGCATTTACGTATCCTCTTTTTTCAACGCCTGAAAAATTACGAATACCAAATGAACCATTGATTTCTTGGTATTTTACATTGTAAACAATTCCCAACGATTGATTTGGGCGCTTCCCAAAAAATCCAGTTTTCAAAAAGGCATCCACGTGTTTTGAATCGAGTAAAACTCCATATTTCAAGTCCTGTGGATTCGGTTCTTGTTGCATTCCTCTCACAAATCCCATTTGTCCACCCACTTTTCGATCTTGGTAGGCGTTGAATCCAAACTGAGCTTCCATTTTATCCCCTTGAAATGCCCAACGATTCATAAAGGCGATATTATCACCGGTTGGTAAATCTTTGAAATTATCATGATTGTGATCAATTTGACCATAAACAGAGGAAGCGTGCGCCAGCCAACCTGTACTCCATTTTTTGGAAAGTTTATAACCGGCATTCGCATTAAACTCAGATCGTCCAAAAATATTTTGAAAAGCATTCAAATAAATCTTCTCCATTTCAGCTGGTTTTTTAATCTCTAAATTGACCAAACCTGCCATAGATTCGTAGCCGTTAACTACGTTACCTGTTCCTTTTGTAATTTGAATAGATTCAATCCAAGTTCCTGAAATAGATTGCAAGCCAAACGAACTTTCCAATCCTCTCAAATACGGTATGTTCTCCATTTGAATTTGCGTATAAACACCATCCAAGCCCATCATTTGTATTTTCTTTGCTCCCGAAACTGCATCGGTAATATTCACATCCACTGAAGCGTTGGTTTCAAAAGATTCGGATAAATTACAACAAGCGGCTTTGCGCAATTCAGCTGAAGTAAGTTCTTCCACATGCAAGGTTTTCATTTTAGAAATACTGCTTGATTTTCTTCGCGAAGAAATGATAAATTCCGGCAAGGCTCTAACTGAATACAGCGTAACTGAAATGGCAGAAAATCGATCTGATTTAGTTACGATTACCGTATCATTGTAATAACCATTGGCTGAAAAAATCAGTGTATCGGGCAGTACTTTCGGTAAACTAAGTTCAAAGGTTCCATCCTCTGCGGAGAAAGTTCCTGTTTTGGCATTTTTCAGCCGTATTTTAGCATTGTAAATTGGTTTTTTTTCGATTTCATCTTCTCCTTGGATTAACCCGCGAAGTTGCCCATAAGAATTTGAAAAACTAATTAGTAGTAAAAACCCTAAAACTATTGATTTACTTAATACATTCATGGAATTTTAATTTCGTGAAACAATCTATTTTATCTAAATAGAATTTCAGAAATCAAATGAGAAGAACGCGTTTTTTTAAAAGGATTTGCCTTCCATTTAGCTTTGGAGGCGGATCAGAATTAATTGCTTGAAGGATTTCTTGATTAGCTGGCGCAATATTTTCGAAGAAAAAGAATTTATCAGCTTCAGGAATGGTAATCGATTCAAAGGAGAAAACATCCCAAACAGATAAATAATCCACTTTTAGCTTAAATACCTCTGTCTCGTCGCGGCAACAATCTTTCTTTTCCTTTTTCTCTTTTTCTTTTTGACAACACGGTGGAAATTCTGCTTTCTCGTCTTCACAGTGATTGTTTACGTTAACAAAATATGTTTTAAAAACCCCGTCTTCCTTACATGAATGCGTAAAAACACGAACACCAACTGTTCCTATGAAAACAATTGAAAGTAAGAACGTTATGAATAGAGTTTTAAGCACGGCACAAAGATAAGAATAAATCACAAAGTAATTTAGGGGATTAGCTTTTGCTCTTCTTAAGCGAAACATTTGCAATAATTACTCCCGATAATACAATAAGCATGGACAAGACCTGCCACAAATTAATCGTTTCACCAAATGTAAACCCAATTAATACAGCCACTATCGGAATGAAATAGGTTACTGAACTTGCAAAAAGAGCCGATGAAAATGCAATGATTCGATTGAATAAAACAACAGCAAGGGCAGTACCAACAATTGATAAAATAATTATATAAAAAATCCCTCGATATGCCAATGGATTTGAATTAAAAGTTTGAAGAGTATCGGTAATAAAAAATCCACCAATTGAAAAAGGGAATATTATCAAAAATGCGAGTGAGGTAATTTCAAATGAATTGAAGTTTGAGAGTTTATTTTTAATTGTTGTCAGACTAATCGCGTACAATAAAGTTGCGAGAACTATAGCCAGAATGTGATCCCAATCTCCATTTAATGAAGCTGTTTTGCCGGTCAGAACAAGGGCAATTATTCCCAAAGTACCGATAATTGTTCCGAGTATTTGTTTATTAGTGAGTTTCGTTTTAAAAAATAAGAACCCAATAATAATGGTAAAAATGGGCGTAAAGCTATTTAACATTCCTGCCAATCCTGATGAAATCCCCGTTTCTGCATAGGTAAAAAGAAATGCGGGGAAGAAATTACCGCAAAAACCAACTATAGCGAGAGGAAGTATGTTTTTCCAAGAAAGTTTTTTTAATTTACCTATCGAAATAGGCAACAATGCCAAAGCAGCAATCAGCATTCGTAATGAACCAACTTGTTCGGAGGAAAAAATGGCTGTTCCATCCTCAGCAAACATTCCTTTTTTCATGAGAATAAATGAACTTCCCCAAATACAGGCGAGCAAAAGAAGTAATAACCAACTGATTGTTTGTTTGGACATTTTTTAAATCGTTCTCAAAAGTAGGTATTATAATTTTGGGTAGTTTATTTTTTTAACTTTAGTAAATATTTTGTTTAGTCAATTAGAGCTTATGCGTTCACTTTTTATTGTTATTACTTGCTTATATTTTTCTTCATGCAGTCAATCTCAGGATAGTACAATTCATGCCCAATCCGTTTCAAGGCCAAAAAAATCAACCGAACCAAAAATCGGTTACATTGTCGATTCTTTGAATGGCGTATATGTTTATTACAACGGTGATGTAAGTCACGTAAGTGAACGTCATTTAGCGAAGGACGGATATAATCTTGGATTAAAATTTCAATGCGTAGAATTTGTTAAAAGATATTACTACCAGCATTTGAAACACAAAATGCCTGATTCGTATGGTCATGCTCGTGAGTTTTTCAGTTCAAAATTTGGAGATGGAGAATTAAATACAAAGCGAAATTTGCTGCAATTCAAAAATGGTTCTTCTTACATGCCCAAGATTAAAGATTTGATTGTTTTTGACGGACATGAATTTAATCCTTATGGTCACGTCGCAATTGTTTCAAATGTAGGTGAGGATTTTATTGAAATCATTCAACAAAACCCTGGACCAAGCGGGCCATCAAGAGAGCGTTTTGAACTTTATAAAAAAGGTTCTAAATGGTTTGTTTCAGATGATTTGACTTTGGGCTGGTTGCGAAAAAAGGACTGATTTTTTCATTTTACCAGAATCAGTTGTTGCAGGTCAAAAAACTCGTCTCACTATTTTCTTTGCATATTGACATTCGTTGGGACAATTATAAACATTCAATTATAAATCTCATAAACAAGTATTATGAATAAAATAATTTTTATCTTTAGTGCGCTAAACCAAAAAACTATGAAAAAAATAGTACTAATTTTCGGCTTTACAATCTTTGTAAACATCTTGTATTCTCAATGTACAACCACCGATGCAACATCTTGTGTTTGTGAAGATGGCTCTTTAAATTGTTTATTGTTACCGGATATAACTGCCTCCTGGAAAGGAATATCCAATGGTGGTTGGACAGAATATCCACAAAGTGGAGCAGGCACTAATTATACGGGCCAGGGGCCAGATGATGGACGATTAAGAGTAACCGGATCAACACCAAATATTGGTCACGGGTCTTTTACTGTAAGGGGTCAAGATGCAACTGGAAAAAGAGCTTTTATATGTGGCTCTGATACAATTTACAATGTTGCGGGAACAGGAACTTTTACTTGTCCAAATGGAAATCCAAACCCTAAACAAATGCTTGTTCAACGAGTGTACAAAAAAGATGGTAATGTAATGTCCTATGTCGATACGTGGAGAGGTAGCATGACCTATCACTCGGCTCACGGACACAACCACGTTGATGATTGGGCAGTCATGACATTACGGATTGCCACATCAGATCCAAATCCTTTGAATTGGCCAATAGTAGGTGAAGGAGCTAAAATTGGATTTTGTTTAATGGACTACGGACAATGTGGCACAACAACAGGTAGCACCTATTACGGTCATTGTCGAGATGAAAACACGATTTATAATCAAGGAAATATTATGGTTAACTCGAGTTTTCCAAACTGGAATTTAGGAGGTGGCGCCTATAATTGTTCAGTTGTTGAACAAGGTATCTCATCAGGATGGACTGACGTTTATGGTAAGCACTTAGACGGCATGTGGATAAACGTTCCAGCAAATACATGTAATGGAGATTATTATATTGTTATGGAAGTAGATAAAAACAACTTTTTTCAAGAGGAAAGAGAAGACAACAACTACACAGCTGTTCCTGTTACTTTAACCATGCAACAACCCGTTAACTCTGGAGCGCTTCCTAAAATTACTTCAAATAGTTCGAGCAATCTTTGTTCAGGATCTAGCATGACCTTAACAGCTACCGCAGGGACAAGCTTTTTGTGGAATACTGGAGAAACTACACAAAGTATTACAGTTACACAACCTGGCACATATTTCTGCACAGTTACAAATTATTGTGGATCTGGAACAACTGAACCTTTTATAGTAAATAATGTTACTCCAAATGCACCAACGGTAACTGATCAAACGATCTGTGGTGGTCAAACTGCATTGTTAACCGCATCGGCAACAGGAAATGTAAGATGGTTTGATGATCAAGGAAATTTAGTTAATTCTGGATTATCTTTTACTACACCAGCACTAAGCCAAAACACGACTTTTTTTGTTGAGAATACCGATTCATATAACGATACTGTTTTTGCAGAGCCTCATACTAATGGAATTGGTGGCGGTGGATATGCTACAAGTGCTCAATACAATATTTTCAATGCACACGAAGCATTAACAATTAAATCTGCATTGGTTTATTCTCAATCTGCAGGAAATTTAACCATAAAACTACAAAATGATCAAGGACAAGAGTTACAGGCTACAACAGTTAGCGTGCCTGCAGGAATGAGTAGAGTAAATTTAAATTTCCCTGTGGCAGCTGATTCTAACTTACGACTAGGTGTTACAGCGATGACAGTAACTGGATTGTATAGAAATAATAATTCAGCAACCTTTCCATACGATTTAAACAACTCACTTTCAATCATTGGATCTTCTGCTGGTGCATCCTATTTTTATTATTTGTACGATTGGGAGATTCTTACCCAAAATGGTCAATGTCCAAGTGCACAAGTTCCAGTTAACGTAACTGTTCAACAAGTTACAACTCCGTCCGTTTCTGACATTACAATTTGTGAAGGGGAAAGCGCTATTTTAACTGCTACAGGAGGGACAAACATCACTTGGTTAAGCACTTCAAATCAACAAGTAGGTTCGGGATCAACGTTTACCACAGCAGTTCTTTATTCAGATACAACATTTATGGTTATGAACACAGAAAATGGTTGTCAAGGAGCATCAGTCTCTGTAAATGTTACCGTTGAAGCTTGTGCGGGAATTCCTGAATTACAACAATTTGTAGAATCAATTTCTATTTCTCCAAATCCAACTAGCGGTGAATTTTCAATTTCAATGTTTTCTTCTCAATTTGAAACTATAACATTAACTATTCTTGATTTGAATGGAAAAAAAGTTTGGTCAAATGATTTTGATATTACATTGGGTAAAAATTCAATTCCAATGAGTATATCACAATTTTCCCCAGGAATTTATACTGCTGAAATTCGTTATCTTGGTCACGCATTTACGCGAAAAGTAATTAAAAATTAAATGTTTTCTCGTCTAGTTAAGCTCTCGTTTTTTATATTCGGGAGCTTTTTTATTTACGGTCAACCAATACTTCAGAATTACAACTCTGGTAATTCTCCCCTACCCTTTAATACCGTGCGTTGCATTGCAATTCAAGGTCAAAAAAAGTGGTTTGGAACAGATGCCGGATTAGCTTCCTTTGACGGAGTGAATTGGGAAGTTTATACAACCTTAAATTCTCCACTAATAGACTCAGACATTCGCGCACTGAAGGTAGAAAATGATTCAGTTATTTGGATTGGCACGATGCAAGGTGGGTTGTATAAAAAAACGAATAATACATGGGTCAATTACAATGAAGCAAACTCTGGTCTGCACGACAATTTAGTTCGAGGAATAGAGATTGATTCAACCGGAGTACTTTGGCTAGCAACATCAGAGGGAGTATCAAAATTTGACGGTCAAAATTGGCAACTTTGGAATATAGCGAATAGTGGCTTACTAACAAATAATATAACTGATATTCGCACCGGTTTTAGCAATGAAAAGTATGTTGGAACAATCAATGGTGGACTTCTTTATTTTGATGCTCTGGATAATTTAACCATGCACAGCATTGTTGAGTCTGGACTTCCCGATAATTCCTCATTGGACATAGATATTGATTCAAATGGACAATCTTGGTTCGCAACTCCATCTGCAGGTTTAGTAACAGACTTGGGTAATGGCGGTCCGTGGCAACGCTGGAACATGAGTAATTCTCCTATTCCAACAAATGGGCTTACTTGTGTTGCAATAAATGCAGATGATCAGCGAATATTTATGGGTACTGAACTTTTTGGAATCATTATAAAAAAAGGTGATGTTTGGTTTACTTATAACCAAGAAAATATTGGTTTACCAGAAGATCATATTACAGCCATTGCACACGAATCAGCCTCCGTCAAATGGATTGGAACTTTCAATCACGGTGTAGTTCGATTGGAAGAAAATTCAGTATCCATTAATACCATTCTCAATTCAAAACTAAATGTCTATCCTACAATGGTAAGTTCGGGCGAATTCATTACCATAATTCCGGTTTCCATGAGCCAATCAATTACACTAATTGATCAACTTGGTCATGAAATCAGCATCGAACAAATGGATGGAAAATTTCAATTACCAACTCAAATCAACCCTGGAATTTACATGTTGAACCTATCTAAAAATTCATTTTACCCGCTAATAAAAATAATTATCCTATAAATAAACCGTTGTATTTCAGTTAGTTAAAAAATATTTTGAAAAAAAATACTAAATTATTTGGAAATATTCTATAAAGCATACTAACTTTGCAACCGAATCACAAATGGTGTTTCATGATTATACAGAAGAGGTGAGAGACAGGCTCTGAGATCCTCTGGCAACCAACTTGAATTAATAACGAAATCGTTATTATTGGAAAACCGGTGCCAATTCCTGATTCCAATTTTGGAAGAATATAAAAAATGAGAAAAATGAGAATTAAAACATTTCTTACGAGCACCGAAAAACCAAACAAGGTTTTAACTTATTCAAATTTCTTAAACAAGTTTTCTGCTTGTTGTTGCTGTATGTGCTGCTGTTGCATGTACTGCTAAATTCCTTTTCATAGGCTTTTAATTCGGCGGTGCATCATTCCAGGGCCCGGAAATCTTGTACCCCAATTTTAGTATATCCTTAATTTTTAACTTTTAAAACACAAAAAAAATGTCAACAAAAAACTATCGTTATGAAACCCTGCAACTACACGCAGGACAAACAGCTGATCCAACAACAGGTTCTAGAGCTGTTCCAATTTATCAAACCTCATCGTATGTTTTTAACGATGCTGAACATGCGGCTAACCTTTTTGGATTAAAAGAATTCGGAAATATCTACACCCGAATTATGAATCCAACAACGGATGTGTTCGAGAAACGAATTGCAGCATTGGAAGGAGGAGTAGCGGCTGTAGCAGTATCTTCCGGTCAAGCAGCACAGTTCTTAGCACTGAATAACATTCTTCAATCCGGAGATAATTTCGTGACTAGCTCGCATTTGTATGGAGGAACGTACAACCAATTCAAAGTTGCCTTTAAGCGTTTAGGAATTGAAGTTAGATTTGCTGATGGGATCGATCCTTATTCAATTGCATCATTGATTGACGAGAATACCAAGGCAATTTACTTAGAGGCGATTGGTAATCCTGAATTTAGTGTGGCTGACTTTGAAGAAATTTCTTTGATTGCCAAAAAATTTGATATTCCATTAGTTGTCGATAACACATTTGGTGCGGCTGGATACTTATTTAGACCCATCGACCACGGAGCTGATATCGTTGTTGCCTCTGCTACAAAATGGATTGGAGGTCATGGAAATAGTATCGGAGGAATTGTTATTGATGCCGGAAAATACAATTGGGGAAATGGAAAATATCCTCAATTTTCAGAACCTTCTGAAGGATATCACGGACTAAACTTCTGGGAAGTGTTTGGGGAAAATGGCCCTTTTGGAAATATCGCATATGCCATTCGACTTCGCGTTGAAGGGCTGCGTGACTTTGGTCCTGCCTTGTCTCCTTTTAATGCCTTCTTATTACTTCAAGGTCTTGAAACACTTTCGCTACGAGTTCAAAGAACCGTTGACAATGCACTTTCAATTGCCCAATGGTTGGAAAAAAATGAATTGGTAGAATATGTAAATTATCCTGGATTATCAACTTCAAAATATCATAATCAAGCCAAAAAATATCTAACAAATGGTTTTGGAGGGGTTTTGAGTTTCAAAATAAAAGGAACTGTTGAACAAGCTAATGAGTTTATTAATTCACTTGAATTGGTTTCACATTTAGCTAATGTTGGTGATGCAAAATCTTTGATTATTCACCCAGCTGCAACTACGCATGAACAATTATCTAGAGAAGAACAAATTGCGGCAGGTGTTGAACCAGGACTTCTTCGCTTATCTGTTGGAATTGAGCATATTGAAGATATAATTCAGGACTTGGAGCAAGCATTTCAACAAATAAAAAACAAAACACTAGTTTAATTTAAAATTCAGCCCCCAGGAATTGGGGGCTTTTAAACCACAAGACGATGAATGCGAAAAAAGTTGTTTTCAATGAATTTCAATTAGAGAGTGGATTGACACTTAAAAATGTAGAAGTCGCTTATCACACATTTGGCGAACTAAATCAATCAAAAAACAATGTCGTTTGGATATGTCATGCTCTAACTGCAAATAGCAATCCTTATGAATGGTGGCCAAATGTATGTGGAGAAAATGGTTTTTTCAATGAAAATGAGCATTACATTGTTTGTGCAAATATACTCGGTTCGTGCTATGGATCAACAGGTCCTTTATCTAGAGATGAAAATGGAGATACCTATTTCGATTATTTCCCATTGATTACGACAAGAGACATGGCACGCTTGCACGAAAAACTAAGGATATATCTTGAGCTCAGTCAAATTTATGTTTTAGTGGGCGCATCTCTCGGTGGTCAACAAGCGTTGGAATGGTCTGTAGAAAATCCTTCAGTGTTTGAACATTTAATTTTGATTGCGACGAATGCAAAACATTCTCCTTATGGCATTGCCTTTAATGAAAGTCAACGGTTAGCAATCAAAGCTGATTCTACCTATGGAAAAAAAGATGACAATGCAGGCGAAGCCGGACTAATCGCAGCCAGAAGTATTGCTTTGTTAAGTTATCGATCGTATCAGGGATATTCCTTTTCTCAAAATGAAGATTCTGATGATGTTCTAACTAATTACAAGGCAAGTTCCTATCAAAAATATCAGGGGATTAAATTAGCTAAAAGGTTTAATGCCTATTCCTATGTACTTCTTTCACATGCGATGGATGCGCATAACGTAGGACGAAAAAGGAATGGCATAGAAAAAGCGCTGGCTCAAATTAAGGCAAAAACATTAATTATAGGAATTACTTCAGATATTTTATTCCCCATAGAGGAACAGAAAAAATTATGGCTTCATATTCCAAATTCTAAACTGAAAACGATTGAATCTTCTTTCGGACATGACGGATTTTTGATTGAACATGAAATATTAAATGAACATTTCAGGAATTTCCTCAATTATCAATCACAATCCTTTTTTAAATCTACAAAATTTAATGAATTATTTACCGCTTAAAAATAATACTATGTCACACTTAAAAATAGGTCTTTTTGGATTCGGATGCGTTGGATCCGGTTTATACCAAGTCCTTAATCAAAATAAGCAACTCGATGCAAGAATCGAAAAAATTGTTGCTAAAGATCCAACAAAAATCAGACAGAAAACCAATATTCCCATTGTTTTCGATGCCAAAGAAATATTGGACGATGCTGAAATAAATGTTGTTGTCG
Source organism: Crocinitomicaceae bacterium (assembly GCA_044237035.1). Classification (GTDB taxonomy): domain Bacteria; phylum Bacteroidota; class Bacteroidia; order Flavobacteriales_D; family Crocinitomicaceae; genus UBA952. Next base: position 24,431 of record JBIIFU010000013.1, read on the forward strand.
AACTTATCAATGACAGCCATGAAGCCTATCACATTGTTAAAGAAGCACTTGAGAAAGGAAAACATGTTGTAACAGCCAACAAGAAACTCGTTGCTGAACGGTTAGATGAACTCATTGAACTTGCCAAAACAAATAACGTTTCTCTTTTGTACGAGGGAGCGGTGGCGGGATCGATTCCAATTATTCGAAATTTAGAAGAATACTACAACAACGATACCTTGACTCAACTAGAAGGAATTGTAAACGGAACTACAAATTATATTCTGACCAAAGCCAATCAAGGAATTTCCTATTCTGAAGCTCTAAAAGAAGCGCAAGAAAAAGGTTTTGCAGAAGCAGATCCTACACTTGATGTCGATGGATTTGATCCAAAGTACAAACTAGCAATCCTCCTTAAACATGCCTTTGGGATCAGTGTGTTATCAGAAAACATACTAAATATTGGCATTAAAAACATTAAACCAAGAGACATTCAGTATGCGAATGAAAAAGGATTACGCATCAAACTTTTCGCTTCAGCTCGAAAAAATGAAAAACAAATTTCTGCATTTGTAGCCCCTCATTTCATTGAATCGACACATTCCGCATTTTATGTAGATGAAGAATTCAATGCTGTGGTAGTTCAAGCTGCTTATGCTGACAAGCAACTATTTTATGGGAAAGGAGCTGGGAGTTTTCCAACAGCAAGTGCCGTTTTATCCGATATTTCTGCGTTGCAGTTTAATTACAAATATGAATATAGGAAAGCAGTAAATAACGACCTTCAGCTTGAAACTGATTTCAATTTATATGTGTTTATTAGCGCTGAGAGCCGAGATAAACTCCAGGAAATTATATTTAATGAAATTGATGATTTGTTTGTTACTAAGGAATATTCATACCAAATTGGAAGTGTGCGATTCTCCGAAATTCAGAAAATCAACTGGAATGAACGAAAAGACCTTTCCTTGCTTGTATTCTCAAAGAATAGTCAATCAAATATAAAAAACACAAGCGAAGATAAAGTATATAATTTTCAATACAACTGACATGGAAAACAGTCTTCAATTAAATGAAAAGGTCGTTCGAGTAAATGCGTTTCTAACGATTCTAATTGCGTCAGTTTCACTGATCCTAAAAAACGAATGGCTTATTCTCTTCCTTGCTTTTGATTTTTTTATTCGAGGTTACACCAAATGGCCATCTCCTGTAAGTTTTGTTTCAAAATTCATAGTAAGGTTACTCAACCTCACCCCTATTGCTATTTACGCACCACCTAAAAAATTTGCAGCGAAGGTTGGGTTTGTTTTTTCTATCGTTATTTTTTTGTTTACTTTAGTTCAATGGGAATTCATGTCAATCCTCGTATCGATTATCTTAATTGCTTGTGCTTTTCTGGAAGCCTTTCTTCAGATTTGCGTTGGATGTTACGTTTATGATTGGTTCATTGTTCCCGTTTTTTATGAAAAAATAAATAAGAAATCGTTGAATAAATGAAACTATATTTTGAACGAAAAGAAACACCCTTCGTCTTTGAGATAAAGAATGAAAGTGGCGCGACAGCTGTAGTAGATGCAACACCGAACATTGGTGGAAAAAACAAGGGATTAACACCCATGCAACTCCTTGCCGGATCATTAGCAGGCTGCATGTCAATCGATGTTTTATCCATTTTGAATAAGCAAAAGATAGAACCAAGCTATTTCGCCATCGAAATCCAAGCGACGAAAAAAGAAGGCCAGCCCTCCCCTTTTGAGAATATTAAACTAATATTCAAAGTAGATAAGGAAGTTCCGCATGACAAGCTGGAAAAAGCAATTATTTTATCCAAGGAAAAATATTGTTCGGTTTACTTTTCGTTGAATAAGGAAATTTTGGTTACACACTCAATTGAGATTTATAATTAGAAATTAGGTTACTGAAAAGTGTATTTCTCTAAATAGAGTTGACTTTTTTGGTTAAATCACTAAATTCTAAAATAATTTTTTCAAATCCAAAATCCCTTTTGTTGCAGTATTTTCTACAAACTTAATCTTAATACCAGAAAGAAATGTATGATTGGGATTTGGATCAATGACTATCAGTTTACAATCTTGATTAATGAATCTAACCAATTGATTAGCCGGGCTCACCTCCAAGGATGTACCTACAACAACCAAAACAGCACATTCATTGAGGTGTTTTTTTACATCCTTAATCAATTTATCGTTCAATTCTTCTCCAAACCAAACTACATTAGGTCTTAGTTGACTTCCTTTTTCACATTTATCTCCTATTTTGATATCCTGATCACAAGGATATACCAAATTAGCATTTAATGAAGATCGTGATTCAAACAAATTGCCGTGTAAGTGATATATCGTTCTACTTCCCGCCCTTTCGTGAAGGTTATCCACATTTTGAGTTACCACTATAACCTCATAGTCATTTTGCAATTCTGAAATATACAAATGGGCTAGATTAGGCTCTGCACCTTCAATTAATTTTCTAAATTCATTATGAAAGTGAAGCATTTCTTCCTTATTTTTTTTCCATGCAGAAATCGAAGCTATTTGATCAGGATCAAAATTTTCCCACAAAGCCATTCTATCTCTGAAAGTTGGAATACCACTTTCTTGAGAAATACCAGAACCAGTAAAAAATACGATTTTCATAGCAGAACAAAGATATTAATAATCATTTTTCTATATTAAAATTTGTAATCAATAAATGTGAGCAATTTCATTGTAACACAAAATTTAACCAACGTTTCTTTAAATAGTAATTCAATTATTAGTTCAAAAAATGAAAAAATCAATTATTAAAAAAATCAGTCTGATAATTCTATTGAACGCCATAGCTTTTTGTACATTCTCCCAAACAACCATAGATTCATCAAAAGTTGACTTAGCCGATACAACTAAAACTCAGGAAATGTATCAGTTAGTAGATGGCACATGGATAACCAAGAAACAGTTAGATTCTATTTTTCAAATAGCTTGGGATAATAGCTTTGGGAAAATGACAGAGGAAGAAAATGAGCTTCTGTTTGGTGGAACTACTGTAACTGTAGAAACACAACCAGTTAAAAAAGAGGATGAAAATTAAAAATATACTAATTATGAAAGCGATTAAATTTATGAGTTTTGTTACTGTATTTATTGGAAATTTGAGATATTGAATTTTGTATGAATTTTAACAAATATCTCATGCATTAAAAAGAGTTCTTAAATGTAAAAAAAGGGTCACATAAACTCGAAGGAATCGCCTTTGTTTTAACAAATGTTTTAACAAAAATGAGAAAACCCTTATAAATCAGATGTTTACAAGGGTTTTTCAGTGGTACCTCCAGGAATCGAACCAGGGACACAAGGATTTTCAGTCCTTTGCTCTACCAACTGAGCTAAGGTACCAGCCTAATTGGAGTGCAAATATAGCATTTTGACCGATAAGTGCAAAATTGTTGTTTAAATAATTTATTTTCATCATAAACCCACCTAAAAACACGTTACTTAAAAATTGGCCTATACTATTGATTTTCATGATTTTAAAAAAAATAATTATCTTATTAACGCAACTCGCCCATTTTTTAATTCTTTCTTATTTCGGTATTTAAAGATAAGTTTCCAGCTATAAACACCAATCATTGCTTCTTCTTTCGCATAAGTGCCATCCCATCCTTGAGATATATCTTTACTGTAAAAAACGACTTCTCCCCAACGATTATAAATTGTAAGTTCAAATTCACTTACGTTTTCAGGGTTCGCGAAGTATGCTTTAAAAAGTTGATTATGCTCATCACTATTAGGCGAAAAACTATTAGGCACGTAACAAACATCATCCGGAATTACCGTTGAATCAGCATGAACAGTATCAATCACCTCATTTTCATCGCAAGGCGCTAACACTACTACATCCATTGTATATACATTATTTTCATTACTGCAAGATGAAACTAATTGCACTTGATAAACTCCGGGCTGAGGAAAGGTGTAACTGATATTCTCTTCTCCTGAAAAAGTTTCACCATTGATAATCCATTGCTGAAAACACTTCAACCCAACCGAGGTAGTATTAGTAAATTCAAAGGGTTCATTGATACATAAACTAGTTTCATTTACCGTAAATTCAGGAATGGATATACATTCTTGACAAACGTAGTCATCATTAAAATTTTGGTCAGCTACTTGAACAATGTATGGTTCTGATGAAATTGAAAAATTAGACATGGCCCCAACATTTGTCGCTATTAAATCAACCGTAGATGTAGTTGGGAAAATCTGTGCCGTTTGACATCCAATCTTACCTTCAGAATCAGTCCGAATAAAAAGCGGATCAAAACTGTAATCAGCGTTACCAAAAAAAGGAGACGAGGTGTAGGCAGAGATTAAAAAACCTTTTTCTTCAGTCAAACGCAAACTAATTCCTTTTTCATCGCCTTCAGCACCATAAATTCTAGCCCAATCTATAGCACCATTCAAATCAAGATTTACCAAAAGAATATTTCTATATTCGATGGGAACATCAATGTGATTTACGGGATCAACATTGGCAGAATAAGATGAAGTATGTCCCAAAACTGCATATCCATTTGGGGTTTTGACTACATCTCTGGATTGATCAAGTTGAGCACCTCCAATCCTCCGCGACCATTGAACATTCCCATTGGTAAGGTTGAGACTAGTAACTAAAACGTCCTCATCCCAAACAGCAGGATCCATAATAGGGGATGTCACAACTAAGGAATTGTTTGCCTCATCTACCAAGCCTTTATTCGAATAAGAAGTATGATCCGTTTCAAACCAACCTTGACCATACCCTTTGCACCAAATTACATTTCCATTAGGATCTAATCTAGCTGCAAAAAAATCACTTGTCCCGGAATCAACACTTGTAATTACAAAATCATCATTTGAAAGGTGTTTGATAAACATCCCATAACTTCCTATATCGTTTATTATTTTAGACCAAATTAGATTTCCATTAGCATCCAATTTTAATATATTGGTTCCTCCACCAGATCCCATGGCAGTTGCCAAAATAGATCCATCAGCAGATTCAGAGGTAAAAGTCACCATCCAAAGTGGAAATTTCTTGTTCCAGATAACATCACCATCATTATTTATTCTCATCATAAATCCTTTACCACCAAATTCAGCCAAACCAGCAATTAAAAAATCACCATTTGCCAATTCTTCAATGTTTTTTGCGCCCTCTTGCATTTCAGTACCATACAATTTCATCCAGACCAAATTACCGCATTGATCTATTCGATATACATACGTATCGCAATCTCCAAAACTTCCATTTGCCTCATGTTGACCGGTTGCTACAAATCCGCCATCACTTGTTTCAATCATACTCAACCCTCCTTGCATACCAGATAAGTTGTACTTTCTATAAAAGGTATTTTCCTGCGCCAACCCCAAGTTTTGAAAACTCAAGAGAATGACTATTAGTTTCATTAACTTATTCATTTCCGTCAATTTTAACATGAAAAGTAGTAGGATTATAGCCTACTTTTTGAACGATTTCCAAAATTTTAGTTTTATCAATTTCAGCTGTTTCTACTATTTCAAAGTTCCATACATGAGTCGGGCTCTTCGTCAAATTAATTGCGCCAATTGATTCTAATTGTTTGGTTAGTCTAGGGCCCATAAAAGGACACATTAAAGCATTTCCTTCTGCTGTGACTTCGTATTTATTTGTTTGAGAGAAAATCAGTGTTGTAATAAACAAGCACAAGATTGTAAAAAATGCTTTTTTCATAGTTAGTGTTTTTGAGTTATAATTGGGAAACGCAACAAAAAAAGCACCGTTGCTCGCGTTTTAGTATTTTAGTATTATGAATGAATATTTGTGGGAGTAAAATGAATATTGAGAAAAATTAAACCACAATTATTGGTTTTTCTCAGTCCATTATTTGTAAAGCTTTCCTAAGTTTGTATAAAATTATTAGTATGAAAAAAATTATTATTTCTATTTCGATCTTTAGCCTTTCAATTGCATTAACAACCTCTTGCGGCGGCAAAAAAGAAGATACAACAACAAATGAAGTAAGCAAAGACAACGAAGTGATTGCAACAAGTTCTGAAACATCTGAAATGGAAGAAAGTACTGAGAATGAAAAATCAACAACTGATAAAATTGAGGAAAAGGCAAAACAAGCGAAAGACAAAGTCGTTGAGAAAGTTAATGAAGGAAAAGAAGCTTCCCGCCCATTATTAAACAGAATGAAAGGGAAATTGAAAGAAAAAATGGAACAAAATTAAAGTTCCTTCAACCAAAATTACTCTTTATTGTTAAAACTATAATTAAAGAAGAAAATCAACATTGAATTCTATGAGCGTAAATTTATTTCACAAAGACCTTTTACAAGGAATTCCTTCTCAGGTTCCGCCTAAAAAAGAATTTGATTCAGAAGTTAATCATGCGCCAAAACGCAAGGATATATTGTCTAATGAAGAAAAGAAATTAGCCTTAAAAAATGCCTTACGCTATTTCCCTGTTGATCAGCATGCTGAATTGGCCTTAGACTTCTTGGATGAACTCCATAAATTCGGAAGAATCTACATGTATCGGTACCGTCCTGATTATAAAATGTATGCTCGACCTATTAGTGAATATCCTGGTAAATCTGAACAAGCCAAAGCAATTATGTTGATGATTCAGAACAACTTGGATTATGCAGTAGCTCAACATCCACATGAATTGATTACCTACGGTGGAAATGGTGCCGTATTCCAAAATTGGATTCAATACCGTCTCACAATGAAGTATCTGGCTGAAATGACGGATGAACAAACCTTGGTAATGTACTCAGGACACCCAATGGGGCTTTTTCCTTCACACAAAAATGCACCTCGCGTTGTGGTTACAAATGGAATGATGATACCCAATTATTCAAAACCGGATGACTGGGAAAAATTTAACGCTCTAGGAGTAACACAATACGGACAAATGACTGCTGGATCTTACATGTATATTGGTCCACAAGGAATTGTGCATGGTACAACGATTACCGTATTAAATGCGGTTCGAAAAATCGCAAAAAACAGGGATGATTTCAAAGGTAAATTATTTGTAACGGCAGGACTTGGAGGTATGTCAGGTGCTCAACCTAAAGCGGGTAACATTGCCGGTGTAATTTCAATAACGGCAGAGGTAAACCCGAAAGCTGCTCATACAAGACACTCACAAGGATGGGTTGATGAAATTATGACAGACTTAAATGAACTAGCTGCACGTGTCAAGCAAGCGAAAGAGAAAAAAGAAGTAGTATCGATCGCATATCTCGGTAATGTTGTGGATGTTTGGGAGAAGTTTGATGAGGAAAATATATACATTGATTTAGGTTCTGATCAAACATCCTTGCATAATCCATGGGCAGGTGGCTATTATCCTGCTGGATTGAGCTTTGAGGAGGCCAATGAATTAATGGCAGAAAATCCGGATTTATTTAAAAAATACGTTCAAGAGAGTCTTAGAAGGCATGCAGCGTCAGTTAACAATCATGCCCGTAAAGGAACTTATTTCTTTGACTATGGAAATGCCTTCTTACTAGAGTCTTCTCGCGCTGGAGCAGAAATAATGGCAGAAAATGGTATTGATTTTAAATATCCATCTTACATTCAAGATATTTTAGGTCCAATGTGTTTTGATTTTGGTTTTGGACCTTTCCGATGGGTTTGTGCATCAGGTAATCCAGAAGATTTGCAGAAAACAGACGAAATCGCATGTAAAGTACTCGAAAACATGATGGTAAATAGCCCCACCGAAATTCAACAGCAAATGGCGGACAACATTCAATGGATCAAGGGTGCACAACAAAATAAATTGGTGGTCGGCTCTCAGGCTCGTATTCTCTATGCGGATGCTGAAGGAAGAATGAAAATCGCTGAGGCCTTCAACGAAGCAATTGCAAGAGGTGAAATTGGCCCAGTTGTGCTTGGAAGAGACCATCATGATGTTTCTGGAACAGATTCTCCGTATCGGGAAACTTCAAATATTTATGATGGGTCTAGGTTCACTGCTGACATGGCTATTCAAAACGTCATTGGGGATAGTTTCCGAGGTGCCACTTGGGTTTCAATTCACAATGGTGGTGGTGTTGGCTGGGGTGAAGTAATAAACGGCGGTTTCGGAATGTTGCTCGATGGAAGTGAAGATGCAAAGAGGAATTTACGAATGATGTTGCACTGGGATGTAAATAACGGAATTGCTCGAAGAAATTGGGCGCGAAATGAAAATGCAATTTTTGCTATTCAACGTGCCATGGAGGCAGAACCACTTTTAAAAGTTACATTACCAAACCTGGTTGATGAAACGCAATTTGAATCGTTTTTTAACTCGAATAATTAACAAAATTTAGTTCCCCAGAACATTTTTCTTTTTTCATGGTTTGTACATTTGTATCATTAAAATTATAATTAAATGAAAAAAGTATTTGTTATCGCCGGAATGGCACTTTCAGTTGTCTTAACTTCATGTGGAGGAGATAAGGCTAGTTCTAACTCAACAGCAAGCGCAGAATCTACACCATCAACAAAATTTGGAATTGATACTTCAACTTCTGTTTTGAAATGGAAAGGTTCTAAATCTGAAGAAGATTTTCACGTTGGATCTGTGAAATTTAAATCTGGTTCATTAACAGCTCAAGGAACAGAAAATATCACTGGTGAATTTGTTGTTGACATGGCATCGATGAAAGTTGAAGATGAGAAAATGAAGCAAGAAGAGCGCGATATGTTAAAAGGTCACTTGTCTGAAGTTGAGTTCTTTAACACTGGGAAATTTAACGAAGTGAAAGTAAAAGTAAATGGATACAAAGACGGTAAATTATCTTCCGTATTGACTGTTTTAGGCAAAGAAATGAAGCAAGATATTCCTGTTAAAATTTCAAATGACGGTTCTAAATTTACAATTACTGGAACATTTGATGTTGATTTTAAAGAGTTAGGTATAGAAGGTTTAGCAGTAAATGAGAAAAAACCAGAAGAAACTATCAAATCTGTAGTTAATTTTGATTTGAACTTGGTATTGAACAAGCAATAATTTCTGATTTAAATTTTTTTGAAAGTCGTCTCTAAGCAGGGACGACTTTTTTGTTGGTATAGCCCAAACTAAATCAAGTATAAACTATTGACGATTTCGTTAAGTTTCCATTTTTCTTAGCAACTTTGTATTCGTTCACTTGTTTTAGTGACACAATACATTACCATGTACAAAAAACCATTTTTAATAGCCGGGCCTTGCAGCGCTGAGACTGAAAATCAAGTATTGGAAACAGCTAAAAGTTTGAAGCACATTCAACCTGATTATTTCCGAGCTGGAATTTGGAAACCTCGCACGCGACCAGGCGAATTTGAAGGTGTTGGTACAAGTGGACTAGCTTGGCTGAATAGAGTTCAATCGGAATTTGGATTGAAAGTAGCCACTGAAGTCGCAAAACCCGAACATGTTGAGTCAGCACTCAAAGCGAATATCGATTTACTTTGGATTGGGGCGAGAACTACTACAAACCCTTTTTCTGTTCAAGAATTGGCAGAAGCACTCTCCGGTGTGGACATTCCAATTATGGTGAAAAATCCAGTTAATCCTGATTTAAAACTATGGATTGGAGCCGTCGAACGCTTCGCTAAAAGTGGGATCAAAACTATATCTGCAATTCATCGTGGCTTTTCTGTATATGAAAAAACCTTTTACAGAAATAATCCCAATTGGCAAATTCCGATTGATTTCATGCATGAAATGCCACAGATCCCTCTTATTTGTGACCCTTCTCATATTGGTGGAAGACGTGAACTTTTGTACGATATTGCACAAAAAGCAATGGATTTAAAATATGCAGGGTTGATGATTGAAACCCATTTTCAACCGGGATACGCTTGGACAGATTCAAAGCAACAAGTTGATGCTCTCTTACTTTCCGAGTTACTGAATAAACTTAAAATAAGAAATCACAACGAAATTGAGGGTGCTGAAATCAAAGAATTCAGAGCGCAACTTCAAGCATTGGATGAGGACATCATTCATTTATTGCGTGAACGAATGAAAATCTCGGAGACCATTGGAAACTTTAAAAAAGAGCACAATCTTGCCGTTCTGCAATCCAGTCAATGGGAGGAAACCCTTAAAAAAAATGTAAATAAGGCAATCGCATCTAATCTTGCCAAAGATTTTTCAACGGCACTATTCAAGCTCATTCACGAAGAATCAATACACATTCAGTCTGAAATTCTAAAATCTGATAAAAAACGTGAAGCGCATTGACTCCTTTATTTTCAACCACAAAATAGAAGTAAATGCGTCCAAAAGTCATTTACAACGCGCTTTAGCACTAAGTTTATTGGCTAAAAATGAAACAACATTAATTGGTTGTGATCAAAGCCGAGATGTTGAAGCCTGCAAACAAATTTTACGCGATTTAGGTTGTAAAATTGAAGGAACGAACACATTGTATATCACACCGCCAAGCCTCACCAAATTGGAACAAGCTGAAATTTCCGTAGGTGAATCCGGTTTAGCATTGCGTATGTTTTCATCTATCGCAAAACTTTTTGCTAAAACAGTTTTAATACAAGCCGAAGGATCTTTACTATCTCGACCTATTGATTCGCTCATTGATTCACTCCAAAAAACGGGGATTTTAGTCAAACAAGCAACTTCAAATTTCCCGTTGATTTTAGGTGGAGAAATGAATTCAAAGGAAATCCATTTGGACGGGAGTTTTAGTTCCCAAATTCTTTCTGGATTATTAATTTCTGCTCCTCTTCTACCCCACTCTACAACAATTTTTGTAGACAATTTAACCAGTAAACCATATATCGATTTAACGCTGGAAGTCATGTGTGACTTTGGTGTTAAAATTTTAAATGAGAACTACGAACGATTTGAAATTAAGGGAAATCAAGAGTATAATGGACGTGATTATCAAATTGAAGGAGATTGGAGTGGTGCAGCCAATCTCATTGTTGGGGCTGCAATTTCAGGGAATGTTCAACTATCTGGATTACAAGAAAATTCAAAACAAGCGGATCGAATAATTCTATCAATCATCAAAGGGTATGGAGCACATGTTGAATGGGTAAATGGAGATCTTGTCATTACTAAAGCAGAGTTTAGAAAACCAATTACAGTTGATTTAACAGATAATCCAGATTTATTCCCAATCCTTTCGATTTTAGCTTGTTCAGCTTCTGGAGTCTCATCTTTTACAGGAACTAAAAGACTTATCCATAAAGAGTCGAATCGATTGAAAACAGTTATGGAAATGCTAAACGTATTTGGAGTTGAATATACACTTTCTGATAATCAAATTGACATACACGGAACGGGAAACATTTTCGGCGGAAAAATCAATTGTCACAACGATCATCGCATTGCAATGTCAGCAACGGTAGCAGCTTGTTTTTCCACAAATCCAATTGAACTAGATAATCGGGAATGCGTTAATAAATCGTATCCAAATTTTTTCAATGTCCTCGGACTATGATTCTTTCTTCTTTCGGAACGAAAAACAAGAAAATCAATCCAAGCACGAAGAACAAGGCTACAGAAATTACGGAAAAACGAATATCGTTAAACATGAATTCCATTAGGGCAAAAAACGCGGTTCCTAGAACCATCCCAACTTTTTCAGCGGCATCGTAAAAGGAAAAATAACTGGCGTGGTCAGTAGTTTCAGGAAGGTATTTTGAATAGGTTGATCTGGCAATAGCTTGAACACCACCCATTACTAATCCTACCGAGGCAGCTAATATGTAAAACTCTGTTGGCGTACGAATAAAAAATGCAAAAGCACAGATAATAATCCAAATGAAAACTGTTCCCATTAAGGTTGGGATATTACTTGTTTTTCGAGCAATGATTGAGGTAATTTTAGCGCCAAGAGCACCTAATAACTGAATCAACAAAATGGCAATGATCAATCCTGATTTATTACTATTGTCAGGCCATTCAATTTCTTTGCTTGCAAATACAGTTGCCATTAACATCACGGTTTGAACTCCCGTATTAAAAAAGAAAAAAGAATATAAAAAGCGTTTCAAACGAACGGTTTGTCGAAATTCTAAAAACACCACTTTCAACTCTCGAAATCCTTTCCAGATATAGTCTTTATCGGGCTTTTTATCATATACATTATTTGGCAGAGCTCGATAGGTGATTTGTGCAAATCCAATCCACCAAACAGCGACTAAAAGAAAACTTACTTTAGTAAAACTTTTATCAACGCCCATTATCAAGGCAAGACAAATAATAAGTAATACCGTTGCTCCGATATATCCGGCAATAAAACCGCTTGCAGAAATTCGATCGTGATCCTTGGGTTCTGCTATCTCCGGTAAAAATGCGTTATAAAACACCAAACTATTCCAGAAGCCGATTGTTCCCAAGAAAATTGAAAGCATCCCTAATTCAATCTGATTTGGGTCAAAAAAATACATCGAGGCACACGAAAATGAGCCTAAGTAGCAAAAAAACTTCAAGAATTTTTTCTTAGAACCAGTATAGTCTGCAATTCCCGATAAAAGCGGTGATAAAAAACTTACGCATAAAAATCCAAATGATAAAACAAGTGAATAAACAACGCTCGGAGAAACTTGATATCCAAAAAAATCCACAGTTACAGCTCCCGGATCAACTGAATCTGGTGAAACCCCTAGTCTCTTTGCATATACTGTCCTTGTTGATGCCTCGTAAAAAATTGGAAAAATAGCGGATGAAACCACCAAATTATACACTGAATTCGCCCAATCATAAGCAATCCAACCACGAATGATTTTTTTATCTCCTTTTTGAATCATGGCTAAATGTAAATAAATAATTTGAAACTCATTTATTTATGTATGTCTAAGTCAAAATCTGATAACAAACCAGGAAGTCCGCTCAATGAAATTTTTAGTTTTTTCGTCCTATTTTTCAAGGGATTTATATCAAAATTCAACGCAGAAATTACCGATGCCCCTTCTAAGTTTGTGCCATCAAAAATTGCATTCAACAAATCAGATCCTGAAAAATCACTGTTTGATAAAATAGTTTCTGTAAAATCAACCTCATGAAGCATACAATCTAAAAATTGTGTGTTTTTCAGTGATAAACTATAAAAAGAACCTTGCGATAAATTACACGATTGAAAAGTAAACTCAAGGGAAAACGAATTAACTTGTTCAAAAAGAATCCCAACCAATTTACAATCAATGAAACGTACATTTTGAAAGGAGCACTGGCTAACTTGAGCTAAACTCAAATTACAGGATTTAAAAGTGCAATCAATGAATTTGAAATACTTGAACTGGAATTCCGATAAATCCGAGTCTTGGAAGGTACAATTTTCATACTCAGCAAGTGCTAAATCTTCCCTTTTTACTTTTGAAAAATCCTTATCGGAAATATAATTCATTTCTAGTGAACCATCAAACCATTTGCGTAATCTTCAAGATATTTGAAGTTTTCTGTCAAATTTCCTGTAAAATCTGTTTCACTCGCGCGATCAATTATATGGTCTGGATCTTCTCGTAAAAGTGCTGGCAAAACGTATTTCATCAATTCATTTCCAAAATCTTCTGAAGCATCTTTTGGTAATTCGCAAGGCAAATTGTCAACCGCCATTACGGCGATTGCATTTTCATTTCGAAAATCTATTTCATTTCCAGTGTGAGGATCATAACCATAAATGGCATCACTAATTTTTGAAGAGCGAATCGTACTTGCTATCGGGCCATCAACATCGCATGAAATATCCGCAACAACAGATAAACGTCTGTTATCAATTTGTAAATCTTGCTGAGTAATAATTACCGGCGATTTACTGCTCCAAAAATGACAAGGAATATACATATCACTTTGAGGAATGAACCTTGAAAAAATAGATGTATATAATTCCGGCGTTGAATAAAACTCTTGTTTATTAAATTCTTTCCCATCATTTCTTCCATAGTAATCCTCCAATTCTAAATGGGCAAAAACAGGCTCATTGAATTCCATCGTCAATAATTCCTCAGGAGTAACCTCTTTAATTGGAAGCAAATCAATGATTTCACGCGCTCCATGACCTACACGGCCAAAACCTGTTAGAACACATTTGAAATCCTTTGGCAAAACTACTTTTTTCAATTCGGACTCTACCTCAGCTCGATTCACACACAGATGAGCCGGTTTTAATTCGAAAGAATTGTTTTTCAACCCCCACGTTAAAAATCCATTATAAGTACCAACGATTCCAGCATATCGACCAAATCCTATCAAACGCTTATTGAACTTGTCTTTAATAACTTCATAATCAACTAAACGTATTTTTTTATCTAAAATAGCTCTGAGTAGTTTTTGATTATGCGCTTGTTTCTTTATGGTATGTGAAAAGAAAACAAAGGTTTTGTTGGGGATTAAATCTGAGATATTCACCTCTTTCACTCCAAAGATAACATCGCAATTTTCTAACGATTCAACCAATTCAATTCCTTCAGCTGCATATTCAGAATCTGCATAGGTTCGAATCGGACTTTTTTGAACTACTATTCGAACATCAGGATATAGAATCTGAATTGCTTTACATTGTTTAGGAGTCAAGGGTACGCGAAAATCAGGAGGAGTTTTTCCTTCTTTGATTATTCCAATCGTAATTTTAGTCATGTTTAGGAAATAGGAGATTCAAGTAAATAATTGTCGATAAATTCGCGGGCACAACCATCACCACCTTTGAGTGAAAGTATTATATCAACTTCTGTTTTAACAGCATTAAGAGCATTAGAAGGACAAGCAGAAAAACCTACTTTTCGGATGCAATCTAAATCATTAATGTCATCACCTAAATAGGCAACTTGTTTAAAATCAAGACTTAAATCAGTCAACCATTGATTCAATATATCAATCTTTTTATCACGACCAACATAACATAATTTTACTCCCAACATTTCAGCACGAGCAGAAATCATGTTATTTGTAAAACCGGATGAAAGAAAGGCAACTTGAACTCCTTTTTCTTGAAGCTTCATGATACCCATGCCATCCTTGGTGTTGTATTTTTTCATTTGATCACCTGACTCAGAAAAATACATGCCTCCATCTGTCAAAACTCCATCAATATCAACCACTAATAATTTGATGTTTTTAGATTTTGACTTCCATTGATTGGCTCTAAAAACAGGTTTAAAAAGTAATGAAAGCATATCCACTTCATACTCTTCGCAAATTGCCTCTAGATCAAAAATGGTTAATTCATGAACATCTTCAACATCTAAGTCACTCATGAAATCTTGAAAATCTAATCCGAATTTGGAGCAAAGTCCTTTGATATTTTGTTCTAAATGCATGTTAAACCATTTTATAACCCACGCTTTCCGCAACAGGCCTTAACGAATGTAATAAATCTGAAAATTGAGCGTGATCCAATTGTTGAGAAGCATCTGATTTTGCAACTTTTGGATTTGGATGCGCTTCAATGAGTAATCCATCGATTCCCATAGCTACACAAGCTCTTGCCAGCACAGGAACTCCGTATGCATAACCCATGGCATGAGACGGATCTAAAACAATCGGAAGATTTGTATATTCTTGTAACCAAGCAACACCACATAAATCCAAGGTAAAGCGCGTTCCAGTTTCAAAGGTTCGCAAGCCTCGTTCACATAATATCACATTGGGATTTCCACCCGATAATACAAATTCAGCAGCTTGAACAAATTCTTGAAGTGTTGTACCAAATCCTCGTTTGATTAATACGGGCTTCGATGTTTTTGAACACGCTCTCAAAATTCCTTGATCGTACATTGCTTTCGCTCCTACTTGGATGACATCTGTATAGTCTATAATTTCTTCAATATGAGTTGCATCTCGAGCCTCAGTAATTACATTTAAGCCATAATCTTCGCGCATTTTAGCCAAAAGCTTCAATCCTTCCAGACCCATTCCTTGAAAAGAATATGGACTTGTTCTTGGTTTGTAGCAACCTCCTCGCAAAGTCGTTAATCCCAAACTTTTTAATAATTCAGCGGAGGATCTTATTTGCTCTTCAGATTCAACACTACAAGGTCCACCAATTAGAAGCGTATTTTTTGTATCACCTCCAATTTCAACATTGGTAAGCGTTATTTTACGTTTCGCGGGATTAAATGCCTTTGAAGCTAATTGTATGTCATTGGCAAAAATCCAAAATTTATCGGTAAAAGACTCTAGTTCTTGCGGGACACTTTTTACACCTGAACCACTTATCAAAAGGATTTTATCATCCATCTGAATACAAAATGATTGATTTTCAGAGGCAAGTTTATTTGCTTGTTCAAGCGAAACGGAATTCTTTAATTGAATAATCATATTTCTGCCTTAATTAGGTTGGCAAAGTTAACAATTCCCACCGCATGACCTAACGAATTTACAACCGGTAAATACATAACTGGAAAAGAACTTGATTTGATCAATCGAAGCATATCTATGACAGAATCTGAATATTTAATTGTTAACGGATTGGGATTGAGCATCATTGACGCATTTAACTTCTGTAAATCATCTAAAGTTCGCAACAACGCTTTACGAATATCTGCACTAGAAATTAATCCAGCTAAAAATCCTGAATCTTCAACGACTAAACAAAATCCGAGATTTCCTTTTTCAATCGCATTAAGCACTTGACCAAGATTTTGCTCGTCTTTGGAAATAACAGGGCATTCATCTAAAGGAGTCATAAAATCCCCTACCTGATAATGCGAGGCGATATCCTTTCCTTGTAAACTAAAAAGAGCATGACCAACACTTGGAGCATTGAAAAGATAGGAGCCCGAAACAGAACAACTCGCCCCCATATTTCGAAGTATAAACGAAACTTCTCCATTGACTCCTCCATCCACATGGATAGATTTGGTAGGATATTTTTTTCTGAATCTACGAATTTTATCAAAATTGATTTTATCGAAGGCTCCCCCACTCTGCCCGGGTACCGTAGCCATAATAAGAATGAAGTGAAAATCTGAAAAATCCTCGAAGATTTCAATGGGAGTTGGGGTGGTTATCGCAATTCCTTTTTTTCCTGAAATTTCTTTCGGAATTTCTAGTTTTTCCTTTAAGTCCTCCAGTTGGAATGTCAAATAATCCACTGGATTCTGGATCAAAAGATCAAAATACTTTTCGGGCGTACTTGTTATCAAATGTAAATCGATTGGAATGGATGTCCACTGACGAATTTGCGCAATATCATCAAAAACACTAGGATCATCATTACAATCTACGTGTAGTAAATCAACTTGGTGATTCTCCAAATCCTGAATCACCTCATATAATGAGCGTTTTTTATCGCTATAAATTGATGCTGAAATTTTCACTCTTTATTTAAATGAAAAGTTTCCTTCTTCATCAAAAACAACTGTACTATTTGGAAAATCACTTAATGTTAGCTGTTTAATTTCCTTAAGTGCAGCACTATTTTTATCAAAAACAGGACCTCCTTCACCCAATTGAGTAATGGAAATAATTTTTCCTTCTACAAAAGTTCCATCTTTCTTTAATTTTAATTGAAATAAAGGTGCAATTCCAGCGCTACCGTTTAAACTAAATCTACCATAGGTACAAAAATTACCCATGGAATAGGTAATAAACTTTCCTTTATAACAGTCTATTGCACGTGAAACGTGAGGTCCATGACCCAAAACAACATCTGCTCCGGCATCAATGGCTTTTCGGGCGAATTCCGTAACATTCCCTCTATTTTCACCCAGGAAAATCTCCGTTTTCTTTGGAACATGACTAGCGCTCGCTCCTTCTGCTCCTCCATGAAAGGAAACAATTACAAGATCACAAGTGCTTTTCAATTGCTTAACAGTTTTCACCATTAACTCATGATCGTTAATTGACATACAGCCATTATTCGGTGCATAGGCAGTAAAACCAATTTTCAGTCCTTTAACATTCATTATTCCTGTAGGGCAAGTTGTTTGTCCTGCATAACAAAACCCTCTTTCTGTTAATGCTTTAATAGTATTCTTTCTCCCAGTTGCACCAAAATCACCCACGTGATTGTTAGCAACTGAGAGCATATTAAAGCCAGCTTCTTTTAATTGATCTAAGAAATATTCCGGTTGACGAAAAGCATAACAATTGGATGGATTGGAACATGATTTAACCTCACCACCTGCGTTTAAAACCGTTCCTTCCAGATTTCCAAAAACAATATCTCCGTATTTGAAATATTCAAACATTGGCGCCATCAACTTCATGTCCTTAGGAGGCAAATAACTTTCACTGGGATAATTGGTTCCCATCATTATATCGCCAACTGCAACAATTGTTATAAACTCATCATCGCCAACGTTGGCACTACCTTTTTTGTCCTTTTTTGTCGTAACTGTTGTTTTTTGATCACCTGTCTTTTGATTCTCTTTAAGGGATAAAAACCCGAGAGATAGCACAGAAGCACAGACCACTATAATTCCTATTTTCATATAAATTGATTTAGTATTGTTCTTTTTCATTGGGAAAATCAACGGATTTCACGTCGCTAATATATTGCTTGAAGGAGGAAAGCATCTGATCGTGTAAATTATTGTATTTGCGCAAAAATCTTGGACTAAATTCATTGTTGATTCCCAACATATCATGGACTACCAAAACTTGTCCATCAACTCCATTCCCAGCGCCAATGCCAATTATGGGTATTTGAACTGATTTAGCCACCTCGCTTGCTAATACTGCCGGGATTTTCTCTAGTACGATTGAAAAACAACCAGCCTCCTCTAATAGTTTTGCATCTTCCTTCAAACGAATTGCTTCCTCCTCTTCTTTTGCACGAACTACATAGGTGCCAAATTTATAAATCGATTGAGGGGTTAAGCCTAAATGCCCCATTACAGGAATTCCTGCCGTCAGGATGCGTTTTACAGACTCTATGATTTCATGGCCTCCTTCCATCTTTACTGAGTGAGCACCGGACTCTTTCATGATTCGGATGGCACTAGATAACGCTTCTTTAGAATTCCCTTGATAACTTCCAAATGGTAAATCAACCACCACCAGAGATCGACTAACCGCACGAACAACCGAACTAGCATGATAAATCATTTGTTCCAGGGTTATGGGCAAGGTTGTTTCATGACCTGCCATTACATTAGATGCGGAATCTCCAACAAGTATAACATCAATACCTGCCTCATCAATTATTCGAGCCATTGAAAAATCATATCCGGTTAGCATTGAGATTTTCTCGTTGCGATTTTTCATCTCTTGCAAGGTATGCGTAGTGACTTTTTTAACAGGTTGGTATGTAGACATACAATTGAAATTAATAGAACAAAACTACAAATGTTTTATGAGCTTAAGCAGCAATTTACTTAGAATTGAAAATAAATAAAAGGCTGAATATCGGCTGATCTAAACTGAACAACCAACATAATTATTAGAACCAGTACCACGGCCTTTAAGAAAAGTGGTGTTTTAGCAATCATTTTTTCAATGGAAAGCTCGAGAGATACAGGGGTGAAGTGAAATAAAAACCCAAGTGCCATCATTACTAACACAACTGGATAACCTTGAACGAAATCTAAAATAATATGTCCGTTAAACGCAAAAGCAATTTGGTTTAAAACCTGTCCAACGACTTGCATGTTCTCCGCTCGAAAGAAAATCCAACAAAAACACACAAAATGGAAAGTCAGAATCCAACTTATTAAATTCAATGGTTTTCGAACAAAAACATTTTCAATTTTGAATTTAAAAATGGAAGTAAATAACTTATGAATGATTAAGGCACCTCCATGCAATGCACCCCAAATCACAAAACGCATAGCAGCTCCATGCCACAATCCACCGATTAACATAGTTAAAAATAAATTGATGTAAGTTCTAATTTTTCCTTTACGATTTCCCCCAAGTGAAATGTAGAGATAATCTCGCAACCAACTGGATAATGAAATATGCCAACGACGCCAAAAATCTGTTATATTAATCGATTTATAGGGCGCATCAAAGTTGATATTGAAATGATAACCTAACAATAGTGCAATTCCAATAGCCATATCGGAATACCCTGAAAAATCACAGTATATCTGAAGTGCATACCCATAAACACCCACCAAATTTTCCAATCCAGAATATAAAGTTGGATTATCAAAGATGCGATCAACATAATTGATGCTTATGTAATCAGCAATAATTGCTTTTTTAATCAAACCAATACAAATAAGAAAAACACCTCGACCAATCATTTCCTTTGTAACAACGACTGGTTTGAATATCTGGGCGATAAAATCTGATGCACGAACAATAGGACCAGCGACTAATTGAGGGAAAAAAGAAACAAAAAACGCATAATCCAACGGACTGTTGAGCGGTTTTAAATTCTTTCTGTAAACGTCCAACGTATAACTCAAAGATTGAAAAGTAAAAAAGGAAACTCCAACAGGCAAGAAAATGTCAAAAGGTTCAAACTTTTGATCTGCAATTGTGGTAAATATTTCGTAGAAAAAATTGGTGTATTTAAAATACAATAAGATACCTAGGTTAAAAGACAAACTGACTATCAAAAAGATATTTCTCCAAATTTTTACAGCTCGATTTGATAAATAAAATTGAAATCGGGAAGACCCTATGGAGAATTTTACATCAGGTTCTGTTTTATAGATTAGACGAGCTAGAGTAAAATCTACCAATGTGGTTAATACCAAGAGTAAAAAATAAATCCCACTTGACTTGTAGTAAAAGAATAACGAAAAAGCGGTAACGAATAAAATCTTTGCTCTCTGATGTTTATGCATAGCCGCATAAACAAATAGAAAAGCGGTAAACAGAAAGAGGAATAAACCTGAACTAAAAATCAATGGCTCCTTTGGATTATAAAGGAAAACAGACCACAGTTTATCTAATTCAAATTCACCCATTTTCACCTATTGATTCTTCCTTTTTTGGTAATTCGAATAATGATGCAGAAATGTTCTTGTGAAAATTCCAGCCAGTTTTTCACCTCCTTCAAAAGTTAAATGCGTATAATCCTTGTTCGCCAAGGCTGGTTTATTCTGAACAAATGAAATCATGCTATTTTCTCCGCCCATCCCAGAATACATATCCCAAAATGCAACCCCAGTTTTCTTGGCAATTTCACGTTGCGCCTCAATCATCATTGGGATGCTTGGCATTGTTTGGTATTCACCATCGATTTTCACACTTCGATCGGGTATTCCCAAAATTAAAATACTTGCGTTTGGACACGTTTGTTTGATGCGTTCTACCAATTCAATCATCGCTTTCACGTACCAATCCACTTTTGTTGTTTTTGCATTTAATACATTCAATCCGAATTGAAGAACAATGAGTTTATAATCTCTCAATTGATTAAATTGGCTCCAGTTTTCAGCAGAAATCTTGGATAATGCTATTCCTGAATTACTTTTCAATCCATAGTTATCTAAAATAACTCCTTTCGAATCCTCAAAACTCGCTCCGTAAAGTCTAGTGCTTTCACTTTCAGGAAATGAAAAGGTAATTGAATTGGTATTTGCACCGTCTAAGCGAAGGGATCTGATTTTTGAGCTCGTACTTGCATCTAAGGAACCAGACTCTCCATTGTAGCGATATGAAAATCGAGAGTTTTTGTCTGAAGAATAATACACTTGTACATTTTTAAATGTAGCTAATTTTGGATTGTCGCTAATTCCAGAAAAAGTGACGTTAGCCTTTTCCGTAGCCTTAAAGAAATATCCTCCAGCCGCATATCCACTTGCCGATTTATTTTGAACTATGTTGTATGATTCAATTCCCGAATGTGAGTGTCGAACTGTTTGACGAAAACCAGAAGTTTCAGAAGCAAAAGGAACGAATCCAACTCCCGAACCACCAAATTCATTTTGCAAAAGTTTACGCACCTCAGCGGTAAAAATATCGCCATCGATGAATGAATCTCCAAAAAAAGCCATTCTCGTCAACCCATTTTTATTGGAAAGAGCTTCAAAAATTGCTTTTAGTGCCGTTTTGTCTTTGGAATAATCTTCAATGCAAGTGTAACCAGCCGGACATTTATCTACAAACTCTTTTTTAACTTTATTTCCCCCTGCCAAATTGGATTTCTTTTTTTGCTTGATATCCTTCAGAAAATCAACCTTTTTGAAGTCATAACCGGCGATAGAAAAATCGGGAATAAAAAAAGCTGCAAGTGATAAAATCAACACGCATGAAATCAATACAACAACTTGATTTAGATAGCTTTTTTCCTGATTTGAATCCATATTTTCCAAAAACGGGATGCAAAGCTACGCTATTTTTAACAAAAACAAGAATTTGAAGATCTGGAACTAAAACTTTTAAAGAATCCTCTTAACTCTTCTCCCATTTCCCAACTACAGAGGTAGCAATCGAATTACCAAGAACATTGGTAGCGCTACGAAACATGTCGCAAAAATGATCAATCGGAAGAATTAAAGCGATACCTTCAACAGGGATATTAAACATACCGCAAGTAGCAGCAACAACAACCAAACTAGCTCTTGGCACGCCAGCGATTCCTTTACTGGTCAACATCAATACCAATAACATGGTCATTTGTGTCCCAAAATCGAGAGGAATTCCATACGCTTGAGCTATAAAAATGCTGGCAAAGGTCATGTACATCATACTACCGTCCAAATTGAACGAATAACCAAGCGGCAACATGAATGAAACAATTTTATCTTTTATTCCAAAACGTTCTAGTTCTTCCGTTAATTTAGGGAAAACGGCCTCGCTACTTGTTGTTCCAAAAGCAATGATCAAAGGGCTTGTGATTCTTTTCAATAAGGTAATAATTCGATGTTTCAAGAACATAAATCCAATGATTAAAAGAACAAACCAGAGTGATCCGATCCCCACTAGAAACGCACCAAAGAACTTGGTGTAGGTCAAAATTAATTCGTTCACATCACGAACGGCAAATACCGCTGCAATTGCACCAAACACACCAATTGGAGCAAACTTCATAACATAATTCACCATTTTCAAAATGATATGTGAAGTCTTATCAAGTGCATTTACCACAGGTTTTGCATTATCACCAATGGATGCAGCAGCCAAACCAAAAAAGATTGAAAAAACGACAATTTGAAGTATCTCATTTCCAGCCATTGCTTCAAAAATACTTTTAGGAAAAATATGTTCAATGAAATTCTGAGTAGAAAAAGATTGTGTTTTTTCAGTTACTTCACTGGCTGCTTTCACGTCAACATCTGATAAATTCAATCCAACACCAGGTTCCAACATATTTACCCAAAACATTCCAATACACAGGGAAATAAACGATGCTGTAAAAAACCATGCAAGTGCTTTCCCTCCTATTCTACCTACAGATTTGATGTCACCCAATTTCGCAATTCCAACTACTAATGTAGAAAACACAAGTGGCGCAATCAGCATTTGAACTAACCGAATGAAAATGGTAGCAAGAATTTTAATGTTACCGCTAAAACTCTTTGCAAAGGCTGCATCACCGGAATGAAAAATGGAAACTCCTAATATTGCTCCCAAAATCATCGCGATAATAATCTGCGTCGTCAAAGAACCTAGAAATGAACTTTTAGGTTGAGTATTACTGTAAGGGATCATAAAAACAAGTTTGAATGCGTGAAATTAACAAAAATTCTGTAAGTCAGCTTTTATTTCTTTATTAACCGCAAACCGTTTATAAATCATTAATTTGTAACTTTGAGACAGGGCGCTTTTCATTATTTTTGTTACCTACACAAACTTTTGTTTAAACATGTCAGAAAATCAATATACCGAAGATAATATACGCTCACTCGACTGGAAAGAACACATTCGTCTTCGTCCCGGGATGTATATCGGAAAGCTCGGTGATGGGTCCGCTGCTGATGATGGAATTTATATCCTTGTAAAAGAAGTAATCGACAACTGTATCGATGAATTTGTGATGGGTAATGGAAAGCGCGTAGATATCAAGGTTAAAGACGGAAAAGTTTCTGTTCGTGATTATGGTCGAGGAATACCTTTAGGTAAGGTTGTAGAGGTGGTATCTAAGATGAATACCGGAGGTAAATACGATTCTAAAGCATTTAAGAAATCAGTAGGTCTTAATGGAGTTGGTACTAAAGCAGTAAATGCTCTATCATCCTATTTCATGGTGTATTCGGTTCGCGATGGTGAAAAAAAACAAGCCACTTTTCAACGAGGCGAATTAATCGAAGAACTTCCGCTGTCCAAAACTGATGAAGGAAATGGAACGTATGTAGAGTTTATTGCCGATGACGCTATTTTCAAAAAGCACTCTTACAAAACGGCCTATTTGGAAAAAATGATGTGGAACTACTGTTATTTGAACAGAGGATTAAGCATCTATTACAATGGTGAGAAATTCCAATCTAAAGACGGACTAAAGGATTTGTTGGAAAATAATATGGACGGCGATCCGCTTTATCCAATAATTCACTTAGAAGGAGAAGATATCGAAGTGGCATTCACGCATGGAAGAACCTATGGTGAAGATTATTATTCATTTGTTAATGGTCAACATACAACACAAGGCGGTACTCACCAAAGCGCTTTTAGAGAATCTGTAGCAAAAGTAATTCGTGATTTTTACAACAAAAATTACGAGGCGTCAGATATTCGTCAATCGATTGTTGCAGCCATTGCAGTGAAGGTAATTGAACCCGTATTTGAATCTCAAACGAAAACAAAATTAGGCTCCCAAGAAATTGAACCAGGCGGAAAATCAATGCGAGCTTTTGTAAATGATTTTTTGAAAGAAAATTTAGATAATTATTTACATCGAAATACCGAAACCGCTGAAACGCTTGAAAAGAAAATCAAACAATCAGAGCGGGAGCGAAAAGAATTGGCAGGTATTCGTAAAATAGCCAAGGAACGATCTAAAAAAGCGAATCTTCACAATAAAAAATTGCGAGATTGCCGTGTGCATTTAACGGATTTGAAGGACGATAAAAGAGAGGGCACGACCTTGTTTATCACCGAAGGTGATTCGGCGAGTGGATCAATCACTAAATCGAGAGATGTTGCAACACAAGCCGTATTTTCACTTCGTGGTAAACCTTTAAATTGTTATGGCCTCACAAAAAAAGTGGTTTATGAAAACGAAGAATTCAATCTAATTCAAGCTGCCTTAGATATCGAAGACGATATGGATAATCTTCGCTACAATCGAATTGTAATTGCAACCGATGCCGATGTGGACGGAATGCATATTCGTATGTTATTATTGACTTTCTTCTTGCAATTTTTCCCAGACTTGGTTAAAAGAAATCATGTTTACGTCTTGCAAACTCCTCTTTTCCGAGTTCGAAACAAGAAAAAAACAATTTATTGCTACAGTGAAGACGAGCGTAGAAAAGCCATCGAAGAATTAGGGAAAAATCCGGAAATTACGCGATTCAAAGGATTGGGAGAAATTTCGCCCGATGAGTTTAAATATTTTATCGGAGAAGATATTCGTTTGGAACCAGTGATCCTAAGTAAAGAATCTTCTATCGATTCCATTTTATCGTATTTCATGGGTAAAAACACACCAGAAAGACAAGATTTTATCATTGATAATCTTCGTGTGGAAAAAGATTTAGCGGAAGAACTCGAAAAAGAAAAAAAACAAGCTGAATCATCAGAAGAATTAAACAAAGCATCTTAAAAAAATGGCAGAAGACGAAACAGATCCAATTGATAATCAAGAAGATGATAATCAGGACTCTTCCAACCCGTTTGAAAACAAACAAGTGGATGAAAAGATAATTCCTGTTGCAGGTTTGTATGAAAACTGGTTCTTAGATTATGCCAGTTACGTTATTATGGAACGTGCTGTTCCTGCGATTCACGATGGATTGAAGCCGGTTCAACGACGAATTCTACACTCGATGCGTGAACTAGAAGATGGTCGTTACAACAAAGTGGCGAATGTCATCGGTAACACGATGAAATATCACCCCCATGGGGATGCTTCCATTGGTGATGCCATGGTTCAATTGGGTCAGAAAGATTTATTGATTGACTGTCAAGGAAACTGGGGAAATACACTAACGGGAGATGGAGCTGCTGCACCGCGTTACATTGAAGCTCGACTTTCAAAGTTTGCTTTGCACGTAGTTTTCAATCCAAAAACAACTAATTGGTTGTCAAGTTATGACGGAAGAAACAAAGAACCAGAAAATTTACCAGTTAAGTTCCCGTTACTTTTAGCGCAAGGAGCAGAAGGAATTGCGGTGGGAATGGCGTGTAAGTTTTTACCACATAATTTCATTGAACTCATAGAGCAATCAATCAATCATCTCCGAGGAAAAAAAATAGAGATCTTTCCAGATTTCTTGAATGGCGGAATGGCTGATTTTACAAATTACAACGACGGTTTACGAGGAGGAAAAGTTCGCGTTCGTGGTAAAATCAAAAAAGTGGATAACAAAACATTAGTTATTCACGAAATTCCATTCGGAACAACTACTAGCTCTTTGATTGAATCCATAATTAAAGCAAACGATAAGGGACAGATTAAACTGCGTAAAATTGAAGATAATACTTCAGCTGATGCAGAAATTATCATTCACCTAGCTCCTGGTGTTTCTCCAGATAAAACGATTGATGCGCTATATGCATTTACGGATTGTGAGGTTTCAATTTCACCCAATTCTACGATCATTGTTGGAGATAAACCTCAATTTTTAGGGGTTTCTGAAATATTGAGATTCAATACAGATAATACTGTCCGTTTATTAAAATTGGAACTTGAAATTCGTCTGGATGAATTGGAAAGACAATGGCATTTCTCAACATTAGAGAAATTATTCATTAATAATGAAATGTACATTGATTTCAAACATTATGCTGATCGCGAGTCGCTTTACGAATATTTATACAAACGATTTGAGCCTTTCAAAAAACAACTTATTCGAGAAATCACCGACGAGGATTTATACAAGTTGACACAAATTCCGATGATTCGAATCACTCGCTTTGATGGCAGTAAAGCAGATGAGTTGTTATTGAAAATCGAGGAGGAAATTGAAGAAGTAAAAAATAACCTGAATAACATTATTGAATATTCAATTGAATATTTCAAAGATTTAAAAAAGCGCTTTGGTGCTGGAAGAGAACGCAAAACCGAAATTAAAATTTTCGATACAATTAGCGCATCCAAAGTAATTATTGCTAATAAGAAACTCTATGTTGATTACGAAGAAGGATTTATTGGGTATGGTTTAAAGAAAACGGATGCAATTTCAGATTGCTCAGACATAGACGATATTATAGTTTTCTTTGCGTCAGGAAAAATGATGGTTACTAAAATTTCAGACAAAAAATTTGTTGGAAAGGGAATCATTCATGTGGCTGTTTGGAAAAAAGGAGATACCCGAACCATTTACCATTTATTCTACCAAGATGGAATTGGCGGACCTACCATGATGAAGCGTTTTTACGTGAATTCAATAACCCGAGATACTGAATACGATTTGACACGCGGAACCAAGGGGTCGAAAATGCTCTATTTCTCTGTACATCCAAATGGGGAACGCGAGGTTGTTACAGTTCTATTAAGACCAAGACCACATTTAAAGAGATTGCGTTATGATATTGATTTAGGAGCTCTTTTGATTAAAGGAAGAAATTCAGCAGGAAATCGAGTAACAAAAGAAATTATACAGAAAATCATTCAAAAAGAAGTAGGTGGATCAACATTAGCAGCTCGTAAAATTTGGTACGACACGGTTGTTGGTCGTTTAAATGATGATGAACGCGGAAAATTCCTAGGAGATTTCAAAGGGGATGACAAAATTCTAACACTTTATAAAAACGGCGAATATCGTTTGAGTAATTTCGATTTATCAACCCACTTTGATGAGGATATGGTTCACATTGAAAAGTGGCATCCACGTCGAGCAATTACTACCGTTTATTATGATGCCGAAAAAGAACTTCACTTCGTGAAAAAATTCTTGTGTGAAATAACAACGGATAAGCGTGTTTCTTTCATCAGTGAAAGTGAAGGATCCTTTATGGATGTTGTAACAACCGCGTATCAGCCGGAAGTTCGAATTGTTTTCAATAAATTACTCAAGGAAACCAAGAATTTACCAGACAATATTGTGCCACTTACAGAATTCATTGACGTAAAAGGAATGAAAGCGCAAGGTAATCAATTGACAAAACTCAAGGTAAAAGAGATTGTTTTAACACATCCTATCGAAGGGAAAGAACCTTGGCCAATAGAACAGCAAGAAGAGAACGAGGAAGTTGATTTTGTATCGGAGGAATCTTCAGAAGAGGGCAGTTCACCAACGATGGAATGGGATGTTACAAAAACGGATGACGATCAACCAAGTTTGTTTGAAGGTGAATCTGGAAAAGAAGAATAGATGTCGCTAGAAATACTGTACGAAGACAATCATGTAATTGTCGTAAATAAAAAAGCTTCCGACATCGTTCAAGGCGATAAAACTGGAGATATCACCCTCCCTGACAAAATAAAGGAATACCTCAAAGAGAAGTACAACAAACCAGGAAATGTGTTTTGCGGAGTGGTTCACCGATTAGATAGACCTACCAGTGGCGCTGTTATTTTTGCGCGTACAAGCAAGGCATTAGAGCGATTAAACAAACAATTCAGGGACAAAGAAACAAATAAAGTCTATTGGGCTATCGTAGAACAAAAACCCGAAAATCAAACGGAAAGATTGGTTCATTTTCTTCGAAAAAATGAGAATCAAAATAAATCATACGTTTGTGATAAAACAAAGCCTGGCGCAAAAGAAGCAATTCTCACATATAATTTCATAAAATCTTCCGATAATTATCATTTATTGGAGATTGAATTAGAAACCGGAAGACACCATCAAATTAGGGTTCAATTGGCGTCAATGGGTTTCACCATCAAAGGTGATTTAAAATACGGTTCCAAACGATCAAATCAAGATGGCTCTATTTGCTTGCATGCACGAAAAATATCTTTTATTCATCCAACTAGCAAGGAAAAGATTGAAATAACTGCACCAGTTCCTGAAAACCCGTTGTGGAATTTCTTCCAAAAATAAAAGTCCCGTTACTCGTTTGTAACAGGACTTTCGCTTGGATAACTCAACTAAACTAAATCTTAATTATTTTTTATTTTGAAACTGTAATTTTTTCAGAGGCTACTACTTTATCTCCAGCCAAGAAATTAATCTCATAAGATCCATTGATCAAATCATTCAAATGAAATGATGTTGCATCCATTACAGGAATGGCAGGCATGAATACACCGTTAGCAGAATTAATTTGAATTGCTGTAATCGAATAATCTGACCAAGAAAGTGTCGCGAAACCTGGTTTCAATTCATTAACAACGATACTCACTTTTTTCGTTTCTTTCGGATCCTCGTTGTGAGCAAATGATGAAAAAGAAACTGCTACAAGCATTAAAACTACTACTGTAAGTTTTTGAGAGATGTTATTTAGTGTTTTCATATCTTAGAAATTTTGTTTTTCAATTTGTTTGTGAGACAAAGTTGTTAGATTTCTAAACTATGAGCAATCTTTTTGTGTAATACGAAATCAAATTACTTATACTTACATACGTATGATTACGTAGTTTCCTGAATTGACTACGTAGAAGTACGTAGTTAAAGAATAAAAATGATTAATTAAGAACGACCCTTGGCTTATAATTAACCACCAAATCTGCAATCGCCTTAATGTGATCTGGAGTAGTTCCACAACATCCTCCAATAATGTTAATCAAGCCTTCATCCAAAAACTCTTTGATTTGCTTTGCCATTAATTCTGGAGATTCATCGTATTTCCCAAACTCGTTAGGCAATCCTGCATTTGGATGAGCACTCACCGCAAATGGTGACTTTTCATTTAAGATTTGCAAATAAGGCCGCATTAGATTTGCACCCAAGGCACAATTTAAACCAATACTCAGCAAAGGCATGTGAGATAAGGAAATCAAAAATGCTTCCGTTGTTTGTCCAGTTAAGGTACGGCCACTTTGATCAGTTATCGTTCCTGAAACCATGATAGGCAATTTTACCCCTCGCTCATCAAAAACAACATCAATTGCAAATAATGCAGCTTTTGCATTTAAGGTGTCAAATACTGTTTCCACAAGTAAGACATCTACTCCTCCATCCATGAGCGCTTCAACTTGCTGCTTGTAGGCATCAACCAGTTGATCAAATGAAATGGCTCTATAACCAGGGTCATTCACATCGGGAGAAATTGAAGCTGTTCGATTTGTCGGACCGATTGAGCCAGCTACGAAGCGAGGTTTGTCTGTAAATTCAGAAGCAACTTCCTTGGCAATCTTAGCACTCTGGAAATTAATTTGATATACAGCATCTTCTAGATCATAATCAGCCTGTGCTATCCATGTTCCAGAAAATGTATTGGTCTCAACAATATCAGCCCCTGCCTTAAAATATTGTCGATGAATCTCTTTAATGATCTCCGGTCGAGTAATAGATAACAAATCGTTATTTCCTTTCAAAGGCTTTGTATGATTCTCAAAAGCTCCTTCCCGAAAATCAAACTCTTCTAACTTGTACCGTTGTATCATAGTACCCATTGCACCATCCAAAACGAGAATTCTTTCCTTGATTATTTTGTCTATCATCTGCTAATCATTCAAAAAATTAAAAACCGAAACAAATTCGAGGTACAAAAATACAAATAGTTAAGGCTTTAGATGATTTCCTTCGTAAAAGTTTATTTAGAAATCAATTGAAATAATTCATCCAAATTCGGAGATACAATCACTTCGATTCTCCTGTTTTTCGCTTTGTCATTGACGTCAACAGGATAAAATTCGCTACGACCAGCAGCCATTATTTTCTTTGGATCCATTGCTGAATTATCTAACATGATTTCTACAACTGCAGTTGCACGCAGTACCGATAACTCCCAATTGTTTTTAGGTGAACTTGAACTACTCATTTTATTATTATCTGTATGCCCCTCAACAACTATCTCCAGATCACTTGTGTTCTCCAATGCTTTGGCTAAATCTATAATTGCCTTTTTTCCTTGCGCTTCTACGGATGTACTTCCAGACCCAAAAAGTAATTTCGCCTCCAAGCTAATGTAAATTCTTCCATCTTTTTCAACAACAGTTAATCCTTTATTTTCATATGCGCGAAGTGCAGCTGCAATTTTATCTTTCAATAATTTGATTCCTCGGTCTTGTCTCGCGATTATTTCTTCCAGTTCTGCAACACGGGCCTCTCTCTCAGCAAGTAATGCTTGTTTTGCGTTCAATTCTTTTTCTAAAATTGCTAATGCATCCTCTTTACGCTGTAATTCAATACTTTTCGCCTCTAATTCTGCTTGAAAAACAGACGCTTCTTTGGAACCTAACTGTTTGTAGTTGTCAAAAGACTTTTCTATATCAGCATATTGTTTTTTCAATTTTGTAAATTCAAGGAGAGAAGTCCTGTACTTAGCTCCATTAGTTAAAGTGTCTTTTTTTAATTGTTCAACCTCTTTGTCTAAAAGATTTAATTTCTCTTGAACGATTTGCGCCTTGTTTTCAGCTTGACTACTCGCATTTTTATATTTATCAAGCTCCTCGCTACATGCTTTTTCTCGAGCAACTAAATCTTGGTATTTCTTTGCAGGAACACAAGCTGTAATGAACATTAATCCAATTGTAGTAATTGCTAATAGGTTTCGATTCAACATACTTTTCATTTTTACAAAATTCGACAACTTTTAAATTCAATTCTTGAGATGAACCAGGAGTTTTAAACACTTTAAATTGAATAACAATAACTCCAATGAGAAAGATTTTTTAAGTCATGTGAATAGATTTTCTACCAAGTCCAGCAAATCTATTGAAATCTATATTAAATATTTACCTCGATGCAAAACACTAGAAACCAAAACAATCTCAGCATCTTAGCATCGCAACACCTTTGGTTAGTAAAATTTTAGGCTGAAAAAAAATAAAAATTTGAATAAAACATTATAAAAAATCAACTGAGATTTACTACTTTTAGCAACCTAAAAATTAATATGAAAAATTTAAAGTTAAAATTAGTCGCCATTCTTGTTTTTACGGGAATGTTTGCGAGAGCAGATGAAGGAATGTGGTTTTTAATGTTCATTGAACGTTTAAACCATAGAGACATGCAGAAAATGGGTCTTCAGTTAACCACTGAAGAAATTTACAGCATCAATAATCACAGTTTGAAAGATGCAATCGTGCAATTCAATGGCGGATGTACAGCTGAGATAATCTCAAAAGAAGGATTGATTTTAACCAATCATCACTGCGGTTATGATGCAATTGCAGAATTATCCACTCCAGAACAGGATTACTTAACTAATGGTTTTTGGGCAAAAACAAAAGCTAATGAATTAAAACCGAAATCACTTTATGTTCGCTTTTTTGTAAGAATGGATGATGTATCTAAACGTATTTTAGGCAAGCTTAACGATGCAATGACTGAGGAAGAGCGTGAAAAAGTAATAAATGCGGAAATCGCCCTAATAGAAAAAGAGAATAATGAAGGCGGAAAATATACGGTAAGTGTTCGTTCATTTTTTCAAGGAAATGAATTCTACTACTTTGTTTATCAAGATTTTAAAGACGTAAGACTAGTTGGCACTCCACCAAAAAGCATAGGTAAATTTGGAGGGGATACAGATAATTGGGAGTGGCCACGTCATACAGGAGATTTTTCAATGTTTAGAGTGTATAGCGATGCAAATGGAAATCCAGCTGATTATTCATTGAGCAACGTTCCATTAAACCCTAAAAGACATTTAACTGTTAATATGAGTGGGGTTAAAGAAGGTGATTTTGCAATGATTTTGGGATACCCCGGTCGCACAAACAGATGGTTGCCCGCAGGCGGTATTGATCAAAACGTAAAGTATGCATACCCAGCTTGGGTTGAGGCATCAAAGTTAAATATGGATGTCATGAAAAAATACATGGATATCAATGATGACACTCGTTTAGATTACGAGTCAAAATACGCAGGGATTGCCAATTATTGGAAAAACAGACAAGGAATGATTGATGCGTTAACCAAGGCAAAAACAGCTGAATTGAAACAAAAAAACGAAGCTAAATTTAATGCTTGGGCTAACAAAAAAGAAAACGCATCCAAATATGGAAAAGCAGTTGAAACAATCAATACCTATTATTCAAAAACAAATGAGAAGGCTCGCCACGATAACTACTTGATGCAAATTTTAAGAGGTAGTAGCTTTGCTACTATTTCCCGTGGATTGGGAAGACAATTGGATAATTATGCTAAAGCAAGCCAAGATGAGAAAGCTTCAATGAAGAAGGATTTACTTACAATGATTGACGAATTCTACAATGAAATCTCTTTAGATGTCGAAAAAGATTTGTTGGCAAGCCAGTTTAAACTATACACGAGCAAAGCAGGCTATAAATTAGTCCCTTCAATTGAGCAAATTGGTAAAGAATCAAATAATGATTTTAATGAATATGTAAATGCCATTTTTGAAATGAGTTTATTTGGTTCAGTTAATAAGTTAAAAGCATTTATCAACTATCCTAAAGATGGGGTTGTATCCAATGACCCTCTTTATCAATTATCATCTGATTTAATAACACATTACAATGCCAAGTCGGAAGAATTGACAAAATTGCAAGGTGAATTTACAAAATCGTTTAGATTACTTGTAGCTGGGATGAGAGAATCTAAGCTAAGCACAATTTTATACCCAGATGCCAATAGCACATTGAGATTAACTTATGGAAAAGTGAGTGCATTACCTGCCGACAAAAGAAATGACGCTAAAGTAAACTATTACACAACCTTGGATGGTACCATTAAAAAATTCAAACCAAAAGACGAAGAATTTGATTTACCAGCGCGATTAATGGAATTGCATAAATCTAAAGATTATGGACCATACGTTGATAAAGCGGGTCATTTACCGGTAAATTTCCTAACGGACAATGATATAACAGGAGGGAATTCAGGATCTCCTGTTTTGAACGGAAAAGGGGAGTTAATTGGTTTAGCTTTTGACGGAAATATAGAGGCGATGGCTGGAGATGTTATTTTTGATACTAAGCTGCAGAAAACTATTAACGTTGACATTCGTTATGTTTTGTTTATTATTGATAAATTCGCAGGAGCCAAGCATATTGTAGACGAAATGACAATTGTAAAATAAAGAAAATAGGAAAACATGAGTGAAATTGCAAAAATTGAATTAGAAGGAAAGATTTATGAATTCCCTGTTGTTACTGGGACAGAGAACGAAAAAGCGATTGATATTTCCAAATTACGTGATACCACAGGATATATTACACTTGATACTGGATACAAAAACACGGGAGCAACCAAAAGTAGCATCACCTTCTTAGATGGTGAAGAAGGAATTCTTCATTACAGAGGATATTCAATCGAAGAATTAGCCGAAAAAGCTTCCTTTCTTGAAGTGGCATACCTTTTATTGCATGGTGAATTACCCACCAAGGCAGAGTTGGATAATTTTGAAAGTAGTATTAAGAAACATACGCTTGTTCACGAGGATATGAAACGTTTCTTTGAAGCTTATCCCGCTAAAGCACATCCAATGGGAGTATTATCGTCTATGATTTGTTCTCTTTCAACATTTTACCCGGAATCTCTAGATCCACATAGAAGCAAAGAAAAGAAAGAATTAACCATTCATCGTTTACTTGCAAAAATGCCAACACTTGCTGCTTGGGCCTACAAAAACTCTATACGTCATCCATTCATGTATCCAAAGAATGAATTTGATTACTGCTCGAATTTCTTGCACATGATGTATGCTATGCCAACAGAAGATTATAAAGTTGATCCCGTTGTTTCGGCTGCCTTAAATAAATTATTAATATTACATGCAGATCATGAACAAAATTGTTCTGCATCAACAGTTCGGATTGTCGGATCGTCTCAAGCAAACTTATATGCAACTATTTCTGCAGGTATTTCTGCGCTTTGGGGACCACTTCACGGAGGGGCAAATCAAGAAGTAATTGAAATGTTGGAACAGATTCATAACGATGGTGGTGATGTAGATAAATGGGTGGCAAAGGCAAAAGATAAAGACGATTCATTTAGATTAATGGGCTTTGGTCATAGAGTATATAAAAATTTCGACCCACGTGCTAAAATCATTAAAAAAGCGTGTGATGATGTATTAGAAAAAATGGGGATAAACGACCCGATGCTTGGAATCGCAAAAAGACTAGAGCAAGTTGCATTAGAAGATGATTACTTCAAAGCTAGAAACCTTTATCCAAATGTAGATTTCTATTCAGGCATTATTTACAAAGCAATTGGTATTCCGACAGATATGTTCACTGTAATGTTTGCAATTGGACGATTGCCAGGTTGGATTTCGCAATGGAAGGAAATGACAGAAAACAAAGAACCGATTGGAAGACCAAGACAGATATACACTGGAGCAACGTCTCGACCGTTTGTAGAAATCTCAAAGAGGTAAGACTGACAATTTGTCGTAAAATCTTTGTTGGCAATAATATTTATTCACAATTACGTTAAATATAAAAAATAAAAAAATGGCTTTAGAAATTACAGATGCAAACTTTGAAGAGTTAGTATTAAAATCAGAAAAACCTGTTTTGGTTGACTTCTGGGCAGAATGGTGTGGTCCATGTAGAATGATAGGTCCTGTTGTTGAGGAATTATCAAACGATTATGCTGGAACAGCAGTGATTGGAAAAGTTAATGTGGATGAAAATCCAGGTGTTTCTGCTCAATTCGGAATCAGAAGTATTCCAACTATTCTATTTATTAAAAATGGAGAAGTTGTAGACAGAAATGTAGGGGCAGCAGCAAAAGCACAGTTGGCCGAAAAATTAAATGCAATAATGTAATCTATTTTATTACCGCTTCAGAAGAGTCATCATTTTGGTGGCTCTTTTTTGTTTTAAGTAGTTTATATATTGGTAAAATCAACACATATACTGAGACAAATATTAAGGCCAAATAACTACAAAATCGATACAGAAAATCACCATACATTGTATAAATCGTTTGTTGATTATTTCGATTAAGGGAGGATACAAGTCCTGCTTCTTGCCACCACTTTGATTGCTGAATTAGTTCACCTCTTTGATTGATAAAAGAACTTATTCCCGTATTTGCCGAACGCGCAACCGATCTTCTTGTTTCTATTGCTCGTATAGATGCAAAACTATTATGCTGTTTATATCCAGGAGTATCTTTCCACCAGCCATCATTTGTAACAATAAATAACAACTCCGCCCCTTTTTTAACTTGACTTCCAATAAATTCTCCATAAATTGACTCATAACAAACCACAGGTGCATATTTTAACGAATTAGCAGTAATTGTTCTCGGCTCATTCTCTTTGCCTAGTGTTCCAGATGTTCCTCCATTTTCTATGGATAGTTTTTCCAAAAATGGTAACCATTCAGAAAAAGGGATTTTTTCGACACCAAGAACTAATTTTGATTTATGAATTATTTGGCTATTCAATGAATCTATACCTATTGATGAATTATAAAACTCAACATACTCATTGATCTCTTGGATTTTTCGTGATGCAATAGAATTCTTTTCATTGAAAAATGTATAGGTTGATGCTCCTGTATATACATGAATTGATGGATTCTCTTTCAAAAATTCACGAATTAACTTAACTGAAGAAGTTTGATCAATATTTCGTTCATCGAAAGCGGCACTTATAGCCGTTTCAGGAAAAAGAACAAACTTAGTTTTTGATGAAATCTTCTTTTTCGCTATTTCCAACATAGATTTTATTTGGTCATCTGCATTAGAAACAAATTTCTCATTGTAAGGATCAATATTTGGCTGAACTACAACAATTTCTACTGGATTTATCTGTTCTGTATATCGTGAATACATAACCCATGAAAATAAAATCGGAATAAAAACAATTAAGGGAATTACAAAAATTAACGTTCGCTGTTCCTTAAAAACTGCTTTGCGAATTTTAATCCAACGAGAGATAAAAAGAAAAACAAGAAAATTACAGATTAGAATCCACATACTTCCTCCCATTGCCCCAGTGTATTCATACCATTGAATGAATTCTGGATTTCTCGAAAAAACATTTCCCAATGTCAACCAAGGCCATGATAATTCCCAATGAAAATGAAAATGCTCAAATCCAATCCAAAGTAGTAGTAAGATTGCTAAACTAACTTTCTTGTCTATCGCTTTTCGTATCAAATGATATAAATAAAAAGTCAGAGCCATCAATAACGAATTCAAAATGAATGCTAGATAGGCTCCACCAGGTGAAGCAAAATAAATCCACCAGGTTGTTCCCACATTATAAATGAAAAAAGCAATATACGCATGAATAAATACTTTTCCACTTTTATACCTACTCCTAAAAATTGTATCTTCAACAAGTAGAATTGGAACCCAAGAAAGAAATGCAAGAAAAGAAAGACTACCACTAAAAGGAAAGCTGATAACCATCAGAATCCCTGAAAGAACAGATAACAAATATCGATTTTTCCTAGAAAACATAAGATAAAAAAGGTTTAGTTGCCCAAACCTTAATTTATATATTACTCAAATTTTATTTCCATTTCTACCCTTCTATTCTTCTGTCTTCCTGCCTCAGTATCATTTGAAGCAATTGGTTTAGTCTCACCATAATAGAAAGTCTTTAATTGTTCCTCTTTCACTCCTTTTGAAACTAAATAATTCTTAACAGATTCAGCTCGTTTTTTAGACAAAATTAAATTAGACTGATCATCACCACCATTATCAGTATGTCCAGAAATATGCAAGAACCATTTCGGCTTTTTATTCATAACTTCAGCTAATTCATCCAATGAAGCAAATGATGAAGATCGAATTACATCTTTTAATTTCTCAAATTCCAGGTTATCAAAAGCTGTTTTTAATACTTCTACGATTTCTTCTTCAATCACTGGACAACCTTTATTAGAAATTGGTCCAGCTGTATTTGGACATTCATCATCCTTATCTACCAAACCATCTCCATCTGTATCTTTAAGAGGACATCCTTTATTTGAAATTGGACCAGCCATTAAAGGACATTCATCGTCTTTATCTAATAATCCATCTTTATCAGTGTCTGGCCAAGGGCAACCATTATTTTCTTTTGGACCTCGCTCGTTTGGACATCCATCCAAGAAGTCTAAAATTCCATCCTTATCCGTATCAGGGCAACCATTTAATTCTTTTGGACCAGGAACATCAGGACAACCATCCTCTATATCCCTAATGCCATCACCATCCTTATCAGGACAACCATTCAATATTACCAATCCAGAATCTAACGGACAATCATCTTTTGGATCAATCAACCCATCATTATCTGTGTCCGGGCATCCTGCGTATTGTTTTAACCCCACTAAATCAGGGCAACTATCATTCTTATCAATAATTTTATCTCCATCACGATCAGGACAACCGGCAAACTCTTTTAAACCTGCCACATCAGGACAACTATCATTTTTGTCAATAATTTTATCTCCATCACGATCTGGACAACCTTTAAACTCTACCAAGCCAGAATCTAATGGACAATCATCTTCCATATCCATTAAACCATCTTTATCTGTATCAGGGCAGCCTCTAAAAGACCATAAACCTGGGACATCAAAACACTCATCTTGTGAATCTGAAACTTTATCACCATCACGATCTTTTACCGCATCATATAGAATTGGAACACGAACACCCGTATAAATATCAATTCCACGAACCTTCCCTTTTGCTGTTAAAGTCCTAAAATCAGTGAGCCCAATTGTAAGTGGTCCTAAGCGAGTGGCTATACCAGCCTTAAACCCAGTATATCTATTCATTGAAATTGGTAAATGAATACCAAACCATGCATAATCAAAACTAGGAGTTATTGAGAATTGGTTAGGTACCTTAACTTTTGCTTGTTGCTTGGGTGAAATTAAATTCAACATCCCAGTTGCATTAACATAAAAGTATTTCCAAATATGATAATCAACTTGTAAACTAAAGGCTGATGGAGTTTGAACCCAAAAAACTGTCGAAGTATCTTTTTCACCAGTAGTCCATTCTGTGGGATCTAAACTTTTATATATTAGTGAATCAATAATTTGATCAAAACTTGTTAGTGATGTTGCTGTTTCAAATTGATTCAAATCAAATTTTCGATTGATATCCACTGAAAAATCTCGACTTAATCCACCTTTATTAAAACGTAAAGCTCCTAAATCGAGCAAAGATGCACCAACTCGCAATTCATATTTGTTTTTATTCTGCATCCACAAATTTGTTTTCCCATCCATGTCAAATTTGTACTTATTATATTTAGGTCTCCACTCATAAACTACCCCTAAATCTACTCCAAAACCTGCCCTGCTTGAAGCTTTTGGTAGTCCAAGAGCATTTTTTTCAATATTCCCATCGACAAGTTTATCAAAATTATCAGAATAACCATAGGCAAAATCACCTTGTAATATAAAAGACGTATCCTCATCTACTAAGGCATAATTAAAGTTATCCGTGTAAACATAAGCGGCGGTATATCCTTGCATGTATTTAAAATCACCACCAACTTTTAAAAAATGCTCTCCCTCGTCCTTTAACACATGTCCATAATTCAATCCATATTCAGTCCATGTCATATGATTCAAATTAAGGAGTTCTTCAGGAAGTTTCCTGCCCCATAAATCACTAGTATCCAACCCTGATTCTGCTAAAACAGCCAATTTAGGGTCCATATTATCCACATTCGTTATAGACCGAACCTTAGCGTTGAATCCTACAGCTATTTTTGGGGTTATATGAAATCCGAAATTCAACAGATCTAATTGATAGTTGATATTTATTCCACGTGGACTTTTTGTTAATGTATCATAAAGGTGTTTTATTATTCCTTCACTAAATGGCTCTAGATTAAACTGTTCGAATGGTTTTGCTCCCCAAGCATTAAAGATTGAGGTGTCACCAAAGGATTTGAGCCACCAATAGCTTTTACCAAATTGATTTTTTTGTGATTCACGCATGTATTTGGCATCAAAATATCCAAAATTTTGATAAACATTCAGATTAGTACTGAATAAATTCAAATCAAATACAAATCTACCGTCAACAAAACTTGCTGGATTCAGATCATTTCCCATTATTCCAGCGTAGTTACTATTGCTCACGCCTAAATAATTTTGCGCATTTATTTTCGGTAAAAAAACTCCAAAGAACAATAAACCAACAAGTAATTTTTTCATGTGCATCATATAATTTACTTAACTAAGTACTGAATTATGTAACCATCTACAACTGTCGTGACTAGAACAGAATAGCCCGAAGCCTGATTTAAGGAAACCTTTTTAGTTCCTTCTATCTTACCTTTCACATACATTCTTCCTTTGTCGTCGTACAAATATACCCCGTTTTCCATACCATCAACCACGGCAAAATAGATTTCTTTAAACGAGTTTTTAAAAACATCACCAGAATTGATTTGTGAATTAGCTAAATCTTTCTCAAACATTACATCTTTTCCATTTTTTGAAACAAATGCTTGATTACCAGAGAGCGAAATAGTATAAAGTATTGAGTCTATTGACTGACTCGCGACAATAACATCTGAACTAATTTCTGATTCTAACTCATCTTCGCCACTAGGATATTTTAATTTATTCAATTTTCCTGCTTTTGAGAATGAAATTAAAGATGAATTTGCTACATCAATTAAAACAGATGAGTTGGCGTTTTCAATTTGTTTTACAATTTTCTTCTCATCAATATTATAAATCAAAATTTTATCGGAAGTCTTTAAACTAACATGAAGTTTACCTTCAACTGAGAAAAAGTCCAAATTCCCTACCCCACTTATTTCTTTTAAATTAAGTTCTTTGGAAAGTTTTCCAGTTGAATTAAACAGAATTAAACTATTTGTAGATGTAATTACCCCTACTGAAATTTGCCCTTTATTGACAAAGGCATTACTTGCACATACAAATTCAGACTTTGACCATTTTAGAGGATAACCCTCCAAATACTTACCATATCGATCAATAATATGAATAGATTTTAATCCTGTAACAACCAAATATTCTTTATCCTTTGTTTTGAGAATTTGTGATTCGCCAATGGGTTTGTCCTCCATGGCTCTTTTCCAAGTTTTTATACCGTTTTCAATTCCAATTATATTTCCATCTTCTGTTATACAAACAATATTTCCTTTACCCGAAAAACTTTCAAAATCACTTATTTTTCCATTAATAGAAACAGATAAATACTCCAAATCTGTATTGAGTGTTAACTTTTCGGTTTTATATTTAACCTGTGTTTCTACAATCTTATTACCTAGAACAGAGATACTTTTATT
>JBIIFU010000039.1:0-22012 GCA_044237035.1 Crocinitomicaceae bacterium
GATGTGCCATTTGACCATAAATACGTACCACCGGATGGGAATCCAGTTGCAGAAAGTGTTGCACTTCCGCCATTACAAATCGTTTGATCTTGTGCAACAGTGACCGTTGGAATAGGATTTACAGTTACTGTTGCAGTGGCATTGGTCTGCGCACACCCTCCAATACTCAGGGTTACTGTATAATTAGTTGTCGTTGTTGGACTGACCAAAATACTTTGAGTTGTTTCTCCATTACTCCATAAATAAGTAGCTCCACTTGGTTGTGCTTGCAATGTTGTTGACTGTCCTAAGCAAATTGTAGTACTTGCTACAGCAGCTGATGGATTTTGAATTATAGTAACATTGATTGTTTTAGTAGCTAAACATCCATTGGCTGTATAACTTAGTGTGTAAGGTGTCGTTGAACTTGGTGTTACAATTATCTCTGTTCCGGAACTTCCTGTTGACCATGAATAAGTACCTCCTGTCGGAGAAACAACTGGATTTAATGTCGCAGATAAACCACCACATATCGTTACGTCAGAAATTGTAATCGTTGGTATGGGATTTACTGTTACATTAGCTGTTGCTGGCTGACTAGGACAGTTATTTACGGTGTAAGTGACAGTATACTGATCGTTTGTTGATGGACTCACAGAAATGGATGAACTCGATCCTCCTGTTGACCAAGAATAAGTTCCACCTGTTGCTGGTGTTCCTGTTGCTTGCACCGATGCTGTTTGCCCGTTACAAATTGTTGGATTATTCACCAAAACAGTTGGAATAGCATTCACCACAACATTTCCAGAAGCTGACGTAACTGAACACCCATCTAATGTATAGGTAACTGTATAACTTGTTGATGATGTTGGATTTACAGATACATCTGGTGTGGTTGCACCTGTTGACCACAAGTATGATCCTCCCGGTAGATTAACCGTAGATGCAATTGTAACTGAACTACCTGAACAAACCGAACTTGTCGCGGGAATCGAAACCGTTGGAACGGGATTTACAGTAACACCTGCAGATGCGGGTGCACTCGAACATCCATTAACCGTGTAAGTAACGCTATAATTAGCGCTGGCAGTTGGAGAAACTGAAATTGTTTGACCTGTTTGACCCGACGACCAAACATACGTTCCTCCAGAAATATCAGGAGTAGCAGTCAATGAAGCAGACTGACCTGAACAAATGGTAGCGCTACCAACAGTTACAATTGGAATATTGTTGACGGTAACATTTGAAGTTGCTAATGATGTTGGACATCCTGCTACAACTACTGTTACTGCGTAGGAAGTTGACGTATTTGGTGAAACAGTGATTGATGGAGTTGTTGCTCCAGTACTCCATGTATAACTTGCTCCGACCGGTCCGGCTGATAATGTTGCTGAAGAACCATTACAAATTGTTGGGCTATTAACTGTAGCAACTGGGTTTTGAATGACATTTACTTGTATAGTTTCCGGTAGACTAGAACAACCATTTAATGTATAAACTACCGAGTAGGTTTGACTAGAATTCGGAGATGCTGTAGGATCTTCAACAGTTGTGCTACTTAGTGCGGTAGGTGGAGACCATGCATACGTTCCTCCAGGTGCTGAAACAGTGGTATTTAATTGAACAGAGCTACCTGCACACAAACTTTCATCATTTCCTGTTATAGTTGGGACATCATTCACAGTCACGTTGGCAGTATAAGGAACTCCCGGACATCCATTTAAAGAATATGATACAGTATAACTTGTATTTACGGTTGGGTTGACCGAAATATTCGCTGTTGTTGCTCCGTTTGACCATGCATAAACTCCTCCTGAAGGATTTACAGTTGTAGTGATTGTAGTATTTTGACCCGCACAAATAGTTGGATTATCTGCTGAAATTGTAGGAGTTACATTTACAGTGACAGTTGAAATGGCCGGAACAGATGGACAACCATTTGCCGTGTAGCTCAATGTGTAATTACTTGTGGAAGTTGGACTCACAGTTATCGATGAAGTACTTTCACCATTTGACCAAGCATAAGTTCCTCCAGATATTGATGCCGTTGATGTAATCGATGCACTTTGTCCAACACAGATTGAAGGGCTTGACACTGTCAGTGTAGGGGTTGTTTTAACGGTTACCAACGCAGTATCAGTATCGGTACAGCCATTTAATGTGTATGATACCGTGTAAATGGTATTTTCAATTGGGCTAACACTCAAGGTTTGAGTAGTATTTCCTCCCGGTGACCAAGCATAAGTTCCTCCATTAGTGGAAGGAGTTGCCGTAATTACAGCGGATTGACCACTACAAATCGTAACAGGGCTAATTATTACATCAGGATATGCATTAACAACGATGTTCGAAGTGGCATTGGCTGAACAACCAGCAGCTGAATAAGTAACAGAATAATTATCTGTTGCTGTTGGGGTTACCGTTATAGCTTGAGTATTAACACTACCAGCATTTGCAGACCAGGTGTATGTTCCACC
Source organism: Crocinitomicaceae bacterium (assembly GCA_044237035.1). Classification (GTDB taxonomy): domain Bacteria; phylum Bacteroidota; class Bacteroidia; order Flavobacteriales_D; family Crocinitomicaceae; genus UBA952. The sequence goes on from JBIIFU010000039.1 coordinate 2,457, forward strand.
TGAAACTGAACTATTTGCTGTAATTGTTATACTTTGACCCAAACACAACGTTGATGAATTAACCGTCAGCACAGGAATTGGGTTAATTGTTACTACCGAGTTTGCTGTAACTTGACAGTTATTTAATGAATACGTTACAGAATAATTTTGAACAATTGGGGCATTCGTGGTATTCGTTAAATTACTTAATGAAATAGAATTATTTGTACCCAATCCTCCTGACCAAACATAAGTACCTCCCGAAGGTGTGCCAGTTGCTGTAATCGTTGTAGATTGACCAGAACATAATGAAATCGTTGGATTATTTACAGTTACAGTTGGCCCAGGATTAACAGTAACATTTGCTGTTTGGGCTGAACTAGGACAACCATTGAGAGAATAAGTAACCGTATAGGATGTTGTAGATCCGGGTGTAACAGTAATGGATGGAGTTGTCGCACCATTTGACCAAGCATACGTTCCACCTGTTGGATTACCGGTGGCTACAATTGTTGCGGATTCACCACTACAAATTGTAAAACTTGAACTATTTAAATTAACAGCCGGTGTATTTGTAACCGTAACAACGCCTGAACCAGAATTTGTACAACCATTAGCTGTGTAATTCAAAGTATAAGTTGTTGTTGTCGTTGGATTTACAAGAATTTGATCAGTTGTTGCTCCCGTTGACCAAGCATAAGTACCACCAGACGGACTAACCGTCGAGTTAATTGTAGCACTTTGACCTGTACAAATAGAAGCACTTGATACGTTCACAGTTGGTAATGCTATCACATTTATATTCTGAACAGCTGGTGCTGAAGGACAGCCATTTAGGGTATAAATTACCGAATTAGTTTGAGAACCAACTTGGCTAGACGTAGTTGGTACAGTTATCTGTGGAGTTGTTTGATTTCCTGGACTCCAAACGTAGGTTCCTCCACCAGGACTTCCTGACGCAGTCAGTTGAAAACTTTGGCCTGCACAAACACTTAAAGTTGATGGATTACTAACAATCGATACATTTGGTATTGTATTAACGGTAACAATACCAGAGGCGTTTAATGCTGTACAACCATTTAAAGAATAAGTAACTGTATAGGTTTGTGTTGACGTGGGAGTTACTGAAAACGATTGATTTGTAGCTCCTAAAGCATTTGCAGACCACACGTAAGTTCCACCACTAGGAACTGCTGTTGCTGTAACCGTTGCGCTTGCTCCATTACAAATAGTTGAATTACTAACTGTTATTGTTGGAATCGGATGTATGGTGACTGTTCCTTGTTGAACGATATTACATCCCGCTGCAGAATAGGTGACTGAATAAGACTGATTTATCGGGGCAGTGGTCGAGTTTGTGAGGTTATTTAAATTTACAGTTGCAGTAGTTGCTCCCGTTGACCAAACATAAGTTCCTCCCGAAGGTGTGCCTGTTGCTGTTAATGAGGTAGATTGACCCGAACAAATTGTTTGTGAATTGACGGATAAAGTTGGTCCGGGATTAACCGTAACCGAACAAGCTGGACTGACTACAGCACATCCATTTAAGGAATAGGTTACTGTATATGTAGTTGAAGAACCAGGTGTAACGGTAATCGATGAATTTGTAGAGCCATTTGACCAGGCATACGTTCCTCCTGTTGGATTTCCGGTTGCAACAATCGTTACAGATTCTCCACTACAAATGGTAAAAGAACTATTATTTAAAGCAACAGATGGAGTATTTGTAACGCTGACAACGCCAGCATCTGAATTCGTACACCCCCCAGCTGTGTAATTTAATGTATAGGTTGTTGTTGTAGTTGGATTTACAGCAATTTGATTCGTTGTTGCTCCTGTTGACCAAGAATATGTTCCACCCGAAGGACTTACCGTGGATGTTACCGTTGTACTTTGACCAGAACAAATAGATGCATCAGGCACATCAACCGTTGGAAGTGCAATTACATTTATTGTTTCTTGATCAGGTGCAGATGTGCAACCATTCAAGGTATATACGACTGAATTTGTGAGCGCGCCAACTTGACCTGAGGTTGTAGTAACTGTTATTTGATTTCCAGTTTGACCTCCCGGACTCCAAACATAAGTACCTCCAGCCGGACTTCCAGTTGCGGTGAGTTGAAATTGTTGACCTGCACACACACTTCCAGTTGATGGATTGCTGGCAATGGAAACCGTTGGTATTGGATTAACTGTAATTATTCCAGAACCATTATTTGTACAACCATTTACAGAATAGGTAACAGTGTAAGTTTGCGAAGTGGTTGGAGTTGCAGTAAAAGATTGTGATGTAGCTCCTCCGGCATTGGCAGACCACGTGTAGGTTCCACCACTAGGAACTGCAGTTGCTGTTACTGTTGCGCTGGCTCCTGCACAAATTGTTGAATTTGGTACTGTTATAGTTGGGTTTGGATTTATTGTAACCGATCCTTGCTGAACAATATTACAGCCATTTAAAGAATAGGTGACCGAGTATGCTTGAATAATTGGAGCGGTTGTCGTATTTGTTAAGTTACTTAAGTTAAGTGATGCTGTTGTTGCTCCTGTTGACCAAACATAGGATCCTCCGCCCGGTGTTCCAGAAGCCGTTAAGGTGGTAGATTGCCCCGAACAAATCGTTGGAGAATTAATTGTTACTGTTGGACCGGGATTTACCGTAACTGAACTACTTGCACTCTGACTCGCACAACCATTTAATGAATAAGTGACGGTGTAAGTTGTATTTGTTCCTGGCGATACCGTAATACTCGCTGTTGAAGCCCCATTAGACCAGGTATATATTCCTCCAACTGGATTTCCTGTTGCCACGATCGTCCGTGATTCACCACTACACATTGTAAGTGATGGAGGTTGAACACTAACCGTTGGTGTGTTCGTTACCGTTACAGTGCCTAAACCTGAAGAAGTACAACCAGCAGCCGTATAATTTAACGTATAGGTAGTTGTTGTGGTTGGTCCAACAGAAATTGTTGCAGTATTCGCCCCTGTTGACCATAAATAGGTTCCTCCCGAAGGATTTACTGATGATGTTACCGTTGTACTTTGACCAGAACATATTGATGGACTTGAAACATTTACTGTTGGAAGCGCTATTAAAGTCATGGTATTTGATAGAGGAACGGATGAACAACCATTTAATGTATAAACCACTGAATTGGTAATTGGACCAACTTGGGTCGGTAGAGTCGTTACATCAATAAAATTCGTTGTTTGATTTCCAGGACTCCAGAGGTAGGAGCCTCCAGTTTGACTTACTGTAGTTGTTAACTGATATTCTTGCCCAGCACAAATTGTTGATGAGTTTGGATTACTTGTTATGGTTACTGATGGTATAGGATTCACTGTAACTTGACCTGCACCTTGCGCTGAATTACAACCATTCAAAGTGTATGTAACAGAATACGATTGTGATGAGGTTGGATTGACGGAAATTCCTTGTGTAGTTGCGCCAGTTGACCACAAATAGGTTCCACCGCTTGGCGCACCAGTGGCGGTTAAACTAGCACTTGCTCCACTACATATTGTTACTGGGTTTACTGTTACTGTTGGAATGGGTTTTATTGTAATGGTTGAGGTTGCCGTCGCTGTACAGTTATTGATGGTTGACGTGTAGGTTACAGTGAATGTTTGAGTACTATTGACAGTTGTTGAATTTGTTAAACCGGATGGTGAAACACTTGCTCCGCTACCCAAACCATTTGACCATAAATAACTTCCTCCTCCCGGTGTGCCAACTGCGGTTAACGTAGTTGCTTGACCCGAACAAATGGTGGGTGAATTTACTGTAACAGTTGGCAAATCAACGACGGTAACAGTTGTACTAGCTGTACTTGAACAAGCACCAAATGAATACGTTAACGTGTAAGTTGAAGTTGCTGTTGGAGATACGTTAACTGACTGGGTGGTTGCGCTTGATGTATTAGCAGACCAAAGATAGGTGCCTCCTGTTGGGTTTAAAGTTGTTGGTGTAAGCGTAATACTACTTCCGGCACAAATGGTACTTGGGCTAGGTAAAACAACCGTAGGAGCGTTTATTACTGTTAATGTTTCAGAAGCTGAACCGATACAACCATTGCTATTAGTTACAGTAACTGTATATGTCCCAGCGCTACTGGTTGTAAAAGATTGAGCAGTTCCACCACCGGTTGACCAAGAATACGAGGAGTATGTTGAAGTTCCAATGGTAGCTGTTTGTCCTGCGCAAATGGTTTTTGAAGGAGTAACGGTAATTACCGGAACCGGCAGAGGATTAACAGTTACTGTTATATTTTGAGAACTTGTACAACCTGTAGAAGCATTTGTTGCTGTTACCGTATAAGTAGTAGTGACAGTTGGGTTTACAATAATACTTGAACTAGTTGCACCTACATTAGATGAACCCGTAGACCATGTGTATGTATAAGGTGTTGTTGATGGGTTGCTCGTTGCAGTTAGCGTTGTTGAAACTCCAGCGCAAATAGTAGGAGGAGTGCTCAAGGTAAATGCTGGTAATGGATTTACAGTTGCAACAAAAGTATTACTACACCCTGTAATGGCTTTATATGTAATTGTAGTTGTTCCCACTGAGAGAGCGGTAACCAATCCAGTTGAAGGATTTATTGTTGCCACAGTAGGATTCGATGATGTCCAAGGGGTACTGTTGAAAGGACTTTGGTTAGCCGTAAGTGTTGTTGTTGTACCGATACAAATGTTTGATTGTCCAGTAATTGTTGGGCTTACATTGGCAACAGTTATAGTTTGATTTGAAGTTACAGTACAATTATTACCATCTGTTATTGTGATAGCATATTCTCCGGGACTCAGTGGAGTTATGTTATATGGTAAAAAACTTGGATTTTGTACTTCTGTCCCAGCCGGATTTTGATTAACCACTGGATTATTACTTACCCAAGAAATATTAAAACCACCAGGATTTGCTCCAGGTGTGCCATCGCTTGCATTTAACCCACCGACTAATATTGAACCAGATTCTGTGCTACAATTTGCATTGGTAACAGAAAAAGTTGGAGTAATTGGTGGGGGTTGGGAGATAGAAAAATTGAAGGTGTCTCTGCAACCATTTGCATCTTGCGCAATTGCAGAATATCCTCCATTAGTTAAATTATTTATTGTATAATTTCCTGGCGGAGTATTAGTACTAATTTCAGTAGGACAAGATAAACCTCCCCCGCTTTGCGTTCCAGACCATAAAAGATTATACCCAACACATGGATCAAAGAATCCTCCGACGTAACCGCCAGAAACAGTTAGATTAATATTTCCGTTTGAGCCACCATTGCAAGTAACGTTATTTACGTTTCCAGTTATTTGTAATTCAGCTGGTGGTATTAATGATGCCCCACCCACTGCACAATATAATCCAAGTATTGGACCGGAACTAAAATTATTAAAACTGGCCTGAACAGACCAACTCCCTGAAGGAATATTTGTAAAGATATGGGTTGGATTAGAAAGTGGGCCAACTGTCTGATATATAGGTCCATTTTGATCGCCTTGACGTAATCTAAAAAAATAGGGTCCAGCACCACAACAAGACTGTGTTACGCTTACTTGAATTTGACCATCTGTACCTCCAAAGCATAGAGGAGAAGTGCCAATTGTTGTTACCGTACACTGCCCCCAAACCCGTACCACACTCATTATCAAAAAGATAGCAAGCAAAAAGCCTTTTAAATATTTAGACCATGAGGTAGAATTGGGCAATGCAGCTTAATTTTGAAGGGCTAATTTACGAAAATGGTAGGAGAGTGCCAAAAAATATGTAAGTATAAGAAAGTAACTTGAAAGGTTTATTTTCCAAGGGAAATCTCAATTTTAAGCATGCGTGAAAGGGGTGGTTCTTTATTCTCAAAACTTTCACTACCTTCTGAATAGCTTCTATCTTGAAAAATAGATGACGTTAAGCAATAGGTTTTGGGAAATAAGAAACTAAACTAATGAGGATATTCGCGTCTTTATATTCGCGCTGATCTTCTATGACATCCATCATAAACTCAATTTGATACGATAAACGATCGGCGCTCTCATAATCCACAAAATCAAAACGCAACTCTACATGCCCTTCCCAAAAATTTGAGATATCACCGGTTACAAGTACTTCTCGACCTGAAGCTTGAAGATCTTTTTTCATCTTTTCAAGCTCGGTCTCCGTATTTGCGTAATAGTCATTTACTAAATGATTAATTCGCTCAAAAAATTGTTCTTTCGTGCTGTAGTTAGATAGCGATATTTGCTTGCTATAAATGAATTCTTCTGCCATTTTTCTTTTTTACCAATGATTGTACAACATGTCAATGAGTTTTCGGTCAATCGGAGCGTATTCAATTGAACTGTTTGGCCCTTGATAAAATACACTTTCGGGATAAGTATAACTATCATTTGTCAATCCAAGGCACTGCGTTATTTCTTGTCGTACTGTCTGCTTTTGAGTATTAATGTTTTCACATCGGTAGATATCAATAAAGACACTTCCCTTTTTTATGATTTTTCCTTTATTTATGGTGAACAAACCCCAACAGTGCTCCAAGTGCTTTTTTGAACGTGGGTTAAGTTTCCCATACTCTTCATGCGACCCAAAAAAGATTTTAACATTGGCTTCCTCTTCGCGATCAACTACATAAATACTAATAGGATCAATGATTTCGTTTAATTCTTTCACAACTCGGTCCAACTCATCCAGTAAATAGTCTCTTTTTTCTCCAATCACATAAATTTTGACATCAGAATGCCAACGCGAAATCTCCTTTTCTCCGCTATATTCCCAGAATTTGGCAATTTTATTAAAGTAATCTCTTTCCTCTTGAGTGAATTTCCGGTCTTTTCCTGGATCATAATCGCCATAACGATTTGTTTCTTTTTGCGACTTTGAAAAATATTTTTTTCCTTTTGAAAAATCGATGATGTTTTCGTTAGATAACAATATGAATCCTACAAATACACCAATAATGAAAAGAGCTCCAGATTTCATATTCAGTTAAGTTGATTTTACTTAATTTGGCAATTATATTACGCGGTCGCTTTTTGAAAATAACAGAAAGTATCCATTTTGTGAAATACTTTTTTATGATTTCTACCATTACTAATCGATTTTTCAGTCCAGTTTACCTTGTCAGAATATGCATTTTTCTGATTTCACTTCCTGCCTTTTCACAGTTTACTCCACCTCTTTCAACCAAAGGTTCACGCATCATCGATCAAACTGGCTCGGACTTTACCCTCAAAGGCGTCAATTGGTGGGGAATAAATGGCTCTCACATTCCGTATTCGCAAGAACACAGCAAAGGAACCAATACGCACGCCATGCCCTTCGGAATTCACATTCAGGATATCGACACCATCATTTCTGCCATCAAAAATGCCGGATTCAACACGATTCGGTTGCCTTTTTCCAATCAAATGCTGCACGATAACTCAAAAACAGAAAAAGAGTGGGTAGGGCCAAACACAGAATTAATCGGACTTACGCCAATTCAAGTGATGGATGTTATCGTGGAAAAACTTACTGATAATGGCTTAGTTGTTTTGCTCAACAATCATTCAACGACCACGCATTGGTGTTGTAATTACGATTTTAACGGTTTGTGGTTTGGAAAAAATGAGTTCTATTCGCAAACTACAGAACAGTGGATTGCAGATTGGCAAATGCTTGCAGGACGATACAAAGCAAACAAGTTGGTGGTTGGTGCCGATTTGCGAAACGAGGTTAGACCCTTGCGAAAAAAGGGCTTGCCACTTCCAAAAAATCCAAATTGGGGAAGGAATAATAAGCGCGATTGGCACAAGGCGGCCACCCAAGCAGGCAATGCGATCCATGAAGTTCAGCCCAATTGGTTGATAGTTGTTGAAGGAATTAATGCGCGCGTTCATTTTTTAACAAAACTTACTTTTCCGCACTTAAAACCAGTCGTGAAAAAACCAGTTAAATTGCAAGTTTCAAATAAAGTGGTTTATGAAGTTCACAATTATTCATTCAGTTGGATAAAAGCAAATTTGCTTCGCCAGAAGAAGCAGAAAAAATACGGTTCGGTGAGTTCAGAACTTCGCAAAGCGGAATACGAACGAAATTGGGGTTTTGTGATGAATGAAAATTTTGAACACGTGGCTCCGGTTCTTTTAGGCGAATTTGGTTGTAGCTCGCTAGGAATAGACGTTGAACCTTGGCTCAAAGACCTAACAGATTTTGTGCAGGATAAAAAAATGGGCTTCTGCTGGTGGACTTTAGAAGAGGAATTGACCAATGAAGGCAGCTATGGAATTATGAATGCCGATTTATCGAAAATCAATGTGTTTGAGGATTGGCGAGGCAAGTATTTGAAGGAGTTGTTGGAGATGAGGAGGTGATGGTATATAGAATTTGAGTATATTTATATAAAGAAATGATTTTCTTCACAGAATTAGATCTTGAAAATTGTTTTTAATTTGAATATTTATTATGTCTGAGAGCACACCGATTAATTCAGATTTTATTTTATACACTTCGCAAGATGGAGAGGTTCGTGTGGATGTTTTTGTATATGATGAATCTGTTTGGCTGACGCAAAAAGCAATGCAAGACTTATTTGATAGGTCAAAATCAACTGTCAGTGAGCATATTAGCAATATCTTTAAAGAAGGCGAATTGGTCGAAAATCAAGTTGTTCGGAAATTCCGAACAACTGCCGATGATGGTAAGGTTTATGAGGTATCTTACTATAATTTGGATCTTATAATTTCAGTTGGTTATCGAATTAAATCACAAAGAGGGACCCTATTTCGGATTTGGGCTACAAAAATCCTTAAAGATTTTATTATTAAGGGATTTGTCATCGATGACAAAAGATTAAAGCAAGGTGGTCAAGTTTTTGGGAAAGATTATTTTGAGGAGTTACTTGAAAGAATTCGAGAGATTCGCGCCTCGGAAAGACGATTTTATCAAAAAATAACAGATATTTATGCTCAATGTAGTATTGATTATGATTCTAACTCTGAATTAACTCATAACTTTTACAAAACAGTTCAAAATAAACTTCATTGGGCCATTGCTGGAAATACAGCAGCTGAAATTATTCACAAACGAGTAGATTCAACCAAGCCAAATATGGGTTTAACTAATTGGAAAAACTCACCAGCAGGAAAAATTTTAAAATCAGATGTTTTAACAGCAAAAAACTATTTAGAGGAGAAAGAAATCAAAGAACTTAATCGATTAGTAGAATTATACTTGAACTTTGCGGAACTTCAGGCGGAGAGGAATATACCAATGAAAATGCACGAATGGATTGAGGTTTTAGATGGTTTTCTGAAAATTAATCGGTACGAATTACTAGTTGATGCTGGCAAAATATCACATGAAAAAGCTATTGAAAAGGCAAGTAATGAGTTCGAAAAGTTCAGAGTCAATCAGGATATAAAATTCAATTCAGATTTTGATAAATCAATAAATAAAATTAAGTAAATCTCTTATTTCCAAAAGATTTCAGTTAATTAGGCGAATTTGGCTGTAGTTCTTTGGGTACAGACGTTGAACCATGGCTCAAAGACCTAACAGATTTTGTTCAGAATAAAAAAATGGGCTTTTGCTGGTGGACCTTAGAAGAAGAATTAACCAACGAAGGCAGCTATGGTATAATGAATGAAAATTTATCGAAAATTAATGTGTTTGAAGATTGGCGAGGCAAGTATTTGAAGGAGTTGTTGGAGATGAGGAGGTGAATAACCCAAAGTTTTTCATTCTTACCCGAAAATAAATCTGAATTGCTTAATTTTGCCTCAATTATAGATTTATGTTAATTCAGGTTGTTAAATCCAAGATTCATCGTGTACGTGTTACCCAAGCCGAACTGAACTACATCGGCAGTATTACCATCGATGAACGTTTGATGCAAGCTTCAAACATTGTGGAAGGGGAGCGCGTGCAGATTGTGAATATCAATAACGGAGAGCGACTTGAAACTTACGTAATAAAAGGAGATTACAATTCCGGTACGATTTGCTTAAACGGACCCGCAGCAAGACGAGTAGCAGTTGGCGATAAAATAATTATCATTGGGTATGGCTTTCTAGATATCGAAGAGGCCAAAACGTTTAAGCCATCGATGGTTTTTCCGGATGAGGAGACCAACTTAATCGATTAACCTTGCGTAAGGCTCTGCTATTTTTTTTAAAAGTAATCCTTCCTGTTCTTCTCGGTATTTATCTATTTTGGTACTTCTTCACCTCAATGACTGAAAAGTCCAAAGAACTATTTTACAAATCGTTGAGCGAAGCAAACTATGTTTGGATAATTCTTTCGCTAGTGATCGGAGTTATTTCATATTACTCACGCGCCTATCGTTGGAAATATGAGTTGGAACCTATGGGATATGAATCTTCCTCCATTAATAGATTTTATGCCGTAATGATTGGTTATATGATTAATCTAACGCTACCAAGAGCTGGAGAAGCCTCACGAGCAGTTGCTCTCTCAAAATCTGATGGGGTTCCATTTACCGTTGGCTTCGGGACAATTGTTTCCGAACGCATTGTAGATATTATTTTTTTACTTGCAATTACCGTTGTCTCCTTCTTTTTGGGGCAGGATGATTTTTTAAAAATTAAAGGATTGATAGAGGCCTACTTCGGGCCAAAGTCTGGATCATCAGCAACATTCTACATCGTAATATTTTCTATCCTACTTCTAACGATACTTATTCTGTTTATAAGCCAAAAAATGAGAGCTAAGGTAAGTGAGGTTGTATCAAGCCTGTACAAAAGTGCACTATCCATTTTCAAAACAAAAAATCCGCTCGCCTACATTTTACATTCTTTACTTATATGGATTTGCTTTTTGGTTATGTTTTATTTGCCTTTTCTATCATTTGATTCTACAAAAGATTTACCTTTATCCTGCGTTCTTTTAGCTTTTGTTGCAGGTTCTTTGGGTATTTCCTTAACGAATGGAGGTTTGGGAAGTTATCCGCTCTTGGTGGGAATTGTGGTGGCTTATTTTTTAACCGATTTACCACAAGATGAAGCGTTTGCCATTGGAAATGCACTAGGATTAATTGTTTGGGTTTCACAAACGTTATTATTGATTGTTTTGGGATTAATTAGCTGGTTTCTCATTCCTAAAAAGATTTAAGATGGAAAGACTGAATTATGTAATTGATAAGATTGTTAGTCAAGAAGAAATTATTCAACATCGAGCCTTGTTTGCTATGAAAAATCAACGAGTAGTATTTACGAATGGTTGTTTTGATATTTTGCATCCCGGACATGTTACGTATTTGGCGAAGGCGGCATCCTTAGGAAATAAATTAATCGTTGGACTCAATTCTGACGAATCTGTTCGCAGCCTGGAAAAAGCACCAAATAGACCTATTAACGCACAAGATGCGCGTGCTTTGGTTCTTGCCGCATTGGGATTTGTGGATCTCGTTTGTGTTTTTACTGAATCTACTCCTGAAAAGCTAATAGAATTAATTCAACCCGATGTTTTAGTGAAAGGTGGCGATTACGACGCTGAGGAAACTGATCCTTTGTCTAAAAAGTACATAGTAGGTTCCGAATTCGTCAAAAGCTACGGAGGAGAGGTAAAAACCATTGATTTGGTACAAGGATTTTCCACTACCAGTATCATTGAAAAATTAAAATAACCGACTTGCTTTGAAATTTAGGAACAATTCTTATTTCTTTTAAAGAGAGCTTTATACGAGTTATTCGTAAAAGAATTTCACCAACCTTAGATTTTTAGCTTTTCAAGCCGCACTGAGTTTCGTAGTTTTAGAGGAAGCCAGAGGATCACCGATAAAACAGAAACGTAGAAGGTGAAGAAAAGGGTTCGGACAGAATTAAAATCGAATGTATATAAGAATCGCCGAACCCAGAAAAATCTAAAGTATTCCTGCCGGTCGCAGGCGGGGATTTTTTGGCTCCACCTTTTTCATCAAGGAAAAAGGTGGAATTCATCCAATCCAAATTCCATCCAAATTAAAATAAACTCCCTTTTCCCTCCTTTTCTACGTGGTTCTGCTTATACTCGTATGCAGAGCAATCTGTAAATTGCAGTTGAATGCATTAAAAAAGTTTTCACCTTGGTTGGAATGACTCATCTTTGTCTCATATAACAAAACACACAAGTCATGAAAACACAACTTACCATCTTAGCATTCGCGATTTACTTCTTTAGTTCTTCATTAGTAAACTATGCTCACGCTCAACGTGTTCTAACTAATTCAACCCCTACTTTTTCAATGGTACGAGTAGTTAATTCTTCTGCAAGCACAGTAACTGTTTTGTGGACTGACAAAAGCTACGATGAAATTGAAATTATCGATAATGCCGGAGTGGTTTTTATGCCAAGTATTCCAGTTTTTAATACGCAACAAATCCACCTTAATGATTTGATGGATGGAGTTTATTACATCAACTTCAAACAACAAGGAACGGTTGTAAATATCAAAATGATTCAAATACAAAATCATGTAGCCCTTCCAGAAAGTATCTAACCATTTAAAAAACACAAACTATGAACTCACCATCAACACCATTTTTATCAGTTAGACCTTGGTAAAAATTATTATGGAAAATTTGTTGAAAAAGCCCTCAAACGAGGGCTTTTTCGGTATTTTTGCGCTATGTCTTCTAAAAAAGCAATTGACTTCACCATTTTTCTGCGTTTGATCTCGTTTGCTAAATCCTATAAATCATTTTTAGCGATATCCATTGCGTGTACCTTATTGCTTTCTATTGTTAGCCCTCTCCGCCCTGCATTGATTGGCTATATGGTTGATTCGTTCATTGTTAAATCACAAGATGCCGAAGCTCTATTGAATTGGACACTTTTAATCATCGGAATTTTGCTGTTAGAGGGACTTATTCAATTAACTGGAAGTTATTATTCGAATTTATTGGCGCAATCGGTTATTCATGATATTCGTCAGCGTTTGTTTAAACACATTATGACGTTTCGCATGCGCTATTTTGATCAAACTCCGGTGGGATCATTGATAACTCGCGTAGTTTCCGATTTGGAAGCAATCACAGAGGTTTTTGCATCGGGGTTGATGGAAATTGCAGGGGACTTAATTTCATTGATTTTTGTATTAATTCTCATGTTTTCCACCAATTGGGAATTGTCTCTCATGACCCTGATCCCAATTCCTTTATTGATTTTTGCTACTCGTATCTTCGCCAAGGCCATGCGAAGTTCCTTTCAATCGGAACGTGAACAAGTCAACAAACTCAATACTTTTGTTCAAGAACGTTTGACAGGAATGTCGTTAGTTCAGCTTTTTAATCGACAAGACAAAGAATTTGACCAATTTCAGGAAATAAATAAAGGCCATCGTCAGGCACACATTAATGCCGTTTGGGCAAATTCTATCTTTTTTCCGGTGGTTGAAATTTTAAGCTCTCTTTCCGTTGCCTTTTTATTGGTTTGGGGCGCTCTTCAAATTTCAGGTAAATCATCGGCTGAAATAAAAACAATGTATGCACAAATTATTGCGTTTACTTTGTGGATTAATCAGTTGTATCGACCTATTCGTCAGTTGGCAGATAAATTCAATGTGTTACAACGAGGAACTGTTCGCGCGGAACGGATTTTTGAAATTTTAGATGTTGAGGAACATATTCAGCAAACAGGAACGCGCACGGATATTGATTTTAATTCAGCTATTTCATTCAAAAATGTATCTTTTGCCTACAAGGACGAGGAATACGTATTAAAAAACATCCATTTAACCATCCAGCCCGGAGAGATCGTTGCTTTTGTCGGAGCTACGGGAGCAGGTAAATCAACCATCGTCAATCTTTTAGGGCGTTTTTATGAATACCAACAAGGAGAAATTGAAATTGGAACTATTGAATTAAATCAAATTGAATTATCTTATTTGAGAAAGCACATTGCTATTGTCCTACAAGATGTTTTTCTTTTCTCAGATTCAATTCACAATAACATAACATTAGGAAATGCACACATTTCTCGTGATGAGGTATTTCAGGCGGCAAAAGCCGTTGGCGCGCACGATTTTATCATGAATTTACCCAATAATTATGATTACAAAATTGGAGAGCGTGGCGGGGTATTATCCACAGGTCAACGACAATTATTGGCCTTTATCCGCGCCTATATTTACAACCCTTACATTTTGATTTTGGATGAGGCGACATCAAGTGTTGACAGCGAGTCTGAAGAGCTTATTCAAAAGGCAACTGCAAAATTAACTGAAGGAAGAACCTCTATCATAATTGCTCATCGTTTATCAACCATTCAAAAAGCGGATAAAATTGTTGTTTTAGAGAAAGGTGAGATAGTAGAAATGGGTTCACATGCTGAATTGCTGAAAAAAGACGGATATTACAAGAAATTATACGAAATGCAATTCGTTGAAATAAAGTAAGATATGACAGGATTAAAAATAGGAGGGGTACCTGAACACTTTAATTTGCCTTGGCGCCTTTCCATTGAAGAACGTTTGTTTAATTCCATTGGCCTAGAATTGCATTGGAGTGATATGACCGGCGGTACGGGACAGATGATCAAGGGGTTACAAACGGGCTCTATTGATATTGCTGTATTATTGACGGAAGGAATCACAAAATCAATTTTGGAAGGACTTGATGCCAAAATAGTGAATATTTACGTCCAATCACCCTTGCGTTGGGGGGTGCATGTCCCTGTTGATTCTGATTTTTATTCTCTGTCTGATTTAGAAAATGGAACTTTTGCCATATCACGATTTGGATCAGGTTCTCATTTGATGGCTTTAGTCCATGCGAATCAAGTAGGATGGGATGCTTCTAAACTTAAATTTAACGTGGTTGGTGATGTCTATGGAGGTTTATGGGCTTTGGAGAACCGTGAGGCAGATGGCTTTTTGTGGGAGAAATTTACAACAAAACCTTTTGTAGATCAAGGGAAATGCAGATGCATCGGTGAAGTGGTTACCCCGTGGCCGTGTTTTGTGATTGCTGTCCGAAATGAAATTTTAGAAAAACACTCAGAAGTCATCAACGAAATGAGTAAAATCGTTGGTAATCGTGCCTTTCAATTAAAAAATGACGCGCAGGCAATTCAAACTTTTTCGTGGCGTTATCACCTTGAACCAGAAGATGTAAAATTGTGGCTTTCTGAAACAATTTGGAATTATAACATGAACTTCTCGGAAGATTCATTTGATAACACGATCGCGACTCTCGATCAACTTAATTTAATTGAACCTATATCCTTGAATGACTGGAAAAACGTTTTGTTCGTTTAGGATTTTTTAATCTGTTTTTTGCTCCAAACTTTAAATCGTAGTGTTGTATAAAATCCGTTGATACCCGGAAGATAATCCTCTGGAATTAGCAATTGATACCCAACGTGAAGGTGAAATCTCCCCACTTTCCATCCAATCATAGGCGATAGGCCGAATTTATTGTAATTCAAATCTGTACGATAAATTCCTGCTAATCCGTAAGTAATCCCGAGAAATCCTAATTTTCTCCAAACCCCTACATCACAACCTATAACTCCCGAACTATAGTTGTAATTCAATCCACCGTATAGAGCCGTGGTTTTTGATTTGAATAACTTTAAATCTTTCCACTGTCGTTCAAATCCAAGTTCAAAAGAACTGTAGTCACCTTGCTGATATCCGATATATGGTCCACTTCTAACCACATCATAGGAGGGGAGTTTAAAGAATTTTCGTTGAGAATAACTAATTGTGCTAATCAGTAGATAAAAGAGAATAATTACCTTTTTCATTTTAAGTGGTTTTTTCAATGGACTTTGATACCGCGCAGCCTTCACACGAATTATTCTTTGAAAAAAAATGGCGATAGAATTTGCGACCTAGAAAAAACAAGGCAGCAATTACTACAAGTATAACCAGAATTTCTTGAATCATGATAACATCATAAAAGTAAGAAAACTCATTGAATATGCTAAAAGTCCCATGAATGCCAGCTGAAATAACGGCCACTTCCAGGAACTAGTTTCTCGTTTAACTACAGCTAGAGTTGACATACATTGCATGGCAAAAACATAAAAAACCAGTAATGAACAGCCTGTTGCAAGTGTGTAAATTGGTGTTCCATCAACCTTCTTTTCCATTCTCAAACGATTAATCAACAAGGTATTATCATCACTTGTATCATGAACGGCATAAATGGTAGCTAATGATCCTACAAATACTTCACGTGCAGCGAAAGAGGTAAGTAATGAAACTCCGATCTTCCAATCATACCCTAAAGGTTCGATAAGTGGCTCGAGTGTTTTACCCATTATTCCCATGTACGATTTTTCAAGCTTTGCTGAGGCAACAAACTGATTTTTCTCTTCTTCGCTCCACGATTTTTTTGCGATTTGAACACTAGATTCTTGTTCCGCTTTTTCGATAGAATCACCCGGCCCGAACGATGCCAATGCCCATAAAATAACTGAAATTGCTAAAATAACTTTACCGGCATCCCAAACAAAAATGCGTACTTTCTCAAATACGGTAATCCAAACATTTTGCCAGCGTGGACTTTTAAAATCAGGCATTTCAAGTACCAAAAACCCTTTCTCCTTCGTGCGGATGATTTTTTTCAAAATAAATGCAATTACAAGAGCAGAAACCAATCCCAACGCATATAAACTGAAAAGGGCAATCCCTCTTAAATTAAAAAATCCAAAAACAGGTTCATCGGGAATAACCAACGCTATTAAGAGTGTATAAACCGGAATTCGCGCACTACAACTCATCAATGGAGCCACAAGAATAGTGATAAGTCGCTCGCGCCAATCTGAAATCGTTCGTGCCGACATCACACCAGGAATCGCACAAGCTACGCTCGACATTAAGGGAACAACACTTTTTCCGTTCAAGCCAAGTGGACGCATAATTCGATCCATGATAAAGACAACCCGTGACAGATACCCAGTTTCCTCTAAAATTGAAATGAAGAAGAACAAAAGAGCAATTTGTGGGATGAAAATCACAACACCTCCGATCCCAGGCACAATTCCCTGACTGAGTAGATTGCTGAAAATCCCAGCGGGTAAAGTTTCTTGTAGATAATTGGAAATAGTAATAAATAACAAATCGATTGCATCCATTGGGTAGGAAGCAAAAGCATAAATGAATTGAAATACGACCAATAAAATGGCTACGAAGATCAGGTATCCCCAAAACCAATGGACTAAAATTTGATCAAGTTTGGATTGATTAGACGTTTTTGTTTCTTCATTCTTTTGAATCGCTGGAAGCACCTTATCTATCCAACTAGTTCTCTCTTTGGTCTCTGAAACTTGTTTCGAAAGATTATCAATGGGTGCTGCTTCAAAATCGCTAATTATCAAACGATTATTTGCCTCTTGATTCTTAAAATTAAAGCTTGAAATCGCCGCTAATAGCCGATCTTTTCCGAGTCCAATTCGTGCGTTGGTAGAAACAACCGAAGACCCTGGAAAGAGCTCTTCCAATTTTTGCAAATCAAGCGAAATTCCTTTACGCTGAGCAATATCACTCATGTTTACTACAATGATGAGTGGAATTTTTAGGTCGTAAAGCTGCGAACACAAAAGTAAGTTGCGTTTGAGTTGTGAAGCGTTCAGCACAACTAATGCTAACTCAGGAAATTCTGTAGAAGTCGAATCGGTGAGTACTCGATAAACAACCTCCTCATCTTTCGTTCTTGGATAAATGCTATACGTTCCCGGAAAATCAGTGAGTGTATGCTCTTTTTCGGCAATTTTAAACGAGCCGGATTTCTTCTCAACGGTAACACCAGGGAAATTTCCAACTTGCTGACGCAGACCGGTCAACATGTTAAAAACAGAACTTTTTCCTGTATTCGGATTTCCAAATAATGCAATCTTCACCTTTGCTTCCCGCTTGAATTAATACTCGATAACGCAAATTTACTATAAATCGACAAGGACGCGGAGTAATTTGATTGAATTTATCAAATGAGATAGGTCTTAGAATGCTAAAAAATAATTTATTATTGAAGAGATGAGTTACCTGAATACAGGAGGATCAAAATAACAATTGAACTTCTGCCAGCTCTTTACCTATTTGCTGCACACCGGTTAAAATTCTTCGTATTTGAGCGGCAGAGGGTTTTTTAATTCCTTTGATATATTGAGCCAACAAACTCTGATTCATACCGATTCTCTCAGATAATGCTTTAGCGTTGATAACTGAGTAATATTCAAAAAAACTTTCAAGATCATACGTAAACTTGAGTTCATTTAATTGATAGAAAAAACCATTTTCTTCAAATGTTAGATTAATTGCTTCAACCAAATTCGTTAATAAATGATCAAATGTATCTGCCTCTGCTGCAATAAATTTATTTTTTGATACAACATTTGCGCTGTAACCAACATCCTCTTTTAGAATCTTAACGTGTAATTTTGGTTTTTTCATCGTTTTGTTTTTTTTATGTTTGCCTGTTTCAAAATAGCCGTCAACAGTCCTTTCTTAACCTCTTTCCCGGCATGGTATGGAACTGTTAATTGTTCACCTTTTGTCGGGTGTTTCATAATTACATGACTTCCCTTTTGTCGTATTTCAATCCAACCATCCTTTTTTAGAAGTCGGAAAAGCTCACTGTATTTCACACAAAGGTAATAAATATATTACTAATTATTTTCTTTTTCTTAGAAAGCATCCCCAAATTTTGATAAATAGAAGACTTCTTAGTATTAAATATACGAATTAGTAATCAATAAAATGACAGGATAATAATCAAATTACTGATTATGCATAATATACCTCGATAAACTCAGTGCATGAACTCGGGAATTGTGCTCAATCATCAAGACAGGCTCAATCAGCGATAAGAGCTTGTCGATCTTTACATACTGAGTATATCGAAGTATGTCGAAACAAGCATAACATACTGAGTTCATTCACCGAGATTTCCTAGATTCCACAAAACCTCTCAAAATCAGTCAATTCTAAAGTACAAAATCCCGGTAATTTTCTGAGTCTATCAGGTTTGTTTGGGTATTATAGGCTTTTTCAAATGCAAGTGGTGTTTTTATTTTTTTTGTAGATTTCCATTTGAATTCAAAGGCCGAAAGTGCTCCATCTTTTTCTTCTATGTAATCAATTTCTTGCTGATCTACAGTTCTCCAGAAATATGCTTTAGCATAGGTTTGATTGTATGCATTGTATTTCATTCTTTCGGCAATTAAGAAGTTTTCCCACAGAGCACCTATATCGTTTCTAAATTCTAATGAGTTAAAGTTTTGGATAATCGCATTTCGAACACCTGTATCGTAGAAATATATTTTTTGATTGTGTTTTATTTCTTTTCTCAAGTTTCTGCTAAAACTCGATAAACTAAAAATCACATAACTCATTTCCAGTAGCTTGATATATGAGGCAACTGTATTTTTATCGACGCCAACCAATTTTGAAAGCTCATTATAACTCACCTCATTGCCTACTTGAAAGGCCAAGGCACGAAGTAGATTTTCCAATACTTTTGCTTTTCTTATACCATTGTAAGACAATAAATCTTTGAACAAATAACTCTCTGTTAAATTAGAAAAACATCACCCTCCTCGGTCCTCCCTCGCAGGGAGGAGGGGAATAAAAAAAGCCGGCTTTTAGCCGGCTTTTAAAACATTAAAA
>JBIIFU010000069.1:0-6467 GCA_044237035.1 Crocinitomicaceae bacterium
AACGAGAAAGACCGAATTTCGTTTGAACGATTTGGGAATTCAAATTATCGGTCACGTGAAATCGGAGATGCGATGCGCGCTTTGGATTTAGCTGGGATTATTCGTCTGATTTATCCTTCAACGAGTTTGGAACCACCAATAATTACCGACTATAAAAAACGTCCGCGTCTTCAATTTTTAGATACTGGTTTACTTACTCAAGTTTTGTCATTGCAAGGTAGAATGATTGGGTTATCTGATTTATGCGATTTTGAACGAGGAAAAATTATTCAGCATCTCGTAACGCAAGAATTAATCGCGTTGCAAGATGAAATCAACTACAAACCCAATTTTTGGGTACGAGAAAATAAGGATAGTAATTCGGAGGTTGATCTTCTGTATCATTTTGAAGATAAAATTATTCCGATTGAAATAAAATCTGGAAAGCAAGGAACGTTAAGGTCTTTGCATCAGTTTGTTGAGCGATCAAATCATCCGTATGCCGTTCGCATGTACGCAGGAAAATTCAGTATCGAAAATCATACAACACCCGGTGGCAAACAATACAAATTGATGAATTTACCTTATTTTTTAATGAGAAAATTGGATGATTATTTGAAATTACTTTGTGAAGATTCTCATTAACATTATTTCTTTCTCAACTCGTATTTTCCTTCTTCCGTAAAATAAATAATTTGTGAATTAGACTGAAAATAAGGTCCGCCTGGATATTTGGCGCTCCAATCGAGATTTAACCAATAATTTCCATTTGCATCTTTGGAATAATGAATAACCAAACCATTTGGGTAATTTCTTCCGTAACGCTTGTGAAGTAAATAGGATGTTTCCTGTTTTTTGGCCTGATTACCGATAAAAAGTTCGGCAAAAGCATGACTTGAAGTATGATTGAAGCCATTAACAATTCTGGTTTTTCCGCCAATAGATTGAATCAATGAAGAAAGTAACACAGCG
The DNA here is from genome assembly GCA_044237035.1 of Crocinitomicaceae bacterium. GTDB lineage: Bacteria > Bacteroidota > Bacteroidia > Flavobacteriales_D > Crocinitomicaceae > UBA952. The sequence goes on from JBIIFU010000069.1 coordinate 952, forward strand.
TAATCATCACAATCTCCTTTGAAACCATTCTGAACGGAAAATGACGCTTTAGAAATTAATTCATTGGTTCTTGGATCGTTAACGTATTGCCATTTATTGCTAATCTCGTCAAAAATGGTTAATACTTGGCGAAGGTTGTAGCTTCCTGAATTTTTACTGGCTAAATTTAGCGCATATTGACGCGTAGTTTCATTTCGATAATCTGAGGCGGAAACGTATGCTTGAAGTCGAATTTCCAACTCGCTTGAAGTATTGTATGAAATTCGTTGCCCCATAATTCTTCTGATTCGAATATCTTCTGATTCTTCGGCATAGAGATAAAACACCCACACAAAAAGCAAAATAGGAATCCCAATAATTCCCACGTAGTGTAAATGTTTTTTTCGAATTTGTCTCATGGTTCAGTACTAACTGATTTTTTCTAAAATTACTAAATTTTGGCTTAGCTGTATTTCGCAATTTGTTGTGTTTTGTTTATTTATCTTTGATATATGAAACAAATAATTTTCTTGTTCCTATTTTTAAGTTCTAAATCTTTCGCTCAAAAAAGTAATTTTCATTTTAGGGCAAAACCTGATTCAATCCTTCAAGAATCTGAGTATGGTTTTATATACTATACCTCAGATACGAGTTCAATTTATTATAATTGGATAATTCCAACAATTGACACGGAAATGGCTCATTCTATTCAAAATCAATATTTTAGAAAGGAATTAGAGAAATTAAATCTTTCCAATTCTCATTTCAGCCTTGGAAGTTTTCCCTGCAAATGGAATTCTGTTTATAGATATCAAAACGAATATTTTCTGTATGCTCCTTCTGATTGGATGAGCAACAGTGGATTTTATTTTTCAGACTCAATAATTTATATTACTAAATCAGACTGGGAACCTGCAACAGATTACATTATGAAGGACTTCAAATTATCCAATGAAGGAAATGCAACGATTCAGACTGTAAATTTACTTGGTCAAGAAATTGATATTTCAATTTATCTGATTGATAAGTCTTTAGGGATTTACCAATGGATTTTTACAAATCAACAAGAAAATGAAACAATAAAATTTCTGATGCAAAATTCAGAATTCTCGAAAAAAACACGAATGATCGTTTCAGACTGTGGCCTACAAAAATGCTTTATGGAGTTTGATTTTGTAAATTAAAATTAGCCAACCAAATTTTCCCAAACTGCCATTTTTTCATCCAAATTGGACTTCAATAGCTCATATTCAGTTAAAATTGAGTTCGCTTTCGTTTCATCTGAATAATTTAATTCCGCCAAAATCACATTCATTTCCTCAATCTTGGATTCCAACTCAGCAATTTCTCTCTCAATTCGCTTGATTTCTTTTTCGTTTGAATTTGATGGTTGAATAATGGGTTTTTCTTCCTTGGGAACAGGTGCTGCTTTAACCACTTTCTCACTCTGATTCAATTCCTTTTGTTCCTCTGCTTTCTTTTTCAAGAATTCCTGAACAGTGTAATGATGAATTTTTAAAGTTTGATTGTAGATTTCCCATATACGATTGGTTAATCCATCCAAGAATTCTCGGTCGTGGGATACAATAATAAATGTTCCTTCGTAATTGATTAATGCTTGTTTAAGTACCTCTTTACTGGCAATATCCAAGTGATTGGTTGGCTCATCGAGAATCAAGAAATTGGACGGACTAAGTAACAATTGACAAAGTGCCAAACGTGTTCTTTCACCGCCCGATAGTACTTTTACCTTCTTATTTACATCTTCACCTGTGAAAAGAAAAGTTCCTAAAATCGTTCGTAAATCCTTACGAATATCACCAATTGCGATATTGTCAACCGTTTCAAAAACTGTCAACTCTATATCAAGGTCTTCAGCTTGATTTTGAGCGAAATAGGCGATATTTACATTGTGACCGTATTTTACCGTACCATCGCCTTCAATTTCATTCATGACACGCTTGAGAAGGGTTGATTTACCTACACCATTTGCTCCTAGAAAGGCTATTTTTTCTCCACGGCCAACCGTAATGTTGATATTTTTAAAAATTAACTTTTCTCCATAAGTTTTTCCCATTTGTTCGAGTTCTAACACCCATTTTCCAGGTTGAACGCTCAAGGGAAAAGTAAGTCGCATTCTGGATGTTGGATCCTTCTCTATCTCAATGCGCTCTGTTCGTTCCAACTTTTTCATCAAGGATTGCGCAAAGGCTGCCTTACTACTTTTTGCCCGAAATTTATCAATCAACATTTCTGTTTGCTTGATGTCCTTGTCTTGTTGTTTTTTGGCTTGTTCAAGACGATCTAGGTCTTCTTCTCGTAAAGCTTTGTACTTACTGTAATTGTAAGGAAAATCTAAAATTTTTCCAAGTGAAATTTCTAAGGTTCGTTTTGTGACATTGTCCAAAAATAAACGGTCGTGCGAAATTAGAATTACAATTCCTTCAAATTTTTGAAGATAAGTTTCTAACCAACTAATCGAAATAATATCTAAGTGATTGGTAGGCTCATCCAGCAGTAGTATATCGGGTTGATTAACAAGTATTCGGGCCAATTCTGCACGCATTTTCCAACCTCCGGAAAACGAATTTAATGAGCGTTCTAATTCTTCTTCTTGAAATCCAAGTCCTTTTAAAGTTGTGACGATGCGCTCCTCCCAAGTGTGACCATCGAATAATCCAAATGCATGATTAAGTTCAGAAAGTTCATCAAGAAGTGACATGTAACTATCTGATTCGTAATCTGTTCTAACAACAAGCTGATCGTTGATTTCATCCAGTCGTGTTCTGATTTCATTGATTTTTTCGTTAGACTGATTTAAAAATTCATAGACACTCTTTGTTGAATCAATAACAATATCTTGCGTTAAAAAACCAATATTGGTTCCTTTTGATAAATGTATTTTTCCTTCAGAAGCTTGCTGTTTACCAGAAAGTATTTTTAATAGTGTTGATTTTCCTGCTCCATTTTTTCCAACAAGTCCAACTCGTTCACCACGATTTATTTGCAAATTAACTCCTTTGAACAAAAATCCTTGAGGCAAGTGAACGCCTAAATTCTCCAACGTAATCATGCCGCAAAAGTAGTTAATTTATGTAGCTGATTTGAAAAATACATAAAAACACCATCAATTTACGAATGTTATTTACTTTATAGTCGTTATTAGATAAACAAATATTTATTCTTTCTCACTTTGTGAAGTAGACAAAATTCTTACTCCGTTTTCTCTTGGGCATCCCATCTAGAAACATTTTGAACGCCTTCAACCTGTTCAAATTTTTGCATGAGCAATTCTAAATGTTCGGTATCGTAAACCATTACTTTAATTTTCCCTTCAAAAATTCCGTCTTCAGTGTCGAAGGAAATTGATTTCATGTTCACGTTATTCTCTTTCGAAATGATTTCCGTTAATTTATTTACAAGGCCGATTTGATCAATCCCGATGATTTTAATTGCAGCTTCACGCTCAACTAGTTTATCCGATTTCCATTTGGCTTTTATACAACGATAAGCCATTTTTGACATCATGTTCTCCGCATTCGGACAATTGAAACGATGTATTTTAATTCCTTCAGAAATACTAATGAATCCAAAAACCTTATCACCAGGGATTGGATGACAACATTTTGCCATTTTATATTCGAAACCATTGAAATCGTCTCCAATAACAATCGTATCGGATTTTGTATTTATAACCGGAAAATCTTCCTCTTCTTCCTGCTTAACTTTTTTGGTACGAACGATTTTCTTTTGAAGGAAACCGTTCGATTCATCCATGTCACGCAATTTGGTTAAATCGATTTTTCCTTTGGCTATTCTGAAATAGAGTTCCGTTGCAGTCGGAAGCCCGAAATGACCGGTAAGAAAGGTTATATTATCCGAATGAAATTTGAGATTGTATTGCTTGAATTTGCGTTCTAAAATTTCTTTTCCGTCCTGTGCAACAACTTTTCGTTCGTCGTTTAAGGAAGATTTGATTTTCTGTTTTGCTCTAGCTGAAACAACAAAACGTAGCCAATCTTCAGATGGCTTTTGTTTATTAGAGGTGATGATTTCTAACTGATCGCCGTTTTGTAATTGATAACTTAATGGTACCAATCGATTATTCACCTTTGCGCCAATACATTTGTTACCAATATCCGTATGAATATCATAAGCAAAATCAACTACAGTTGAGCCCACGGGTAACACTCGCAACTCACCTTTTGGAGTAAAAATGTATATTTCATCGTTGAATAAATTAGACTTGAATTCATTAACAAAATCTAAGGCGTTTGAATCTGCACTTTCCAGTAGATCACGAATTTCCGAAATCCAGCGATCAAACTTATTATCGTCGTTTTTGGACTCTTTATAGCGATAATGAGCTGCGAAACCTTTCTCTGCAATTTCATCCATTCGTTTAGTTCGAATTTGAACTTCCACCCATTTTCCTTGAGGGGACATAACGGTTGTGTGCAGAGATTCATAACCATTTGCCCGAGGCGTTGAAATCCAATCTCGCAATCTCTCTGGGCTTGGTTGATAAAAGTCAGTAACTAAGCTGTAAATTCGCCAACAATCAGGTTTTTCAAGTTCAACCGGCGTGTCAAGAATAATTCGAATAGCAAAAACATCAAAAACTTCCTCGAAAGGAATGTCTTGATCTTGCATTTTTTTCCAAATCGAAGAAATAGATTTAGTTCGAGCCTTAATTTCGAAAATATATCCTTCGTGTAATAATGTCTCTCTAATTGGTGACACAAATCGACGAATGAATCTATTTCGTACATCTTTCGAGCTCTTTAAACTTGACTCTATCTTGTGATAAATTTCAGGCTCGCAATACATCATCGAAAGATCTTCCAATTCAGTTTTTACAGCATAAAGCCCTAAACGATGTGCGAGGGGAGCATATAAGAATTTCGTCTCTGAAGCAATTTTCAATTGTTTATCTGGTCGCATGCTTCCTAAAGTCCGCATATTATGCAAACGATCAGCAAGTTTTACTAAAACAACGCGAAAATCATCCGAGATTGTCAAAATCATTTTACGGAAATTCTCAGCTTGTACTGATGCGTTCTCATCAAATACTTCTGGAATTTTAGTTAATCCATCAATTACACGTCGAACTTTTTTCCCAAAAGCATCTTCAATATCTTGCAATGTGATGTACGTATCTTCAACTGTATCATGTAATAAAGCACAAGCAACTGCCGTGGCATCCAAATCCATTTCTTCTGCACAAATTCGAGCTACTGCAATGGGATGATAAATATAAGGTTCACCTGATTTTCGTCTTACGTCTTTATGTGCTTCTAAAGCCATGTCAAAGGCTTTTCGAATCAATCGCGTTTCTTCTTTGCTGCGATCTTTCATGGCACGCATAAGTCCTTTGAACGCATTTAGTATTTCCTTGCGTTCTTGCTCTAAATCTATGTCAGGGAATTTTGACAATTTAAAGATTATTTTGCAGGTAAAATCTTCGCTGAAACTTCACCAAAACCAATTCGAATTCCATTTGCCTCACAATGTCCACGCATGATTACTGTATCGTT
>JBIIFU010000040.1:0-21813 GCA_044237035.1 Crocinitomicaceae bacterium
CATTGAAATGGGGAAAGGCTGTTAAATTTGATGTTTATGAAGATACTAAAACTGTATCTCATGGTTTAGATGTTCAATTTGAATCAGGTATCAAGGAAGCTAAAGCTCCCAAAATTGAAAGCTAAAATTTACATCTAACAAAAATAGCTATGGCAATTGGTACTTTTGATTGAATTGGATTAAAAAATTTGACGACAGTATAATAGCACGACCGCATAACACGGATTTAGCTTCGCTGATTTTCAATTGGCAAAAGTGGCGGTTCAGTAAACGGTAAGACAGTTTATCGTATATTTGAAATGAGGTTCGTCGTATGAAAGTTAGTGGTGAAAATCGTAACCTTCGCCCAGCGCGAGAACGTTATATGTGATTAACCATAGCCAAAAACTCCCAAAATATATTTTGAAATAATACCAATATTTGGTATTTTTGCTAAAATTAGTTGTTATGAGTAAAAACACATCAATTACCTTGGGTAGTTATTTTGATCAATTCATTCAAAATATTTTAAGAGAAGGACGGTACAAAAATGCAAGTGAGGCAGTTCGTGCTGGATTAAGACTACTTGAAGAAGAGGAACAGAAAATTATTGCTCTGCGTCATGCGATTGACGAAGGTATTAATAGTGGTTTAGCCGAAGATTTTGACCCTGACGAGCATTTAAAAATGTTAAAAGCAGGCAGAAAATAAATGGCAAAGTTTAAGTTAACGAACAATGCCGTAAAGGATTTATCTGATATTTGGAATTACACTGTTGAGGCATGGTCTGAAAGTCAGGCAGATAAATATTATAAACTCTTGCTTAATGCATTTTCTACAATCGCTAAAAAACCTCAAATAGGAAAAGTTTATGAAGAAATTTACCCAGAATTGAAAGGTAAAAGAACATCAAAGCATATAATTTTCTATCGAGTAATGGACGATCAATCGATTGAAATCGCCAGAATCCTTCACGAACGAATGGATTTGAAGAATAAATTAACTCCATTGCTTCCTTCGGAGGTGAAATAAGAAACCCCACATAATCGAGTAGCCTGCCCTCCCAATATTCGACAGGGAGATGATCTCTCACGTGTCTATTCCAATTGAAGAAGCTACTTCTCGCAATGATAATTTTTTTTGCTCACGTAATGAACGGAGTTGTTCACCAAATGAAGTAATCATAATTTTTGTCTGAGTCATTGAGGACTTATTTTGTCCGAAAGTATTATAAAAAATAATCGGGGACAAATTTTGTCCTTGAAAGTTTTCAATATATTAACATTGGTAAATTTCGAACTTCTTAAAACGATTGAATGTCGATTTATACGATAGTTTCAATTGGTCGGATTAGTGTCTCCTAGCATTGCTTGTAACGTTTTGCAGCTACAAGAAGTTGGCGATTTCGGAGACGAAAACTGTCTGCCAGCACTACACTTGATAAGATGCACAAATGTTCGTTTAACCACTGCATCGCCAATTTCTTGTAGGTGCTGTTATGCCTTCGTGCTATTGTCATGCAGTTGATATAATTTATATGTTGAACCTGTATTTGCAAATTGGTCAAAGTTATGCTTGATATTTTTAAACCCATGACTTACAAGTATATTTTCGATGAAGTTTGTATCCCAATAACGAATTTGAAAACTATCACTATATTCGAAAGTGTTGCCATTAAAGATGCCGCTGCATACTTCTGAATATTCATAAATGTCATTATCGATTGGTGTTAAAGATATTCTTCTTTTAAAGTCATCTTTATTTATGTCTGCCAGGATCCTTTGTTGAAAGAAAATGGCTTGAGGTAAATCAAAAAAGAAGTAGCCACCTGAATGCAAATGATTCTTAATGTTTGAAATTAAAGTGTTGATTTGTTCTTCTGTAGTTGCATAACTTAATACTGTAAACAAAGCAATTGCTAGGTCAGCTTTCCCATTACGAAAGTCGGCAATGTCGCATGAATGAATATCTATGCTCAAATTTAAGGCCTCTGCTTTTCGCTTAATTATGTCAGCCATTGGTTGACTTTTTTCAATGGCAGTAACTGTATATCCTTGTTGCTTTAAGGGAATGGTCAACCGACCAGTCCCAGCACCATAATCAAAAATTTCCCTTGTATCGTCAAGAATGTCCTTGATAACTTTAATAGTCACATCTGTAAATTGTTTATAAAAATTACCGTATGTCCGCTCGTAAACAAAGTCGTAATAAGGAGCCCAGTTGTCATGAGGTTGTTGTTTCATATTCTCTTTTTATTAATATAGGTTTAAGTATTGCAAATTGATCTTCAGGAACTACATACTTGTTGTTTTTTAAGATTATGTTTGACCATTCAAATTTTATATCATTTAAGCACTTAACTTTTTCATTGTATTTCTCATTCCAAGGTAATTCCTCTCCATTCTTATACACTTTATTATGATGAGTTCTAAAGCTTTGAGCTATAGTATAATTGCCTTCATTAATATAGTTTCCTTCATTTGTAAAACAAATAAAAACACCTAAGTCAATTTTATTTTCTTTAACTAACCATGTAACCCTTTTTAAATCGTTAATTATTTTTTGTCTCGCTTCTGTTTGACCAGTATTATTTTTCTTTTTGTAGGGAAATTTAAACTCAATTCCAACTTTGTAAGTTTCCCCATTTTCCTTTAATTCTAAAAATAAGTCAAGAAAGGTTCCGTCTGAAAAACTATTGAACAATGAAGTTTCAAAGTCAATATTTTCAATCAGCGATCGATATTTTACTGAAAACTGCCATGCGAAATCAAAAACTATAGATTTCTCTGATGAAAATGATTTTTTATTGGAATTCAGTCTATTAGATACAATTGTATGAATGTCTAATATTTTTTCTTTGATACTTTCTGTCATTTTTGTCATTTTTTTAGCATGAGGCATAACTTACTTATACACGCTACAAACCTTCTTCAATAAACTAAATCTTGTTGTATATGCGCAGATTTATTCCGTTAGGCTAAAATAGTAATAATTTTTACAAATCATCGAAAGGCGAACGAATTTGTTGTAAATTCCGTGTACTAACATGTGTGTATATTTCAGTTGTCCTTGAGCTGGAATGTCCCAGTAATTCTTGTATGTATCGTAAATCTGTTCCGCTTTCCAAAAGGTGAGTAGCGTAACTATGACGTAGCCAATGCAAACTAACTGGTTTAACTATTTTTGCTTTTTCTACTGCTTGATTTAAAACAAGTTGGATACTTCTCTCGCTATATTTTTCGCCCACTTCTTGCCCTTCAAACAACCAGGTTTTTGGTTTGAAAGCTTTATAATAGTCGCGCAGCATTTCAATGAGTTTGATGCTAATAGGCACAACTCGGTCTTTTTTCCCTTTTGATTGCCGTATGAAAAGCAAGCCTCGATCTGATAAAATATCTTTTAAAGTTAGGTTCAATAATTCACTTCTTCGCAATCCACAAGCATAAATCAAACTGAGCATAGCTCGATGTTTTAGATTATTTGGTGCTTCTAAAATTGATTTTACTTCATCTTTACTCAAAACATTGGGAAGCCGTTTTTCCCGTCGAGGACGTTGAATGAAATCCACTTCCATACTTCGGTTAAAGCGGTTTCTGTAAAACAATTTGATGGCATTAATTACTTGGTTTTGATAACTGGCTGAAAGTTTTTTCTTAAGTATATATTCGGTGTTGAATTGAATAAGGTCATCAATATTTATATTTTCTGGAGGTTTATCATTGAAAAATCTGAAAAAAACTTCAAGTGCATCTGAGTAGGTTTTGATGGTGTTTTGGCTATATCTACGATAATTCATGTAGTTTTTGAAAGCAAGTATATGTTTCTGAGTATTCATGATAAAATTATATGTATTCGATTTATTTTATGGATTAGTATATGTTAAAATCAGTAACCCTCTTTAATTCTCCCTCAAGGGAGATAAAATTGAATTCTAATTTTTATATCCAACTTCTTTTCGATTAGATTGCTGGGTTTGTTGATTGTCTTTTTGGATTAAGTAAGTCAAAACTTGTTCGATATCATCAAACTTTTGATTGTGAAGCTTTTCGAGTTCAATAAGTTTTTCTGAAAGTTCTTCATAGGTTAAAGTAAATTGGCGCATCATTACAAAGGCACGTATAATGAGAATGCTTGTTTGAACAGCACGTTTTGAATTTAACACTGCACTAAGCATAGAAACTCCCTGCTCGGTAAAAGCAAATGGGACGTATTTTGGAAAATTACCTTTTCCGGTTTTAAACATCACAATTTGTGATCTTAAAGAATCCCATTCCTCTTTTGTCAATTCAAACATAAAATCATCCGGAAATCGATCGATGTTTCTGCGGACTGCTTGTTTTAAAACTCTTGTTTCTACTTCGTAGATTATTGCTAAATCCATGTCTAGCATTACTTTCTTGCCTCTGATTTCTAGGATGCTACTTTTGATTTGTTCTAGTTCCATCTTTTACTTTTTATATCCAACTTCTTTACGATTTACTTGCTGGGTTTTCTGATTGTCTATTTGTATGAGGTATGTCAATACTTGTTCAATATCATCAAACTTTTGATTGTGAAGCTTTTCAAGTTCAATTAGTTTTTCAGAAAGTTCCTGATAGGTTAATGCAAATTGACGCATCAAAACGAAGGCACGCATGATGTTGATATTGACATCTATTGCAATTTCTGAATTTAATACACTCGATAACATGGCCACACCTTGTTCTGTGAGGGCAAATGGTAAGTATCGTTTTCCGCCCCAACTTGAGGTCGCAAATTGCGACCTCAAGTTTTCTCATTCTTCTGCTGTTAATTCAAACATAAAATCAGATGGGAATCTGCGAATATTTCTTCTCACGGATTCTTTCAATCGTTTAGTTTCTGTTTGATATAACTTCGCTAATTCAAAATCGAGAATGACTTTCTTGCCTCTGATTTCGAGGATGCTACTTTTGATTTGTTCCAGTTCCATAATTCATTTTTTATATCCAACTTCTTTTCGGGTTAATTGCTGGGTTTGCTGATTGTCTTTTTGGATTAAATAAGTCAATACTTGTTCAATATCATCAAACTTCTGATTGTGGTGTTTTTCGAGCTCTAGAAGTTTTTCAGAAAGTTCCTGATAGGTTAATGTAAATTGACGCATCATTACGAATGCTCGCATTATAGCAATATTCATTTGAATTGCCTTTTTACTTTTTAAAACACTAGATAACATGGCAATTCCTTGCTCTGTAAAGGCAAATGGTTTATATCTTTGCCCACCCCAACTTGAGATCACAATTTGTGATGTCAAGTTTTGCATTTCAAGTTCGGTTAACTCAAACATGAAGTCCTCAGGAAATCGATCGATATTTCTTCTTACGGCCTGTTTTAAAACTCTTGTTTAAACTTCATAGATTTTAGCTAAATAGATGTCTAACATTACTTTCTTGCCTCTGATTTCGAGGATGCTACTTTTGATTTGTTCCAATTCCATAATTCAATTTTATATGAATATACGAAAAAATAATCAATAATTTGATTAAAATAAAATCAATATTTATAGTAGGGGAAATAAAAAAGGGCCACGATATCGCGACCCTTCCAATATAAAATTGAATAAAACTAAAGTGTTCCTCGTTTTTCTTGCTCTCGTTCAATAGATTCAAAAAGCGCTTTGAAATTTCCTGCTCCGAAACCTTTTGCTCCCATACGTTGAATTACTTCGTAAAATAGCGTAGGGCGATCTTCAACTGGTTTGGTGAAAATTTGTAATAAGTAGCCTTCCTCATCCGCATCAACAAGGATGGATAGTCTTTGAAGTTCTTTTATATCTTCTTTCATCATATCTCTGTGAACACCTAATCGCGCCGGTATTTCATCATAATACGCTTGAGGTGGTGGTGGTAAAAACTCAACCCCACGGGCTTTTAAATCAGCAACTGTCTTGATTATGTCATCAGTTGCTAACGCTAAATGTTGAACGCCTGCTCCCTCATAAAAATCAATATATTCTTCAATTTGAGATTTTTTCTTTCCTTCAGCTGGTTCGTTAATTGGGAATTTAATGCGACCATTTCCGTTACTCATCACCTTACTCATTAAAGCTGAATATTCCGTGGTGATTTGCTTGTCGTCAAAGGTTAAAAAGTTTACAAAGCCCATTACATCTTCATACCACTTTACAGTATCATTCATTTGATTCCAGCCCACATTACCAACCATATGGTCAATAAATTTTAAACCTACTGGTGCCGGATTGTAGTCGCTTTCCCACTTTACAAATCCTGGCAAAAATTCGCCTTTATAGTTTTTGCGCTCAACAAACATATGAACAGTTTCTCCGTAGGTATAAATTCCAGCTCGAACTACTTCACCATGTTCATCTTTTTCTACAACAGGTTCCATGTATACTTTTGCACCGCGTTTCACTGTTTCTTCAAATGATTTACGAGCATCATCTACCCACAAAGCAATTACTTTAACGCCATCACCGTGTTTTTTTACATGCTCGCCTATCGGTGAATCACTCGTTAAAGCAGTAGTTAAAACTAAACGAATTTTATCTTGCTTTAAAACATAAGAAACTCTGTCTTTTAGACCTGTTTCTAATCCAGCATAAGCCTGTGATTGAAATCCAAAAGCCGTTTTGTAGTAATGTGCAGATTGTTTGGCATTGCCAACATAAAACTCTACATAATCGGTTCCTAATAAAGGCAAGAAATCTTGCGCACCTTCAAATATTTTTTCTAATCCGTATTCCACATTGGATACTACTTTTGTTTTATTAACTTCTTGTGACATAAAGAATTATTTTTATTAAAGTTCGTATTTATTTTTTAGATATTAAAATTGCCATGAATTCATGTAGTCAGACATTTCAACGCCTAATGCTTGTTTTGTCAATTTCAATGGCTTAAATGTATCAATCATTACTGCTAGTTCTAACGTTTCTTTTTGACCAATACTTCGTTCATAAGCTCCTGGATGTGGTCCGTGTGGTATTCCGGCAGGGTGAAGTGTAATTTGTCCCTTATCCACATGATTTCGACTCATAAAATCACCATCTACATAATACAAAACTTCGTCAGAATCGATATTACTGTGGTTGTAAGGAGCAGGAATTGAATCCGGATGATAGTCGTACAAACGTGGTACAAAAGAACAAATGACGAAAGCCGAAGTTTCAAATGTTTGATGAACCGGTGGCGGTTGGTGAACACGACCTGTAATTGGTTCAAAATCATGAATGGAAAAAGCATACGGAAAATTGTACCCATCCCAACCAACTACATTAAACGGATGATGCGCATAGACATAATCGTACATGGTATCCTGTTTCTTGATTTTTATTAAGAATCTACCGTTTTCGTTATGCGTTTCTAATTTATGCGGTGGACGAATATCGCGTTCGCAATAAGGTGAATGTTCCAGTAATTGACCAAACCAATTTCTGTATCGCTTCGGTGTATAAATCGGATGAAAGGATTGAATTATCAACAAGCGATTATCTTCTGATTCAAAATGCATTTGATAAATCATTCCGCGTGGAACAACCAAGTAATCACCATACGAAAAATCGATATTTCCCAATTGTGTTTTTAAGGTTCCGTTACCTCGGTGAATAAAAATTACTTCGTCGGCATCCGCATTTTTGTAAAAATAATCCGTCATGGATTTTTTGGGAGCTGCCAATTCTATGTAGCAATCGCTGTTCACCAACATCGGAGTTCTACTTTCTAAATAATCATCCTTTGCCTCCACGTTAAATCCTTGCAAACTTCTCATTTGCATGTTTTTATCCATTCCAATTTCTGGCGCAACGGATTTCTTTTGGGTGATTTCCAATACTGCAGTTGGAGGTTGAACATGGTAGAGCAAGGAAGACATCCCATCAAAACCAATGGTTCCGAATAACTGTTCGTAGTAAATTCCACCCTCAGGTTTTTTAAAAACCGTATGTCTTTTGTGAGGAATGTTACCCAATGAATGATAAAAAGGCATATTTCTAAGTTTAATTTAGTAAATTTCAAAAAACCAATTTACTGATTTTTATGCAAATTAAATCAATGCAATGATAACAAGAAATGATTTTTATCAGTTTTGATAAAAACCAAAATCAAGAGATTAATTCGTTCTTCCAGGATATACCTTCAATGCCTCATCCAGGCATTTAACAGCTTTCTTCAATGAATCTTGATTTAACACATAAGCCAATCGAGCTTCTTGTTTTCCTAATCCTTTCGTAGCATAGAATCCACTTGCCGGAGCCATCATAACTGTTTGACCTTCATAAGAAAATTCTTCCAACAACCATTGACAAAACTTATCTGCATCATCAACCGGGAATTTAGCAACAGCATAAAAAGCCCCTTTGGGTTTTGGACAAAAAACTCCTTCGATTGAATTAAGTCCATCTACGAGTATATTTCTTCGTTGAACGTATTCATTTACAACACCATCAAAATAACTTTGAGGAGTTTGTAACGCAGCCTCTGCAGCAAATTGATCAACTGTAGGCGGAGAAAGACGCGCTTGACCAAATTTCAATGCTGCTGCCATGACATCTTTGTTTCTTGTAACCATAGTTCCAATGCGAGCTCCACACATGGAATAGCGCTTAGAAACAGAATCAATCATAATTACATTATCATCAATACCTTCTAAATTCATGGTTGAAAAAGGAACAGCTCCTTCGTAGCAAAATTCACGATATACTTCATCAGAGAATAAAAATAAATCATGTTTTTTAACGATGCTTGCCAATTGCTCTAACTCTTCTTTTGAATACAAATAACCAGTTGGATTTCCGGGATTACAAATAACAATTGCTTTCGTTTTATCCGTTATTTTCTTTTCGATTTCTTCCACAGGAGGTAGGGCAAAACCTGATTCTATCGAAGCAGTTACGGGTACTACAGTCAATCCAGCCATAACAGCAAAACCGTTGTAATTCGCATAAAATGGTTCAGGAATAATCACTTCATCACCGGGATTACACGTAGTCATCAATCCAAAAATTAACGCCTCAGAACCACCAGTAGTAACTAATAAATTATCTGCATTTACATGAATTCCAATAGATTGATAATACGTCGCTAATTTTGTTCTATATGATTCAAAACCAGCAGAATGGCTATATTCCAATACTCTTGGTTCAAAATTATGGATAGCATCTAAAGCTACTTGAGGCGTTTCAATATCAGGCTGACCAATGTTCAAGTGATAAACTGTTTTACCTTCTTTTTTTGCTTTTTCTGAATAGGGAACCAATCTTCTGATCGGAGAAGCTGGCATTTCAATCGCTTTTTTCGAAATAACTGGCATTTGATTAATTTTTTACAAAAGTAACTCGAATATTGAAAATAAACCAACGAAAATTATTTCCTGAAAGAAATTAATCGATTCATTTCATCACGCAAACGGGCTGCTTCAATAAAATCAAGCTCTTTTGCTGCTTTTTCCATGGCTTTCTTCGCTAATTTAATGTGTTTTTCAAGTTCTTCAGGATTGAAATACTCCGTTTTTTGTTCCGCTGCAAGCTGTTCATTTGTTGAACGTTCGTACTGAGCCATACGCATCGTGGGGTCACCATCAGCCACTTTTGTTGATTCAAGAATTTTTTCTTTTGATTTATTCAAAGGAGTAGGAGATAGGCCATGTTCTTCGTTGTACGCAATCTGAATGCTTCTTCTTCGTGATGTTTCATCGATGGTTTGTACCATAGACTTTGTCATTTTATCGGCATACATGATGACAAATCCATTTACATTACGCGCTGCTCGACCAACCGTTTGTACCAAAGATCGCACATTACGTAGAAATCCTTCTTTATCGGCATCTAAAATAGCAACTAAAGAAACTTCAGGTAAATCCAATCCTTCACGAAGTAAGTTCACTCCAATCAGTACATCAAATTCACCCAATCTCAATTCACGTAGAATCTCAACGCGTTCAATTGTATCAATTTCGGAATGAATGTAACGACATTTGATCCCCATTCGATCCAAGTATTTTTGGAGTTCTTCAGCCATCCTTTTCGTAAGTGTCGTTACCAAAGTACGTTCATCAACGGCAATTCTTTTTTGAATTTCTTCCATTAAATCATCAATCTGATTCAAACTTGGACGAACTTCAATTACCGGATCTAAAAGACCTGTTGGTCGAATTACTTGTTCCACCAAAACACCTTCAGAAAGTTCAACCTCATAATCGGCAGGAGTTGCAGAAACAAAAATTACTTGATGGAGAAGCCCTTCAAATTCTTCAAAACGCAGTGGACGATTATCAATGGCTGCTTGCAAACGAAATCCATAATCCACCAAATTTATCTTTCGCGCACGATCTCCAGCGTACATTCCACGAACTTGCGGAATAGTCACGTGACTTTCATCAATAACCATCAAAAAATCTTTCGGAAAATAATCTAGTAAACAAAAGGGTCTTTCACCCGGTTCTCTTCCATCAAAATAGCGCGAATAATTTTCGATCCCCGAACAATAACCGAGTTCCCGGATCATTTCTAAGTCATACGAAATGCGTTCTTCCAATCGTTTAGCCTCAAAAATTTTCTTTTCAGTTTTAAAATTTTCCACTTGCAATACCATGTCTTCAAAAATCAAGTCAACTGCTCGCTTGGTATTATCAGGACTTGAAACGAAAATATTTGCAGGATAGATATTTATCTCGTCGTAAGTTTCAATGACAATTCCAGTTTCTGGATCAAATGCTGAAATTCGCTCGATTTCATCTCCCCAAAATTCAATTCGTAGTCCATAATCGGCATAAGCAAGGTAAATTTCAATTGTATCTCCTTTGACACGAAATGAACCGCGTTTAAAATCAATATCTGTCGCTCTTTGGTACAAGTTTTCTACCAATCGAAACAAGAATTTATTTCTTGAATAGATTTCACCCTTTTTGATAAAAAGAATGCTTTTTTGGAATTCGTTGGGATTTCCAATACCGTAAATGCATGAAACAGATGCTACAACTAACACATCTTTGCGTCCGGAAAGTAGGGCAGAGGTGGCAGAAAGTCTTAATTTTTCAATTTCATCATTGATTTGGAGATCTTTTTCAATGTAGGTATCCGTTGTTGGTAAATATGCTTCCGGTTGGTAGTAATCGTAGTAGGAAACAAAATATTCAACCGCATTATCAGGGAAAAACTGTTTGAATTCACCGTAAAGCTGAGCTGCCAGTGTTTTGTTGTGTGAAAGAACAAGTGTAGGTCGATTGATTTGTTCAATAACATTGGCAACCGTGAAAGTTTTTCCACTGCCGGTAACTCCAAGTAAAGTCTGAGCAAAGGTATTTTCGTTCAACCCATTTACGAGTTGCCGAATTGCTTCCGGTTGATCACCAGTGGGCTGAAAATCAGAAACAATTTTGAAATCCATTAGTTGTTAATTATCCTTTAATGAATTGAAAATATTCATCCAATACTTCTGCATTCTTTTCTCTCGGAGTGAAAATCTCCACTACTTTTGGTCGTTGATTCAGCGATTCGGTAAAGAAATTAGTTAAAACAGTTTGTAAAGCAAAGATCGAATTAACCGCTTGATAATTAACGTTAAACGATTTGCAAAGACCTTCTGCATTTGTTTCGTGAGTTGCCTCAAAGAATGTATCTCGTTGTGGTGAAGTGGATGGCCCAGGAATGATTCTGAAAATTCCTCCACCGGAATTGTTTATTAGGATTACCCATAAATTCTTTCCTAAATAGTTATTCCATAGCGCATTACTATCGTAGAAAAACGAAACATCGCCCGTAATTAAAACATGAAGTTTTTCTTGATTAGCAAGCGAGGCGCCAACTGCTGTACTTGTGCTGCCATCGATTCCACTCGTTCCACGGTTTCCGTAATAATCAATGCTTGGAATTGGATCAAATAGCTGGCAATAGCGAACAACGGAGCTATTTGCCATGTGTAAAATGGATCTTTCAGGTAAGTACTGGAAAATATAATCAAATACTTGAAGATCTGAAAATTCAACGTGATCTAAGAACTCAACCGATTTATCTTTAGCTACATAATCTTTTTGTCTCCACAATGAACCATAGTTATTAGAGTGTATTTCCGACTGTTCACTTAAAAGTTGCTTGAAGAAAGAAACGGCATCCATCTGAAAAACATGCGTTACGGATTGATACGTATCCATGTGAGGAAAGGCGTAGCCTATTTTCCAATGTTGTTTCGGTTTGTTTTTACGTAAAAATGTTTTGATTTTCTTTGATACAACTGCGTCTCCAAGGGTAATTAGTAAATCTGGAATAAACTTCTCAATTTCTCCTTCAGAAATCAGATTTAAAGTTCGATCAATGCAATGAACAAATCGCGTATCAGATAGGTTTGACGTGTTTTCAACTAGAACGGCAACATTAGTATTTTCTGCAAAATCAGCAAGGATTTTTTGGAGCGTATCATTGCGATTCATTTGTCCACAAAGAACGAGCACCTTGCCTGAAATTTCTTTTCTCAGATTGCTCAGTATTTCTTTGTCAATTATATTTTCGGTTGCAATAAATTCAACTTTGGAAAAAGTTGATTCTTTTACTTCTTGAACATCATATAGAGGCTCATGCAATCCTACATTGATGTGAATTGGACCTTTCCATGGGTTGGTAACCTGCGAAAATGCTTGATTTAGTTCACGTTTCGCGTACCAGGAATACTCGTCAGATTCAGTATCATCAGATAATTCAGTGACGTACATTGCGTGATCTCTTAAAACATTACTTTGACGAATTGTTTGTCCATCTCCCTGATCAATCCAATTTTTTGGTCGATCTGCTGAAATAACAACCAATGGAAGTTGCCTGTAAAATGCTTCAGAAACCGCTGGTGAAAAATTCTGTATAGCGGATCCAGAGGTACAAACTATGGCAACTGGACTTCCCAATTGGTCAATCATTCCCAATGCAAAGAATGCCGCAGAACGTTCATCATGAACTACATAGGTTGAAAATGCTGGATGATTATCAAATGCAATACTAAAAGGGGCATTTCGCGAACCAGGACAAACCACTATGTGTTTAATTCCGTACGATTCACATGCCGAAACTATTTTTTGAACTATTAATTTATTACTTGAGATCATTTAGTTTAATATCTTGAATAACAGATAGTAATGTTTTGCTTTTTCGTTCAGTTTCTTGCCATTCTAGTTCTATGTTAGAATCCTTGGTAAATCCACCCCCAACATACAAATAAGCAGCTTCAGGTTGAATTTGACAACAGCGCAAGTTAACGAATAGTTTTGTATGTTCGGGTGAAACGAGACCTAAATATCCGGCGTACAAAAAACGATTGTAATTCAAATCATGATTTTCGATAGCTTCTATAAGTTCAATTGCCAAGGCTTGAGGTAAACCGCTTACAGCTGGAGTAGGGTGTAGGGCCGATGCCAATTCTAAAGTAGTTCGATTACCCAAGTCGAAACTAATATCAGTTCGTAAATGTTTAATTGGACCTGCCTCGAAAGAGTAAGGGCCTTGGGTTTCAACATCTGAAATCCCTTGTTCAGAAAGCGTTTCTAGAATAAAATCCGTCACAAATTGTTGTTCTTCAATTTCTTTTTTATCCCAATCCTCTTGATTTTCAACGGCTTTCGTCCCAGCCAAAGACATGGTAAAAACACTTTGTTTGTGCACTTCTAAAAGGATTTCGGGAGAAGCTCCAATCCATGTTCCAAAAAGGGAAGAGCTAGCCAAATAAACAAAAGCTTTTGGGTATTTCTCGCACAAGGAATTGAATAGTAACTGTATGTTTTTATTTGGAAATGAAACCTTTTTTACTCGAGAGAAAACTACTTTTTTCATTCCCAATTCTTGCATCGCCGTTAAAAATACATGGGCGTTTCGCATATATTTGGGATAGTCAATTATTTCTGGAATATCCGAATGATAATGCCAATTTTTATATGAATCGGCTGCTGTTGTTTTTATGTCATTCGAAAAAATAAATTGATTTTCTCCACGAAAATCTGAAATAATAAAAGAATTAATGGATGAATCTACTTTATCTAACCGAGAGAATCTACCTAATGATTTAACAATTTCTTGTCCAGGAAAACGATATGCGAGAAAATCTTCCAAATTAATTTTGCTTTTTTGGAACAATCATTACTGTTAATCGACCTGTACAAACTAATTTGTTCGTTTCCTCATTAAAAATATCTACTTGCCAAATGTGTGTGCTCTTTCCGGCATGAACGATTTTACCAATTGCCTTTACAAAACCAGAACGAACGCCTGAAACATGATTTGCATTTATTTCCAACCCAACCGGTGCTTCTTTTTCTAGGTCGATTAAAAGTGTTGATCCCATAGAGCCAATGCTTTCTATCAATGCCATACTAGCCCCACCATGCAATAATCCCATGGGTTGGTGTGTGCGATGATCAACGGGCATTCTTGAAATCACATAATCAGTTCCAATTTCAACACATTCAATGCCTAAAGCTTCCATGAGCGTATTTTTGTTCATGGCATTAACTACGTCAAGAGATACTTTTTTTAACATAGAATTTGAATTTTCTTAAGGGAATTTTGGAAACTGCTGAAAATCAGGGTCTCTTTTTTCTAAAAATGCGTTTTTACCTTCTTGAGCTTCGGCCGTTAAGTAATAGAGTAGAGTAGCGTCACCCGCAAATTCCATTAAGCCATGTTGACCATCTAATTCAGCATTCATCGCACGTTTAATCATTCGAACAGCCAACGGACTTCTTTTCATGATAGTTTTGCACCATTCAATTGTCGTATCTTCTAATTCTGACAAGGGAACCACTTTGTTTACTAAGCCCATTTTTTCGGCTTCGTCAGCAGTATATTGATTGCACAAGAACCAAATCTCTCTTGCTTTTTTCTGTCCTACGTGACGGGCTAAATAATTTGAACCAAATCCCCCGTCAAAACTACCAACTTTTGGACCCGTTTGACCAAATCGAGCATTATCGGATGCAATTGTTAAATCGCAAACTACATGAAGTACATGGCCTCCTCCAATCGCATATCCATTAACCATAGCAATCACTGGTTTAGGCAGAGAGCGAATCGCTTTATGAAGGTCTAAAACATTCAGTCTTGGAACACCATTCTCAGAAATATAACCTCCAACACCTTTCACATTTTGATCACCACCAGAACAAAAAGCTTTGTCTCCTTCGCCTGTAAGAATTACAACGCTAATGTCGTTTCTTTCACGACAAATGTGCATTGCATCTAGCATTTCCATATTTGTTTCAGGACGAAAAGCATTGTATACTTTTGGTCTGTTTATCGTAATTTTTGCAATTCCTTCGAAAAGCTCAAATTTTATGTCGGTGTAATTTTTTAAGGTTTCCCATTTACGATTTGCCATATATCTTAATTTGTTTGCAAAAATAATAACAAAGTACAATCCGTATTAGTTCTCAAAATAAAAACTAATTATTCTTAAGTTCAATCAATAGTCAGCTTAAAATAATGAATACCTTAGTTGAAATTTTATTTATGAAATACTTTACATACATTTATTTCATTGGTTTTTTTATGCTTTTAAATTATTCATGCACCTTTTATTATAAGACTGCAGATATCGATGCGAAATTAAAAAAAGCGGTTGTTCAAATTAATTCAAATTGTTCTTCGGTTCAAACGCAAAATGCAACAGCACAAAAGGATTTTAATGCCATGAAATGTAATTCAAAAGAGGCTAACGTTCAAAAGGCAAAGGAATATTTGTTGACAATGGAAACTGAGATGAAAGCAATAAATCAAATTAAAGCCAATGTTAATGCAGAATATGAGGTTTTTCTGAAATACACCAAGGGTAAAAATCAAATTCAATCAAAAACGGAAGATTGGAAAAAATTCAAACAGACTAAAAGGATTATGAAAATTTCCTCAAAGGATTTTAAAAGAAAGGGTAACAAATTAACCAAAATAGCAGCTGATTTTTCAGAATTTACTACTAATGAATTTAAATCTATCCAATTTGTGGATGTACTTCTTTACAATAAGAAATTTGAAGAAATACAAGGCGATTTTGCAAATCAAGAAAAGGAGCTTGGAATAAAAATTAAAAATCAGGAAACACAAGTTGTTGATTTAGTATCAAAAAAGTCAGAATCGCATGCCGAAAAATGTAAAATATTACAAGAAGATTTGGTGAAAATTTCGGAGGAGAAAAAGAAAATAACAAATCTTAAATTACAAATTAGTGAATCAATCAAAAGTTTCAAAACTACTACAAACGGAATAGTAAAAATTTATTCTTGTTCTTCAGATTGGGACATGGTAAAAAAGATAGAAGAAAACATGAATCAACATCAACTTGATCTACAGACAATTGTTCTAAATTTATCGCAAATTCATGCGCACATGCAGGAAATTATCACCTCTATGAACTGATTTTAAATTTTCAAATTGTTAGCGACCAAAGCAAAGTCGATTTTTAATTCTAAGGAAATCACTATTCTATAAATTATTTCCTTTTTACCCTTATAATTCCGTAATTTTGCACTCAATTAAAATTATGGAAAAATTTTCAAAAGCCTTTTTCTCAATGCGCATGATGGCGATTGCAATGATCGTTTTTTTAGTCGCAATTGCAGTAGCAACATTTATTGAATCTGCAAATGGAATTCAAGCAGCAAAAATATTGATTTACAATGCCTTGTGGTTTGAAATTTTATTGGTTTATCTCGGAATGAACTTGATTTCCAATATCTTTAAATACCGAATGTTTCAGCGTGAGAAAATGGCAATGTTGGCTTTTCACTTGTCATTCTTGGTGATTCTAATTGGCGCTGGCGTTACTCGATTTGTGAGCTTTGAAGGACTAATGCTCATTCGAGAAGGACAATCTGTTGATTACATTTATTCGGCTGATCCGCATTTGAATATCCGCATTAATGATGGAAAGATGCAGTTTAAGTACAAGGAGAAAATGTTTATGTCAACGATTACTTCCAATAATTTTTCAATACCGGTTGAGTTTCCCAAACATAAAAATCCGATCGAAATAAATTATGTGAAATTCGAATCAAAAATGATTGATACGCTCGTAATGGATTCAAAAATCAATTCAAGTGTTTTAGATATTGTTACCAACGGAATGCAATCAAATTACGTGGGTAAAAATGATTTTTTAATGGCAGGAACTGTTCCAATTTCATTCGAGAAAAAAAATACCCCCAAAGGAGGGATTGATGTAAGGGAGAATAATGGAAAAGTTGAAATGAAAACAGATTTAGATGTTCGTTATTTACCAATGTCTGAGATGCAAAAAGCAAGACAAACTGGTGCGCCAATTCCAGATAGTTTGTATCGAATTATCCCTAAAAATACCTGGGTAGAATTTAAAACAACGACTCTCTATCAATCGGGGGAGAATCAATTTGTATTTAAACAGCTCATTAAAAATGCAAAGAAAGCGCTCGTTCCATCAGGTAAAAAAGACCGAGGAAGCGATTATTTAACGCTTGAAATTACAGACGGAAATGCAAAGAAAATTATTCAATTGAAAGGTGGAATGAATACCATTCCTGAACGAGCGATGTTTAATTTTGAAGGGTTGACCTATGAGCTGGAATATGGTTCAGTTGAATTAAAACTACCATTTGCCATGAAATGTCGTGATTTTAAATTGGATAAATATCCAGGTTCTGATTCTCCTTCCTCTTTTTCAAGTGATTTGACTATTGAAGATCCGAAAAACAAGGTAAATCGCAATGTCAAAGTTTTTATGAATAATGTAATTGATTATCAAGGATATCGCTTTTTTCAATCTGCATACGACTTAGATGATCCTAAAACTCCTGAAAATGAGGAGGGAACACGCTTAAGTGTGAATCACGATTGGTGGGGCACAAATATTACGTATGTAGGATATTTACTCATGTCAATTGGAATGATTCTATCTCTATTTGCCAAGAACGGTAGATTTAAAGATTTAAATGGGAAATTAAGTAAGTTAAAAGAAAAAAGAAGTCAACTTGCAACCATCTTCTTAATTGCATTTTTAGTTATCAGCAAAACTAATTATGCGCAAAACACTACTTCGAATGAAGAACATAATCACGAAATGCACGATGGTCATGATCATTCAGGTCACGATCATTCAGGTCACGACCATGACACTGAGGCAACATCGAATCAAGCAGTAGAAAAACGTCCTGAGCAATCAAAAGAAAAACCAACTTTTAAAGTGATTTCTAAAGAACATTCGGATGAATTAGCAACTTTACTCGTTCAAGATTTCTCGGGTAGAATTATCCCTTTTCATACCTTGTGTGATCAATTACTTCGAAAAATTTACCGTTCAAATAAATATAAAGATTTCAATGCAGTACAGACTATTTTAAGTATGCACATGTATCCCATGTATTGGATGAAAGAACCAATAATTCAAGTTCCAGCCCAGTTACGTGAGCAGTTAAAATTGAAAAATGAATTTGCAAACCTAGAAGAATTAATGGACTTATCCAACGGACAATTTAAATGGTTAAAGCAGTATGAAGAGGCATTTAAAAAAGCAGACTCACGAAAGAATGAGTTTGATAAGAAATTGATCAAACTAAATGAGAAATTTGAAGTTATGCAAGCGATTTTTATGTGGCGATATATGAAGATTGTTCCCAAATCGAATGACAAAGAAAATCGTTGGTTTACTCCTTTGAGTTCTGAGCTTTCTAAAACGGATTCTATTTCCTCTACTCTAATGCTTCAATATTTGACAGCAATCGATCAAGCAGCGAAGGATGGACAATACGGAAAGGCAACGGATTTATTAAATAAATTCAAGGAATGGCAAAGAAAGGTAGCAAAAAATATTGTTCCTGATGAAACAGCTGTTAAGATGGAAGTTTCCTACAACAAAATGGAAATATTTAAAAATACGTATAGAAGTTATTTAATTCTCGGGTTTTTACTTCTAATTATATTTTTTATTCGAATTTTCACGAAACCAGATGCCCAATATTTTACTATTTCAGAATGGATTCGAAAAGTCTTAATGTTCCTTTTAATCGTGATTTTCTTTTATCACGGAGCAGGATTGGGAATGCGCTGGTATATTTCAGGTCACGCTCCCTGGAGTAATGGCTATGAGGCAGTTGTTTTTATTGCTTGGGTAACGATGATAGCTGGGTTTTCATTTATGCGAAAAAATGCAGTTATTATCGCAGGCACGGCTGTTCTTGCCTCGCTGATGGTATTTGTTACTGAAATGAATCTCCTTGATCCAGAAATTACGCCTTTAGTTCCCGTATTAAAATCATATTGGTTGATGATTCACGTGGCCATTATTACAGGAAGTTATGGATTTTTGGGTCTTGCAGCCATTTTAGCAATTTTAAACCTAACGTTATACATTTTTAGAACCAAGAAAAATGGGGAGTTGGTAACAACAAATATCAACGAATTGACTTATGTTTCAGAAATGACAATGACAATTGGATTATTTATGTTAACAATCGGAACTTTCTTGGGAGGGATTTGGGCCAATGAGTCTTGGGGTAGATATTGGGGATGGGATCCAAAAGAAACATGGGCTCTTGTTTCTGTATTGGTTTATGCTGTTATTTTGCACTTGAGATTTATTCCTGCGCTAAGAGGTAAGTTTGTATTCAATGTTGTCAGTCTTTGGGGCTATTCTGCCATTTTATTTACCTTCTTTGGCGTGAACTTCTTTTTAGTTGGTTTGCACTCCTACGCCCAAGGAGATGGATTTGCTAAAGTTCCGGAATGGGTTTATTTTACCATTGGATTATTTGCTTGCTTTACCATTATAGCTGGATGGCGAAATCGAGCTTACAAAAAGTTGAACACATAAAAAAAGGGAACCGAAGCTCCCTAATTTCTTTGTAAAAAATCGATTGATTAGTTTACGCTGCTTGATAATTCAGCACCAGCTTTGAAACGAATAGTTTTCTTAGCAGCGATTTTGATAACAGCACCAGTTTTTGGGTTACGGCCATTTCTTGCAGCTCTATCAGATACAGAAAAAGATCCAAATCCAACTAAAGAAATTCTGTCGTTACCTTTTAATGCTCCAGTTGCAGCAGTGATAAAACCATCTAATGCTTTTTTAGCATCAGCTTTTGATAATCCAGAGTTACCAGCAATCGCATCGATTAATTCAGCTTTGTTCATTTTTGTTTGTTTAAATGGGTTAATAAATAATTTTACTGTTACAAATATATCTGATTATCAATGCGCACAACCTTTCAAGGTAAAAAAAATGCACAAAATGTTGAAAAATCAAGTGTTTTGTTGATAAAACTGACTTTATCAAGGTTAAAACGCTTGTAAATAATGGTTTTCAAGAAGAAATCACTCGTTGTATAAGAGTATTTTAGGGCCTACAACCAATGAAATTGAGCTTACTCTTCTGTTAGGATCTGCCTTTTTTCCATTGTCAACATAAGAAGGGGGTAAATTTTCTCCCTGACCAACAAATGATATAACAAAATCTAGTTTATACTTTGTCTTAATAGCGCTCAATTGTTTCTCAAATTCATTGGCTACAGCTTTTGCTCTATTTTCAGATAATTCTTGATTGATTTTCTTTCTAGCTTCACTAGATCCAGTACCTTGTTTGTCAGAATAACCATTAATCAATACGATAGTTCTAAATTCATCATTTTTAAAGATTCGTTCATTGTGATGATTCATGTATTTTTTCCATCCCTCAATTTCATATTTAATCGAATCAATTAATTTGGTTATTTCCTTTATTCCTTCATCCGTTAAATCAGCACTTCCCGTTTTAAATGAAATATCCGCTCCTATGCGAATTACGCTTTTATTTGCATTTATTAGTTCGCCCATAGGAAATACTTGCGTATATAAAAGATCATTTAATTCGGCCGCTAAATTCAACGCTTGTTGATGACCTGCTGCAGTATTTGGGTTTACAGCATTTAAATTAGTAATAATCTCCTGCGATTTTATGAAAGACTTCTGTAATTGATCATCGATTTGT
The DNA here is from genome assembly GCA_044237035.1 of Crocinitomicaceae bacterium. Classification (GTDB taxonomy): domain Bacteria; phylum Bacteroidota; class Bacteroidia; order Flavobacteriales_D; family Crocinitomicaceae; genus UBA952. The sequence goes on from JBIIFU010000040.1 coordinate 20,913, forward strand.
TTGATTTTTTCAGTAGAATCAATTTTTGAATACATTTTCTTCTGGTCTTCAATCAATTTTAATGCTTTTTCAGCTTTCTCAAGCGTTTCAATAAAGGCCTTTTCTCGAGCAGCTTGTTTTTTGTTGAAAATCGTAACATTCTTTTTACCTCGTTCCCCTTTATACACCGTGGTTTTATATTTTGGTTTTGAATACGAATTGGTGGTATATCTTTTCTTTCCAAATCCTTTTGAATTTGAACAACTTGATAGCATTAAAGTTAAGGTCAGAAATAAATAGACTAAATGTTTCATTTTCATTATAATATGTGCAAAAATACGTCGTTTTTAATTGAATTGAAAATCAGAATTCTTAATTTTTGTGTAAAACCGAGGAATTTGCCTGAGCTGTTGGCATGATAACAATGTCATTTAGTGTGACATGTTTTGGTCTTGTGGCTGCAAAATAGATTGTTTCAGCAATATCTTTGGCTTGTAATGGTTCAAATCCATTATAGACGGAGTCTGCAGTTGTTTTATCGCCTTTAAATCTAACCAAAGAAAATTCTGTTTCAGCTGCTCCAGGTGCAATATTGGTTACTTTTATTCCAAATTCTACTAATTCAATTCGCATTGCTTTGGATAGCGCATCAACGGCATGTTTTGAAGCACAATATACATTTCCATTAACATAAACCTCCTTGCCCGCAATACTACTGATATTAAAAATATGTCCATTTCCATTATTCTTGAATAGAGGGATAATGTTTTGACTTACATAAAGCAGGCCTTTAACATTTGTATCAATCATTTGGTTCCAATCTGAGGTTAACCCCGTTTCGATTGGATCTCTACCAGCTGCTAAACCTGCATTATTGATTAGGATTTTTAAATTTGATTTTACGTTTTGAGATAAACTTTCA
>JBIIFU010000041.1:0-21506 GCA_044237035.1 Crocinitomicaceae bacterium
CAAGAACTGTATTCTGGCCTAAACATACTGTATCAAGTAGGGGGCCTGTTCCTGTGAATAATGGTTGTTGAGAAACTCTTATTTTACAAGTAATTCTTTCTGATTGAGGGAAAATATCTGTTATTCTTAAATCAACATAGTAACCTGCTCTTTGTGGTGGAGTAAACCAAATTGAATCGTTATTTGGATAAGGTAATCCACCAATTGTCCATTCATAATCACAATTATTAACGTTTTGGGAATATCCGCTGCCAGTTGCCTCGAAAGAATAGGTAAATGATGGGGTTGCCACCAATAATATAGAATCGCCAAAACACACATCAACATATCCCGTATCTAGTGGATTTAGCGCATTCGGCCCTGTTCCATTTTTAAAAGCCTCTATATGTGGCTCGAAAGGCTGGGGTATATTACCGCATGCAACATTAGCCACCCAACCGGTCCCTTCATTCAGCCCATCGGATACAAATTGAAGTGTTAAACATCCAGACGGATTATTTGCAAATGAAGCTTGAACATAAAACCCCAAAGGATTAGTTCCTGAATTGTAAGCGCCTAGCAAAGGAGAAGCTGTGTTAGGTCCATCATATATATAAAGTGTATCACTTGGATGAATATTGAATTCAAAACCAATATTTGTTGCAAAAGCAATCGACACTTTGGTTCCTTGTAGTGGATCAGGACAAAGCACTAGTACTTCGTTCATATTTGGCGTGTAGTTACCAGTACCATCACTAAAGTTTGTTCCAGGATTTCCACTAGGGATTATTGCTCCACAATCTAACGGATTTGCTTGATTATAATCTGCGTCTGAAAGAGTCAACTGACTTGAGACTGAAAAAATTGTTCCGAATACTAAACAAAAAAATAGAAGGTTTCTCATTGCTAATGTTTATTCAATTGTAATTTGAGGATTGTCAAAGATTTTATTACGAGCATTTTACTCGTTCCCTTAATACGGTAATATTGAGTTTTATCCTCAATTTTTAATCCTAAATCAGTAAATTTTACCGTTTCAGAATTAACTTCAATTTCCTTTAAGTCAACCTCTTTTCCTTGTGGAAATGGGGTGAAATATACAGCATTGTTAATGGCAAATTCCAAAACATCAATAGTTTGATTATCAAATCCAGCGAGTTCATTTTCCGTATAACTTTTAAGAAGCTCTGCATTGTACTTCTGAGAGTAAGAAACAAAATAAAGTGAAAGAAAAGTGAAAATAATGACAAATCGTAACATAATTTATTTTTAGTTATGACTGCTAATTTAGTTGAAAAGTTGCATTAATTGTTCAAAGTTTTCAAATCTCACCAAGAATAATTACTTGTAGTTTTGTGCAACTCCTTTTAACTCCACAAATATGCAAAATACAGAACTAGAAAAAATTGCTTCTCAAATCAGAAGAGATATAGTCAGAATGGTTTCTGCTGTCAACTCAGGTCACCCGGGAGGATCCCTTGGTTGTACCGATTTTTTAACCTATCTCTATTTTGAACAAATGAAATTTAATGCTAAAGAATTTAGTATGAATGGAAATGGGGAAGACCTTTTCTTTTTATCCAATGGCCATATTTCCCCAGTTTGGTATAGTGCCTTGGCTAGAAGTGGTTATTTCCCAGTATCGGAGTTGGCTACATTTAGAAAAATATCATCTCGCCTACAAGGACACCCCTCAACAGACAAGAAAGTTCCCGGGGTTCGAATGGCTTCAGGATCACTCGGCCAAGGATTGTCGGTTGCAATAGGTTCAGCACTTACGAAGAAATTAAATAAGGATAATTCTTCGGTATATGTACTTCATGGAGATGGCGAGTTGCAAGAAGGTCAAATTTGGGAGGCAGCCATGTACGCTTCGGCAAATAAGGTTGACAATATTATTGCGACAATTGATTTCAACGGTCGACAAATTGACGGTGATGTTGAACAAGTTTTATCATTGGGCAATCTTGAAGCAAAATGGCAAGCTTTTGGATGGGAAGTTTTGCAAATGGATGGTCACAATTTTGATTCAATTCGAAATACAATGCAACACGCTAAGTCATTAACTGGAAAAGGAAAACCCATAGTAATTATCATGAAAACAGAAATGGGTCAAGGGGTAGATTACATGATGGGCTCACACAAATGGCATGGTGTAGCTCCAAATGCTGAGCAATTACAATTAGCACTAAATCAATTACCAGAAACACTTGGAGATTATTGATGAATAAATTCTTTGTTTTTTTTCTGTTTTTCTCAATCGGTTCAATTTTTTTTGGACAAAATCAAACTCGTATCTTATTTATTCTCGATGCTTCAAATAGCATGAATGCTGAGTGGGGAAAAAAAACACGGATAGAATTAGCTAAAGAGCAATTAAATAAGTCAATTGAAGGCCTTAGAGGGGTTCCTAATCTTGAGATAGCTTTGCGGGTTTATGGACATCAATCGCCAATTACAGCAACCTATCAAGATTGTAATGATACAAAATTAGAGGTGGCTTTTGCAGCGAATAACATTGATAAAATAAAACAACGCGTGCAGAGTATTGAAGCGAAAGGGACTACTCCGATTGCAAGATCACTTGAAGCTGCCGCAGGTGATTTTCCCGATACACTAGCACGAAATTTTATAATTCTAATAACTGACGGTCTTGAAGCCTGCGACAATGATCCGTGTGTTATTGCCAAAAAGCTAAAAGACAAAGGAGTAAAAGTAACACCATTTGTTATCGGTCTAGGAATGGATTTGTCTTATTTAGAAAAGTTTAAATGTATAGGAACATACTTCGATGCAGAATCTAGTGAATCTTTCAATTCAACATTACAGACGGTTCTTAAAAAGACACTTTTGAATACGACAGTACAAATCGACTTGAATGATATTACAAAAAAACCGACAGAAACAAACGTAACCATGTTTTTATACGAGGCCGGTACAAAAAATTTGAAATATACTTTTGTTCACACAATTAATAGATATGGTAATCCAGACACGCTTGTTATTAGTCCTGATTTCAAATATGATTTAGTTGTTAATACAATTCCTTTAGTTGAAAAGAAAGACATTTCAATACAGAAACACACCCATAATACAATAAAAGTTGATTGTCCTCAAGGATTTATAAAGGTTCAATGTCCAACTTGTTCAAATGGTCTAAAAGATATCCCCGTCAGAGTTATGCAAGAAAATGTAATTCCAACATTGAATGTCCAAAATTTAAATTCAACCGTGAAATATATTGTTGGGAATTATGATATCGAAGTATTAACACTGCCAAGATCAACCCAAAAAGTTAAGGTTCAACAAAGTAAAATAGAAACAATAACAATCACAGCACCAGGTACTTTTGATTATACATTTGTAGCTGAGTACATTGCCCAAGTATTTTTAGTGAAACCAGATGGTAATTCAGAATGGGTGCTAAACATTGATGACAAATCAAAAAAAGGACAATGGCAATTACAGCCAGGTTCGTATAAGTTGGTATATCGATTGAAAAATCAAAAGTCGAGCACTTACACTGGTGAAAAAGTATTTAAAATTGATTCAAATAGAACAACAACCATTAATTTATAAAATATGATTGAATTTGAGATTCTGGGAAATAAAGACACAAGATCTGGTTTCGGCGAAGGATTAGCTGAATTAGGCAGAACAAATCCTGATGTTGTTGCATTATGCGCCGATTTGACGGGTTCTTTAAAAATGGATGCATTTCAAAAAGAAAATCCTGATCGGTTTTTTCAAGTGGGAATCGCTGAGGCCAATATGATTGGTTTGGCTGCCGGAATGACCATTGGAGGGAAAATTCCATATACCGGAACTTTTGCCAATTTTTCTACTGGTAGAGTTTATGATCAAATAAGGCAATCTGTTGCTTATTCTCAAAAAAACGTGAAGATTTGCGCATCGCACGCAGGATTAACACTGGGAGAAGATGGTGCAACACACCAAATTTTGGAGGATATTGGAATGATGCGAATGTTACCAAACATGACTGTAATTGTCCCGGCTGATTTCAACCAAACTAAACAAGCAACTATTGCAATTTCAAAACATGAAGGTCCTGTTTACCTGAGATTCGGTCGCCCAGTAATGCCGATTTTTGTAAAACCTGACGCATCTTTTACTATTGGTAAGGCGGATGTTTTAACCGAAGGAACGGATGTTACAATTATCGCGTGCGGTCATTTGGTATGGAAGTCAATTGAAGCATTGAAAACACTTTCCAAAAAAGGCATTTCAGTCGAATTGATTAACATGCATACGATTAAACCCCTTGATGAAGATGCAATATTAAAATCTGTTACAAAAACAAAATGTGTAGTAACAGCAGAGGAACACATGATGAACGGAGGTCTTGGAGAGGCGGTTGCTCAGGTGCTTTCTCGCAAACTGCCTGTTCCACAAGAGTTTGTTGCTGTGAATGATTCATTTGGAGAGAGCGGAGCCCCAATGGAACTCATGACCAAATATGGAATAGATACAATAAACATCGTTGAAGCCGTAGAAAAAGTGATAGCACGAAAAAGTTAATTCATGAATCCGAAGGATATTTTTCTTTCAAATCAAGGCCAAACTAGTCCTTTTCCTTTCTTAATTGAGGTTGAATCGGCGGAAGGGATTTATATTTATGATAAATCAGGTAAACAATACACGGATTTAATTTCTGGGGTTGCCGTTAACAATATTGGTCATAGACACCCAAAAGTGGTTGAGGCCATAAAAAATCAAGTTGATAAGCATTTGCATGTGATGGTATATGGGGAGTTTGTTCAGGATTCTCAAGTTGACTTAGCAAATAAATTAAAAGCTGTTTTACCAGAATCATTAAATTGTATTTATGCCGTTAATTCAGGCACGGAAGCAAATGAAGCGGCCATTAAATTAGCCAAGCGAGTAACCGGAAGAATGGAAATTGTTTCTTTTCGGGGTTCTTATCACGGAAGCACAAATGGTTCACTTAGCATATCTGGAAATGAAGTTAAAAAGAAAGCTTTCCGTCCATTGATGCCTGAGGTCCGCTTTATTCACCTAAATAATTATGAAGAATTAAACCAGATTTCGGATAAAACCGCAGGTGTTATTTTGGAAACTATTCAGGGAGATGCCGGAGTTCGAATTCCAAAAGATGATTATATGGTTGCGCTTAGAAAACGATGTAATGAGGTTGGGGCGCTATTGATTTTTGATGAAATTCAATGTGGAATGGGCCGAACAGGAAAACTCTTTGCATTTGAACATTTTAACGTTATTCCAGATATATTAACGCTAGGCAAGGCCTTGGGAGGAGGAATGCCAATTGGTGCTTTGGTTTCTTCTACGGATAACTTATCATTGTTTACGCATAATCCAATGCTCGGCCATATAACAACTTTTGGTGGCCACCCGGTTGTTTGTGCTGCAGCAGCGGCAACATTAAATGTTCTCCAAAGCGAAATCAATTGGGTTCTAGTTGAAAAAATTGGATCCTACATCGAAAAGGAACTAGGTTCATTACCTCAAATAAAAGAAGTACGACGAAAGGGGTTGATGTTTGCTTTTGATATGGAATCTGCAGAAATCGTCAATAAAGTTGTTGAAGCATGTCTTGAAAAAGGAATAATCACGTTTTGGTTTCTTTCCCATCCGTATAGTTTTAGACTTTCTCCCCCATTAACAATTACAATGGAAGAAACTAGTCAATCAGTTAGTATCATTAAGGAAATCATTCAAAAAATAAAATAACTCACTAAAAAAGAGCTTTTTATTTTTGAATTCACATTAATCGATTTAATTAAATTAAATTAACTTATAATTAATGTTGTATCTTATTAAACTTTCACTAACTTTGCAAAAATTTTTGAAAAACGTTAGTTGAAAACAGTCAAAATGAGCATTATCAAGTACTTCGCACTTACATTTTTTCTATTCCTTGTAACCTCAATTTCTTTAGCGTCAAGTAGCAATACATCCACGGAAAAAGAATTCAATGTTGGTGAAATGATTATGCACCACATTAAAGATGCGCACGAATGGCATTTGTGGGGTCCGGAACACGGTGGTACTTCGATTTATTTGCCGGTTATTTTGATTGACGGGGGCTTGAAAGTGTTTTCATCCGAGAATTTTTATCACGGAGGAAAGGCTGAGGCTATTGACCATAAAACTCATGAAACTCTTTCTTATTTGAAAGGAACTGGAAAGGCTGCGGGTTATGCGCTTTATCATGAAAAAATTTATAAATTAGAAAACGAGGCATTAGCATTTGAAGACGGGCATGTTCATGGTAATGTTAAACCGTTGGATTTCTCCATTACTAAAAATGTATTGTCTCTCTTTTTTGGTGCCGCAATTATTTTGATAATCATGCTTACTGTAGCTAGGTTTTACAAGAAAAACGGCGCTGTTTCTCCAAAAGGATTGGCGAAATTCATGGAACCAATTATTGTTATGGTTAGAGATGACATTGCTAAAGCGAATATTGACAAACATAAATACCATAAGTACGTTCCTTATTTAACTACCATTTTCTTTTTTATTTGGTTCAATAACTTATTGGGCTTAGTTCCAATTATTCCAGGTGGCGCAAACTTGACAGGAAATATAACTGTTACTCTTTTCTTAGCGATTTGTACTTTATTGATCACTGTATTTTCAGCTAATAAGAATTATTGGTCACATATATTTGCAACTCCTGGAGTGCCGAAATTGTTATTGCCAATTATGATTCCAATTGAAATCGTAGGGATTTTTACAAAGCCATTCGCTTTAATGATTCGTTTGTTTGCAAATATTACGGCAGGACATATTATTGTTCTTGCTCTGGTGTCCATTATTTTTATTAATAAAAATGCGGCGTGGGGAGCTCTTTCAGTTCCTATGGCATTATTTATTTCAGTTTTAGAGTTGTTGGTTGCTTTTCTTCAAGCATATTTATTTGCCATGTTGTCATCCCTATTCATTGGGGCAGCAGTTGAAGAAGCGCATCATTAATTAGTAATTTTTTAATTTATATAATATGTACGGAAGTATAGCAGCAATTGGAGCAGGTCTTGCAGTTTTAGGAGCAGGAATGGGAATCGGCCGCATTGGTGGTTCAGCAGTTGAAGGTATTGCAAGAAACCCTGAAGCTTCAGGAAAAATTCAAACAGCAATGATTATCGCAGCAGCGTTGATCGAAGGTGTTGCGCTTTTCGGTGTGGTAGTTGGTCTACTAGGAGGAGCGAAGTAATTAAATATCAGTCCTTAACGGTTGGTTAGGGACTGGTTTTTTTAAACTTTAAAAATTAAAAAATGGATTTAATATTACCTGATTTTGGTTTGTTGTTTTGGACAGGATTAGTATTTTGCTGTCTATTATTTATTCTAACTAAATTTGCTTGGAAGCCAATTCTTGGTGCTGTTAATGCACGTGAGCAAAAAATTGCTGAAGCATTGGAGCTTGCTGAAAAGACTAAAGTCGAGATGCAAACATTGAAGTCTGAGAATGAAGCATTACTGAAAGAAGCACGTGCTCAGCGTGATTCAATGTTGAAAGACGCTAAGACTTCTGCCGATAAAATGATTGAAGAAGCAAAAGAGAAAGCAAAAGCTGAGGCGCAAAAAATTGTTGCTGCTGCAAAAGAATCAATTACAAATGAAAAGCTACAAGCAATGAATGAGCTAAAGACTCATGTTGCTGGTCTTTCCTTAGAAATTGCTGAAAAAATCATTAGAACTGAATTATCTTCTGACGATAAACAAAAAGCATTGGCTGAAAAAATGGCTGATGATATTAACATGAACTAAATAGGAATGAAAGGAACTAAATCAGCAATACGTTATGCCAAAGCACTTTTGGAGCTTGCCATTGAGCAAAATAAAGTTGATTTGGTTTTAAAGGATATGGAGTTCTTTGTGAATTCCGGAAATGATAATTACGATTTACTTGTTTTCTTGAAATCGCCAGTGATTAAAACTGACAAGAAATTAAATGTACTCAATGAATTATACAGCCACTTTGATATTTTATCTAAATCATTTACACAACTGATTACAAAAAATAGAAGAGAAGCTATTTTACCGGTAATTGCCTCATCTTTCATTGATTTAGTGAAAAGTCACAAGAATATTATTCCGGTTACACTTATTTCAGCTACAGAACTTCCAAAGGCAAGTAAAGATAAGATTCTTTCTAAAGTAAAAGTTTCTGGCACCATTGAACTAACAGAAGAAATTGACCCCACTTTAATTGGTGGTTTCATTGTGCGCATTGGCGACATTCAGGTGGATGCATCTGTAAACAGCCAATTGAAAAAATTAAAAATAGATTTGATAACTAATAATTAATAGAAAATAATATATCATGGCAGATATCAAACCAGCAGAAGTTTCTGCAATCTTACGTGAGCAATTATCAGGTTTCAGAAGTGAAGCTGAATTGCAAGAAGTTGGTACCGTTCTTCAAATTGGAGATGGAATCGCACGTGTTTACGGTCTTACTGGAGTTCAATACGGTGAATTGGTGGAATTGGAAGGTGGAATTCGTGGAATCGCTTTGAACTTAGAGGAAGATAATGTAGGGGTTGTAGTTCTAGGTCGAGCTTCTGAAGTAAAAGAAGGAGATACGGTAAAACGTTTAGGAAGAATTGCTTCCGTTAATGTTGGAGATGGAATGGTAGGTCGTGTAGTTGATACATTAGGGCAACCAATTGATGGAAAAGGACCAATTGCTGGTGATTTATATGAAATGCCAATCGAAAGAAAGGCGCCAGGAGTTATTTTCCGTCAACCGGTAAATGAACCACTTCAAACTGGAATAAAAGCAATCGATGCGATGATTCCAATTGGAAGAGGACAGCGTGAGTTGATCATTGGTGACCGTCAAACTGGTAAAACCACGGTTGCTATCGATACAATTATAAATCAAAAAGAGTTTTTTGATAGAGGAGAGCCTGTTTTCTGTATTTATGTGGCAATTGGTCAAAAAGGATCAACTGTTGCGGGTATTGTAAAGAAATTTGAAGATGCTGGTGCAATGGCATATACAGTTGTTGTTGCAGCTAATGCATCTGATCCAGCTCCTATGCAGTTTTACGCTCCAATGACTGGTGCTGCGATTGGGGAATATTTTAGAGATTCAGGAAAACCAGCACTAATTGTTTATGATGATTTATCAAAACAAGCTGCGGCATACCGTGAGGTTTCATTGTTATTACGTCGTCCTCCAGGTCGTGAGGCCTATCCTGGGGATGTATTCTACCTTCACTCTCGTTTATTAGAAAGAGCAGCTAAAGTTATTGCTGATGATTCAATTGCGAGTCAAATGAACGACTTACCTGAATCAATGAAGTCAAGAGTAAAAGGTGGGGGATCATTAACCGCTTTGCCAATTATTGAAACACAAGCGGGTGACGTTTCTGCCTATATTCCAACAAACGTAATTTCGATTACTGATGGTCAGATATTCTTGGAGTCAGATTTATTTAACTCTGGAATTCGTCCGGCAATCAACGTGGGTATTTCTGTATCTCGTGTTGGTGGATCCGCACAAATTAAATCAATGAAAAAAGTTGCTGGAACATTGAAATTAGATCAAGCACAATATAGAGAGTTAGAAGCATTCTCTAAGTTTGGTTCTGACCTAGATGCAGCAACAAAATCAGTTTTGGATAAAGGAGCGCGTAATGTTGAAATCCTTAAGCAAAGAGAAGGAGATCCATATCCAGTAGAAAAGCAAATTGCAATTATTTATGTTGGAACAAAAGGTTTAATGCAACGCGTTCCAATTAGTAAAGTAAAAGAATTTGAGAAAGAATATTTGACTGTTTTAGAAGCGCAACATGCGAGTGTACTTGCTGATCTTAAAGCAGGAAAATACACAGATGAAATTACAGATACATTGGGAAAAGTAGCAAGAGAAATTGCTGACAGATATTAAGAGTCTTTAAACGAAAGATATGGCTAACTTAAAGGAAATACGAAATCGGATAACATCAGTTGGTTCAACTATGCAGATTACCTCAGCCATGAAAATGGTGTCTGCAGCCAAGTTGAAACGAGCTCAAGATGCAATTACCCAAATGCGTCCGTATTCAGTGAAGTTGCAAGAAATTTTAGGGAATTTAAGCGCCACATTGGATATGTCTGAAAATGCGTATTCTGAAGTTAGAACAACAAATCGGACCTTAGTCATTGGAATCACTTCAAACAGGGGTCTTTGTGGTGGTTTTAACAATAACGTTATCAAACAAGTTAATACCTTAATATCGCAAGATTCTTCAATCAAGGTGTTGTGTCTTGGAAAAAAAATCAAAGACGTAATAAAGAAAACACCCAACTATTACATTAACGACACTATCCAACCTGTTGAAGACATTTATGCTAATTTAGCCTTTGAAAATGTTGCATTGATAGGAAATGCAATTATGGAGAGCTTCGTGAAAAAGGAATTTGATAAGGTGATAATAATTAATAACCGTTTTGTGAATGCTGCAACCCAAGTTGTAGAAGCCGCACAATTACTTCCTATTGTACCTAAAGTGTCAGAAGGTAGTTCAACAGGTGATTATATTTTTGAACCGTCAAAAACAGAAATAGTTGATGATTTAATTCCAAAAAGCTTAAAGATTCAATTATTTAAGTCAATTTTAGATTCATACGCGGCAGAGCACGGAGCACGAATGACAGCAATGCACAAAGCCACAGATAATGCGAAGGAATTGCAGAAAGGCCTTAAATTAAGCTATAACAAAGCGCGTCAGGCCGCTATTACAAATGAAATTTTAGAAATTGTTGGTGGAGCAGAGGCGTTGAACGCATAATTTGTTTAACTTGCAATAATTATGGAATCTACAATCAAAGTTTTAATCGTTGATGATCACAAACTTATTAGCGAAGCTTGGACTTCTTTATTAAAAGATGCTCCAAATATTTGGGTGGTTGGAACAGCGGACAATGCAGAGGATGCTTTTTCTATGACTCATGCCCATAAGCCAGATATTGTTTTAATGGACATAAATTTAGGGGCTGGAAGTGGTTTTGATGCAACGGTTAAGATTAACGATAGCATGCCAAAAACACGTGTGATTGGTCTTTCTTTGCATGATGACATCACTTATGTTAAAAAATTCCTTTCGATTGGTGCAAAGGGTTATTTAACAAAAAACACTTCTAAATCAGAATTGATTGAAGCGATTCATTCAGTTTACAATGGCACCATTTATATTGGTTCGGATATAAAAGATCGTTATTTTACTTCTTTACTCAATGTAGATTCTTCTGAATCTAAGAAAGAGTTAACAATGAAAGAAATTGAGATCGTTAAATTAATTTCTCAAGGATTGACATCAAAGGAGATTGCAGACAAACTTTTTATTTCTCATAGAACGGTTGAAACACATCGCCACAACATCCTGAAAAAACTTGATATGCCAAATGCCGCTCAATTAAGTAGTTGGGCTAAAGACAAAGGCTACGTATAATCGTAAAGTTTTCAACAACGATTATTTTTTGAAGGTATTTCTTTATATTTAGATTTCTAATTATTGAAATCATGCTTGAATTAGCAAAAAAAATACTTCAAAAAGTTTCATTTGATCCGAAACTCTTTCGTAAGGAATTGATAAAATCCTTAAAGTGGATTCATGATGGTGAAGAATTAAAACGATTTAAAGAATGGTGTCAACAAGAGTTTGGCACGAAGTACCCTGTTATTTTACAAGAGGTTTTTGTAGGCTAAATTCTGTTTAAAAAGTGAATTTTTATTTACTGCTTTCCTTCTTTTTGTTTTCAAACACACTGATTGTTTTTACACAAGATAAAAACGACTTTATTTTCAAAGAAATTGAAGGGAATGAATTACAAGAAGATTTAACTCAAATTCGAAGAACAATTTTGCAGTCTCATCCAAATCCTTTTGTATATGTGGGAAAGGGGGCGTGGGACTCAACTTATTTAGATCTAATGCAATATTTTGAAGAGCCAAGAACTATTTTTGATTTTGCTTACAGAACATCGGATTGGTTAAACCAATTAAAAGACTCCCATGTTGGAATAAGTTTAATGGATTTATTGTATAATAAGCGAGGTGAAAATTCTTGGCTACACTTCAAGGTGGCGCGTATTGACAACAAATTTTACGCAGAATTTTTTACAAAAAATAGCATTCCCTTTGGAAATGAAATAATTGAAGTAAACTCAATAACAATTGATACCCTGTTTAAACAATCCTTGATTTTTTCTCTACAAGAGGGCAATTCAATCGAAGCAAGGGAGCAATATGCTACAGAACAAATTCATATATTATATAATTTACTATTCGCCACCTCTAAAAATGTCACTAAAATTCCGGTGAAACACGTTAGCCCAAAGGGAGATACGTTGTACACTTATGTTGAAACAATTAAATTAAATGGATCTAGAAAAGCCATAAATGACTTTTTTAATACTCCAACCAAAGAAGTTGAATACAAAGTAGATTCAATGAATAAATTGGCGGTTTTAAAAATCAATAGCTTTTATCCTGCTGATCAGAAGAAATATTATCAGGCAATTGATCATTTTTTTGATACTATCTCCAACTTAAGAATTACAAAATTACTTATTGATATAAGGTCTAATAGCGGAGGTTATTTTAGTTCTGTCAATTATTTATTTAATTATATAGACACATCACAAGTGCCTCGAATGAAAAATTTTATTGCAAAACGAAGCAAATTTGATGCTTTTGGTTCATCCAATAACCTCTTTGTAAAACTAATTTATAAGCTCCAAGAAACATTAATCCCAAGCCAAGAAAATAAAAATAATTATAGGCTATACAATCTCCCTTTTGGTTCTTTAGATACAATAAGAGAAATTCATGTAACCCGAGATAAATTTCTTGATAAAAAATACCTTGGAAAATGTTTTTTAGCCATAAATGGAACATCAATTTCAGCAAGTGTTGACTGTGCTTCTTGGTTTAGACAAATAAATCGCGGATTGATTTTAGGAGAGCCCTGCATGGGGCCAATAACAGGTACTTGTGGAAATCCCATTTCATTTACACTTAAAAATACTGGAGTTGATGTGCTTACTTCTACCATGCGTAGTTATACAAAACCGGATTTTATCATTCAAAAAGAGGCTATAATTCCTGATGTTTTACTTAAAAATACTATCAGTAACTTTAGACAAAAAATTGATATCGTTTACGAATACATTATAAAAAATGAAACGCACTGATGTTAATTGTTGTAATGTTAAATGTTAGTTCTGCTAAACTGAAATATATAGAATTTGAATTTTTGTCGTATATTGTTAAATCTTATCTCATGAAAAATAATCATTGAACTATGAAGAAGTCAATTACTCTATTTTTAATTTTCGGTTTTGTTCATGTTTTAAATAGCCAGATTGTTATTAATGAGGTTATGGTTAATCCACAAACCAATTCCACAAATTCTCAATTTCAATCCCTTAAAATGTGTTCCCAATCAACCTATGGATCTGAGTACATTGAATTATATAACTCTTCAGCTTGTGTTGTAGATATTAGTTGTTATTTAATTGGATTCAATACAAATTTTGGGACAGGAATAAATGGAACATTTCGATTTCCAGCAGGAACAGTAATTCCTGGAAATGGTTTCTTATCCATCGGAGGACCGAATTCAGGAGCGACTATCAATCTTTTTACGCAATGTTCTTCCGCCAATTTAAGCACTGATGCCGATAGATGGTATATTCCTAATGGTGATGGTTACCTTATGCTTTGGGATATTACAGGTACACCTATTGACGCGGTTTACTGGACGGTAAATGCAAATGAAGCAAATAAATGGGGCGCAGACTCTGATATTTCCGTTGCTCCAACTTTTATTGCCCAAGGAACAACTTGTTCGTCAATTAGCTCATTGAATGGTCCAGCACAATTACCTTTATCATCTCCAAATGTTTTCTACGCGGGTCAATCACCTTCAATAGGAACCGTTATTCACCGAACTGTTGATGGCGGGTCGAGTTGGGCAACAAGTGCCACACCTTCAATTAACGCTTGTAACGGAGCGTGCAACCCATCAATACCTAGTTTTCAATTAAATACCACTATTACCCAGCCAACATGTGGAAATACAGATGGTATTATTACATTTGCTCCTTTACCAAACGATACTTATTTTTTCAATTGGCCTTTTCCAACAACGGGAACTGTAAGTAGCGCTGATAATCTAGCTGCTGGCAGCTATCAAATTACTATTACAAATCTTGCGGGATGCACGAAAGATACGACAATCGTTTTAACAGAAGATTGTCCAGGTTGTGGTTTAGTTGCATCAGTAAGTGTTCAACAAAACTCGGTATGTGAGCCTTGCAATTACAACGGTCCTTCAATTTTAATTAATGAAATAAATATTTTCCCAAATTCAGGTGATGGGTCTATTTATGGTGCTTCTCCTACTGGGGCCGGCATGGGTGAATGGATTGAACTATTTAATCCAAATTGGTGTGATTCGGTAGATATTTCGGGATACATACTTGGAAGCTATAATTCAACCGCATCTATAAATCCCGGAACCTCAGACGGGATGGCCTTTGTCTTGCCACCTGGAACAATTGTTCCTCCACTCGGTTTTGTATTAGTTCGTGGACAAAATGCCACTCCTGCTCCTACAGGAACCATTGATGTAGTTGTAGGAAATTTAAATAATGAAGCGTGCATCGATGGTGGAATTAACAACAGCCGAATTTGGTTTCAAAATTCTGGTTCTTGGTTTGCCTTCTATGATTCGCAGGGCGTCCCTCAAGATGCAATTAGGTGGTCTAATCCAAATGCCGGAGACTTAAATCAAAGCCCATGCATTCCAACGAATAATAGTTTGCCTGGAGGCACCACAACGCTAGCATCATTCAATCAAATTTCTGGAATGGGTCTAACAGCTACACTCGGTGCTTCATCACAAGGAATGACCTATCACAGAATGCCCGACGGTGGAGGATGGTCAAATACCTTGGCCATGGAAAACACATCCTATGGCTCATGCAACAACCCTGCAAATTGTGCACTGTTTAGTGGTGTTGCTCAATGCAACGGGACGGGAACGGTTAATGTTACATCAGGTCAAGCTCCATTTACTTATCAGTGGAATGACCCTTTGAATCAAATGACGCAAACAGCTACAAATTTATGTGAGGGCGACTATCAAGTGGTTGTTACCGATGCAAATAACTGCCAAGAGACCTATAACATTAGTATTGTTACCAATCCATTTAATTTAACAACCATAATACAACAGCCGGGATGTTTGCAAAATAATGGTTCAATAACAATTGATCCGTATGATCCAATTTATACATATACATGGTCGCCCGCTGTATCTACCAGTAATTCAGCTACAAACTTATCCCAAGGAACCTACACGATAACAATTGAGCAAGGATTTTGTAGTTTAGACACTACTATTGTATTACAAAACCCAGTGCCTTTTGAATCGTTTTTTCAAATTCAACAAACCACATGCGGGGAAAATAACGGTTTAATTATCGTAGATAATACGCCAAATAGTTCCGTATTTACTTATACATGGACCCCTGCCATTTCAACTACAAATAGTGCTGCCGATCTTGCTCCAGGAGCTTATCAAGTTAGTATTTCAGACAATACTTGTGCCTTTGACACAACCATAGCCATTCTTCCAAGCACCGGATTAACTTCTACGGCAACGATTTATAATTCTACTTGCCAACAAGCAAATGGAGCTATTGATATTGATGTTTCTCCTAGTGGAACGTACACATTTACTTGGCCAAGTGGAGTTAATTCCTCTATTGATAGCGCTGCAAATTTGATCGCGGGTACCTATTTAATTACTTTTACTGATGGAATTTGTACAGGTGATACAACTATTCTTGTTTCAACAACTACACCGCCAACTGATATAAGTGCAAATATTACTGCCACACAATGTAATGAAAACACAGGGATAATTAGTTTGGCTACAACTACTGGAGGGATTTCACCATATACCTATTCCATTGACAATGGCTTGTATTCAACGGGACAAGTCTTTGATAGTCTGGCTCAAGGCCCTTATACAATTTCTGTTCTTGATGCAAATAACTGCTCCTACCAAGAACCCTTTACCGTTCCGGAATTCGCAGGGCCAACCTTAATTCAAGTAAGCTTAACAGATCCCAATTGTGGTTTAGATAACGGTGCACTTGTTATCAATGGAACGATAGGGGGAACAAGTCCTTACGAATATTCAGTTAATGGAACGATTGTACAAAATCAAGAACCACTGTTAGATTTAGGCGTTGGCGTTTATGAGTTGAATGTAATAGATGCTAATGGCTGTGCCTATAATCAATTGGAAAACTTAGTAATGACTGCTGGCGAATCTTCAATTATAATTCCGAATGTATTAACGGCAAATGATGATCAAACTAACGATATTTGGAAAGTAACGGCAGTTTGTGTTGAGTCTATAGAATGTGTGATTTTAAATCGCTGGGGCAATGAAATTTACCAGTTTACAGATATAAATGGCGGTTGGAATGGAAAAACATCTGATGATACAGAAGCAAATGATGGAGTTTATTTTTATAAGTTAACCGCAAATTATTTTGGTGGAGGGTCAGAAGTTTTCCACGGTCATATTACTTTAATCAGATAGCGCTTTAATTGGGGACTCGTTATTAGTTTATTATGAACCTTCTGATCTATTAACATCAAGAAAGATTATTCTTAATTCTGTAAATAGCTCAACGTCCCATTCTTCATCTGGTGATAGGCTTTGACCAAATAAGCCAATTGAATACGCATTGTATCGAACGCTTCCGCTGTTTCTGAACTGATTTCTTGCTTTTTCAAACGCATGAGCAACTTCATGTACATGGCGTGCAAGAGGATTTCAATGTTGTTCTTGTCTTTTAAATTCGATTTTGACTTGAATTCATCAATAGTTGTTGCTCCTTGTTCGTTTAGTGTTTTGTATTTTTCGTCGTTGTAAACAGTCAAAAGCGTGTTGTGTAAATACGATAACTCAATTACAACATCTTGAATATCTGCTAGATGCCCTTGTTGTTCCAGACGCTGAGCCTTCATTTGACGAATAACATCTTCAAACCACTTTTTGTTATCCGCAAGTTCATGGTCGGTTTTCACTGCTGGTTGGACAATGTACTGAACTATTTTATCCAGATCAAATTGAAAGGCACGAACAATATCTTCCATTTGGTACATGTAAATGATATACTCGGCAATATTTTCTTGTTGTTTTTGTTGAGCAATCAACATCTTACTTCAATTCTTTAGCGATTTCTGCTTGTTTTTCGTTTAGGTAGTTCACAAATTCTTTGGTTACGTCCATGCTTGTGTCTATATAACCAATTTGTCCCCCTTTTCCATGTATAAGTAGAACATCAATTTTGTTTTTTTGCGAAAACTCTTTAGCAAATTTCTCTACTTTATTTCCAATCACTGTCATTTTATCTATAGCCTCTTTCTCTAATGCTTGTCCTTGATTTTGCTGATAATCCATAATTTGTTTTTGCATGGCTTGTGCTTTTTGAGATAAAGCAGCTTGTTCATTTTCAGACAGTAATCCTTGTTTCATCATTCCTTCATTTTTGCTAATAAAGGCCTCAAATTCTTGTTGTTTGCGCTGAAGTTCGGATTCAAAAGCTTTTTGTTTTGAAGTCATTAATGAATCTTGTTCCTTAAAAAAGATAAATTGTTCTTTCAATGTATCGCTATTATAGTAAGCGATTTTCAATCCTTTCATATCTCGCTTATCAACGGTTGGCGTGGTAGATGGTTTTGGTTTGTTATCTGAACATCCGAGAACAATAAATCCAAAAATGGAAGCAAAAAGCACTAATTTATTCATGAGTTGTATTTTTTTGTTGAAAGGCACTTTCCCAGTCTTCGCGCATTTGAATAAAGCGATGAAGACAGTTGGACAGCAATTGAGGCGTTAGCATTCCTTCGAGGTCATCAAGCGATTGAACATCTGTTTCGCCAATTTTAAAGGTTTGCTCAAATTGACCAAGTTCAATTTTAATCAAATATTTGGCGTTGTAATTATGTACCGATATTCGATAACGCTCGTGGGGAATTTCCTTGATTAATCGCATCAAGACAAAGGTAATGTAAAATATTCAGACCTTGCGAAAATAGACTTGTTTACTCTATCGTTTTTAATGCATTATATCTATCTATTATTCATCTCATCCAAGCGAAATAAAACAATTTTTTGAATCAATTCTTTAGGAACTGGTTTGTCTAGAGGGAATTGAATAGCTCCTTTGGAAAATTTAAGTCCAACAAGTTCATTTTCAAAGGCCTTTACTCCCGATGCGGTTGGATAAAACCCAATATGGTTTTTGAATGCTGCAAAATACACCACGTTTTGTTTCTGGTAAAAACAAGGCATTCCGTAGCTTATTTTTTCTTGTGCTTTAGGTAAAACCGCTTTAACAATATCATACATTTCCCGAAGCATATCTTGTGTTTCTTGTGGAAATGCGGCGAAATAAGTTTCAAATTCTGGGGTCATGGGGGTAAGGGGGTTAACGGTTTGCCGCTTGGCGAAGGTGGCGATTTTAAAAATTAATATTAGTTGTGATCCAAGATCTTAAGTTTTTAAATTATTCATTTTTCGTAAAAAAAATTCGGGTCTTGCGCCAGACGTGTGTTAGTAATCGTCTAAATCTAAGTCAATTGATTAAGATCTTGTCGCCCAATGATTGCCATAATTTCTACTACATCGTCATTCATTTTGAAGAATATACTATCTACACCACAAACACAGCGTCTATATCCGGGTTTGATGAAATCAACAGATTCAAATGATTGTGGATTTTCAGCGATAATGTCAAAGTGGACAAAGAAAGATTCAAAGTACTTATCTGCTTGCTTTATCCCAAATCGTTTTACGCCATAATGATGAATGCGAATCAGGTCTTCCTTGGCAACATTGCTTAATTTATAGTTAGCCATTCAGCAACTTTTTAGATTGCTTTAGAATTTCTGATTTGGAATCACTTGTGAATCCTGATTTCTCAGCACGGTCTAGCTTTAGCCGAATTAAGTCAATTTGCTGTTGCTGATTTCTTGCCTGACGAATTAGATCATTAACCAATTCACTCTTACTTGAATATTCTTTTTTGTCAATTTGACTTTTTAGCCATTCATCATTTGGCTCAGTAAAGGAAATGCTTTGTCTTCTCATATTGATTGTATTTTGGTGTAAATATACACCAATAACGCACCGTATGCAAATTTATTTTTGAGTATGGTTAGGGAGTGGTAATAGTTACTAACGTTTTGCGTGTAGGCGATGTTGCCTTGTGTTGCGCCTGCGGCAAGGCAATATTGCTTACACGCTGTTAGCGGTAGTACTTTTTTAGTCGTTTGCGATATATTTGTCTGTCTTTTCGAATTTGTTGTTTATATCGGTACTCAATTGTTCGTAAAACGATTTACCCCATAGAAATCTGTCTTTGTCCCTGAGTGAAAGGTTTTTTGGTTCATAATTTTGAACTTCTCTAACATAAGATTGATAACCTGACCACTTCTTTTCAAAATTTGTCGTATTGTCCAAATCTTTGAAATTTGTTAATGTGTCACAAACTCTGATGTCATAAACTGTAAAATTCTCTGGGTACAATATCGCTAAAATAGCGGAACTCATTGGTAGTCTGAACTTATACTCCTCAATTAGTACCCTTAATTTTTCTTTGTCGTCTCCAGCAATAAATATTTTCCTCGTCAAATCCTCAATCGAAGCTTCAAGGTCTGAATTGTGCTTCAAAAGCCGTTGGGAAATTCTTGTTTTTGCTCGATTCGCTTTCCAAATAATAATGCAAAAAAAGTCAAAAGCATTCAAATATCCGTTGGAATGAAAACCTTCTTTAACATCAGTCAAGATGTAATTTTCTAGGTCGTAATATTTTATATAGTGTTCTGTCATATTATTACTGCTAACGTTTTGCGGCTACCCGAAGGGCGGGACTTTTACCACAAAACTTGATTTGAAAAACTAATGTTAGATTAACTACAAAACTGTCTTTGGAACACGAAACCCCGCCTTTTGGGTAGGTGCTGTTACCGGGTCGTTGTTCTTCTTTCAAGCTTGTTAAGTTCATTTGTCAATAGTCGCTTTGCTTCATTTATACTGTCTTTTTTTAATGGAATGCCCATTACTAAAACAGTGTTTGTTACTTCGTTTATTCCGTTCTTATATTTTATTGTTTTTAATTCTAATCGGTCTGATGGATAACAAAGGAACCCATATTTAAAGTCTGTCTTACTAAAAGAAGTATAAGCCATAATTTGGTGTAAATCGTGTCTGTGGTCCTCTTTCAGAGTTTCGCTATTGTCGAATTTGTTATAAAGGTTTGATTTGTATTTAGCGTCTATGAATACTAAGAGGTTTTCCTTTTGATATATAGCGTCTGGTTCAATGTGTTTTAGATCCCACGAATAATGCTTAGAAGTTCGTGAGTGGAACTTGAAATTTGGAAATAATTTCCCTCCGGTCTCTTTAGCAACTGCTTTGAAAATGTGCTGAACGAATTTTTCAAAAACATCTGAGAAGTCTACTCTCCAAGCTGTGCTGTCAACCAAATTAAAGTTAAGAATTTTATTAGCTTGTTCTTTACACGTTTTTACTGTTGGGCTGTCAGATGATTTGGCAACAATATTATTTGTCGCTTTAGGTTTATGGTGATACAACTTTTCTTCAATGAAACTAAGCTTTACACGGATTGTGTTTTTTATTCTTTGTGGCGTATTGGAAGAAAGTAATTCATTCTTACAAATGTCAAATACATATCGTACTTCGGCATATTCGCTATGAAACTCACTTAAAATATTTTTTCGAGTTGGAAACTTTAAACGATTTTCAATTTTGTATTCGTTGGTGATGTATTTGTTCCAATTGATTTGTCCAGAAGGTTGGCTAGATATTTTCTCGATATTGTCAAACTTACGCCAAGGTCTTGATAGTAAAGCTTCAAGAGAAGCTATGAATTTCACTGCTTCTAAATATAACGGTGGTCGAAAGTTTTTACCAGAAGCAAGCGGCAAACTGTCAATAACTTCTGGGCTTATTTCTGTTCCAAGTAAATTCAGAATTTCAATGTAATCTTCAAAACGGTCACGACCAGTAAACCTTGGCATTACAACAAAATCACCTATTTGCTTTCCTGTGTCAGATGCTCTTAGAGGAATGGTACCAATAAAACTGGAAGAACGAAAAGTCAATGAGGTATTTTGGTCAGAGCCAATAATACATGGTTGAACCCCTATGAACTTGAATTGCGCTGAATTATAGTCTATAAACTTTTGGAGGTACTGGCCAATAATTCTTTTGTCAGCCGATTTAAACCATTTCTTTTGCAAAGCAATTCCACTTAACTGTCTTGATTGTTCAGTTAAGCAAGGCACTTCGCAAAAAACATCTAATGGCTTGCTCATTCAAAAAGTGATTTATTTATTCGAGTAGCGAAATAATTATTGAATTCTTCTTTAGCATTTCTAATCAACCCTTCTTGTAAATATTCTTTTATCAATGGGA
>JBIIFU010000070.1:0-6295 GCA_044237035.1 Crocinitomicaceae bacterium
CATTGGTAATTTCACTATCAGATTCAGAGGCCAGAAATTCGACTGGCCCCTTGAATTGATTTAAAAGTTGTAACACCGACTGGAAGGAGTGTACAGAATACTCCTTTGATCTCACAAGATGAACTCTCATTAACGCAAATCTTTTTTATTAAAGATAGAAAAAAATCCTGAAGATCGAGTACCACTTTTTTTAGATTCAGCATAATGCCTTGCTGCAGCATTAAAGTACGCATTATTTACGTCAGCATAATTTTCCTTACTGAACGAAAGATAACTATCCTTGCTAAATCCAATATTTTGAGAAACGGCCATAGCATCTAAATCAGCACCCATAAAAGTAAAATTCCATTTTTCGGTTGCCTCAAGTTCTTTTACCATTCGTTGAATATCTCCATAGGTGTAAAAGCGCGAAGCATTTTCATAACCATCGGTAATAATAATCAATACTACAGTCGCAAGATTTTCTTCAATTTCATGACCAAATTGCGTTTTAATGTCATAAATTGATTTTCCAATAGCATCGAGTAGCGCTGTGCATCCATCAGGACGGTATACTTCTCTGCTTAAGGGAGCGATTGTGCTGACATTATTAAAAGGAACAGCATTTCTTTCAACTTGAGAATTGAAAAATCGAAGCCCCATTATCAATTCCTGATCAGGAAATTCCTTTTGAATGGTTTGAATCGAGTTTAATTGTCCATTAAATCCCTCGATCACTTGAGATTCGGAACCTGACATAGATCCACTTTGATCTACGATCATCTGATAAATTGTTTTTTTGTTCATAGCATTTATTTTTAATCATTAATGATATAAAATTGCTATGTTTTAAATTGGAATGAAAATCCTTGCAACCTTGCAAGAAAGAAGAATTAAATATAGAGATTAACGTAAATCAATAAAACCTAGGTGAATTAATTATTTTCTGTAATTATCAACTGCTTTACGAACGGATCCATATTTTTCCAGGAGATTTGCAGCAGTATTTTGGTCAATATTTAACTCGTTCATGATCATCCGTGTCCCTCGATCAATTAACTTATTATTACTCAATTGCATATCAACCATTTTATTCCCTTTGACACGACCAAGTTTAATCATCAAACTTGTAGAAATCATATTTAAAATTAGTTTTTGTGCCGTTCCAGATTTCATACGCGTACTGCCCGTTACAAACTCAGGACCTACCTCAGCAACTAATCCATATTTCGCATTTAAGGCCAATTGACTTCCTGGATTGCAAGTTATACCAGCGGTTAAATTTCCATTTTTATTTGCCTGATCGATTGCATCAAGAACATAGGGGGTTGAACCAGAGGCTGCTATTCCGACAATTATATCATTTTTTGAAATAGAAAATTCCATTAAATCTTTCCAACCTTGTTCCATATCATCTTCAGCAAATTCAACGGCTTTTCGAATCGCTTGATCTCCTCCTGCAATAATTCCAACTACTAAACCATGTTCTACACCAAAGGTGGGTGGGCATTCACTGGCATCAACAATTCCAAGTCGACCACTTGTTCCAGCCCCTAAGTAAAAAAGGCGCCCTCCTTCTTTCATTTTTTCCGCAGCTTCCTCAACAAATTTGCTTATTTCAGGAATGATTTTTTGAATGGCAATTGCTACTTTTTGATCTTCTTGATTAATTCCTTGAAGTAACTCCAATGTGGACATTTTCTCCAAATTATTATGGAGGGAATCTGATTCAGTAATTCGATTTATCATACCAAGATTGCTTTATATGAATTTGGTTCTAAAAATACCTCTACGCGCTCTTTTAATGTTGTGGAAAGGCTCATTCCCACAAAATCAGCCTTAATTGGATATCTTCTATGCATTCGATCAATAAGCACAACTGTTTTAATCGCTTTAGTTGGTTTTTGAAGCATTTTTTTTAATGCGTATTGCATAGTACTACCAGAGTTAATAACATCATCAATTAATATAACATAAGCATTATTCAAGGTTTCTTCTTGAATAGACAAAGAAATTGGATGCGAAAGTGGATCTATTTTATCAAGACTAATTTCAAAAACTTGTGTTTTCAACTCAGATTCACTTTCAATTATTGCCTTCATTTTTTGTGCAAGTAAGATTCCATTTCCACATATTCCACCCAGAAAAATTTCATTCTCACCATAACAGTTTTCTATAAGTTGGTGGGCCAACCTGGTAATTTTTTGATCTACTTGAAGATGCGTTAAAATGCTTTGCATAAAGAGAAATATTAATATTCAAAAATAAATTTAATTAGTTAGAGTTTGTCATTGAAAATTTTTCATCTGCTCTTTGATTTTATCTTGCTGACGAATCAATTGATCTAAAATAGATGAATATTCTAATGAAGCTTTTTTACCTCCCTCAACATAGGCTTTTGAAGCATAGTTTTGAGCTGTTTTTAAATCACCAAGTACTTCATAAGCAAAAGCAATATTATGTGCGGCCTTGGCTCTTTCTTTTCTTTTTAAGGAATTCTCGTAGATTCTCATCCATGATTGCAAAGCTCCTTCCCAATCTTTTGAGAGTGCTTGCCTCTCCCCCACCTTTAACATTCCTTTTCCTTTCAATAAAACTCGATTTTCCCAAACATATAATGGAACAATGCTAAAAGCAAATTCTTTTCCTGTTTCATTACTCACTTGTACTAGCGCCGAACTTTTTCGAATCATTTTAGCCATAGCCTCTTGCACTGATAGAGATCGTTCTGTCCATCTGCGTCTGAAAAAAAAACGATCCTCGTAAGCAATTGTTTTTTCTTTATTATAATAAACCCTAAAACCAGCTGTAGCCTTTGCAATTCCTGTTACTGTGATTTCTCTATTCCCTCCTTGTAAAGCTCCTTGTATTACTTGATTTGCTGCCCCAATTGGATTATCAATCATAAAATCAGTATCGAAAAACTCCAAAACTAATAAACCATCTACATTTAATCTTTGACAAAGATCATTTATTTCATTCCATGCCATTGGGGAACCAAAATTGAGACTTTTGGGATCCGAAGATTGAATAGTTGTATCAACTCGGGTTATTTGAAAACGCTCTGAAGTCAAAAGTATTTCTGACAGACCTCTGATACATTCTTCTGACAAATCCTTGTCTGTTACTGGTTTTTCACCTGACAAAGTACCTTCAATTGTTGCAATCGTGGATGGGATAGATCTGTTGACAATTGCCAAACTTTTTATCTCCTTTGGAACTGTAATATGAGCAGGACGCAAAACCTGAATTCTCATTCCTTTTTGAGAGGAGCAAGAAATCATGATCAAACTAAACACTAGTAAACCAAAAGACCAAGTTTTTCCTTTAATCATATTTGATAGTAATTTGAACGTAAATTTAATCATATTCTGCAATGAATACCCCTCAATTTCATTTGATATTTTAAGAAAATCCCTCTTTTAAAAATCTCTTGTTGAAACATTAACAGTAAAGCCAATTCAATAACGCTTATTCTCGGTATTTTTGATAAAAATCTACTAAGTGAGTATCTTAAAAATTGAAAATGTTTCAAAGCGCTTTCAGGGCAAATTTGCGCTAGATGATGTTTCTTTGGAAATCTACAATGGAGAAATCTTTGGTCTTTTAGGGCCTAATGGAGCAGGAAAAACAACCTTAATTCGAATAATTAATCAAATAATACAACCTGATTCAGGAACTATTTATTTTGACAAAGAACCATTAAAACAACGCCATTTAGAATCTATTGGATATTTACCTGAAGAACGTGGTTTGTATCGTTCCATGAAAGTGCTCGATCACCTTGTTTTTCTTGGTCAATTACGTGGTCTAAATAAACAAGAAGCAATAAAAAAATCTGAATTTTGGCTTGAAAAGTTAGATATTACTTCCTGGAAGAATAAACGAATTGAAGAACTATCCAAAGGAATGGCTCAGAAAGTTCAGTTTATTGGAACTATTTTACACGAGCCGAAGTTGTTAATTTTAGACGAACCCTTGAGTGGTTTTGATCCAATTAATGTTGAGTTAATTTTAACCATTCTAAAAGAAATGAAAACTCAAGGCAAAACGATTTTACTTTCGACACATAATATGAAAAGTGTGGAAGAAATTTGTGATCGAGCAGCCATTATTCACCAATCACGTAAAATGTGTGAAGGGGAAGTTATTAATCTTCGTGAATCCATTAAAAAAGGCCATTACGCACTACGTTTTCAAGGAAATATGATTGCTTTTGTAAATGCTCTTTGGACAGATTTTGAATTAATTGACAAAAAAGAATTGGGTTCCAATCGTTTTGAAGCAACCGTTGCCATGCGTTCCTCAGCTGAATTTGAAGACTTACTCAAAGCGCTAATCGGTCAAGTTAAATTGGAGGCTGCTTGGGAGGTAATGCCAAGTATGCATGACGTTTTCTTAACAAATGTACAATCAACTGAAACAACACAAATCGATGAAAAATAGTTGGATTATTTCAAAACGTGAAATTAAAGAAAGACTGAGCTCAAAGTTTTTTCTGCTGTTTCTTTTTGTCGGACCATGTATTCTTTTGCTTACCCTATTTTTTCTTTTCAAAGCTGGAGATGAAGGGAAAGACCGGGTAAAACTTCTTGTTTCAGATGAAGGAAATATTTTAGAAGGAATTCTTCACACGCAAAAAAATGGAAAGGTAAATTACCAATTTTCAAAAGAATACGTCAGTTTTGAAGATTTCAGAACCAAACCAGAGTTTCAACAATACGATGCTTTATTGGATGTAAATCATAAGGTCTTAGAAAATAAAACGTGCTTTGTTTGGTACCGCTCAAAACCTTCAGTTGATCGACAAATTGCTATAAGATCGCAATTAGAACGTAGAATTGAAGAGGTAATGGTTAACGAAACTTCTAAAATCAGCATGTCAGATTACAAGAAGATAAAGCAACCATTAAACTTAGCCTTTCGAAATGTGTACGACCCACGACAAGAGGAAGATCATTTGGCCGGTTGGTCTGGTTTTTCATTTGGTTTGTTAACCATGATTTTTATTTTTCTATTTGGAATGACAATACTAAGAAGTACCACTCGCGACAAAAGCAATCGCATTGTAGAGGTAATTCTGGCTTCTGTAAAATCAACCGAAATGATGCTGGGTAAAATTATTGGATTAGGGCTTGTTGCATTTATTCAATTCATTATTTGGTTTATTTTCATTGCAGTAGGACTTTATTTTCTGCGTGAACAATTCGCTCTAAATATCTATGACGGAGCTAATCAAGTTTCAACAATGATAGGTTCTGAAGTGGAAACGTCAAATGCCCTTTATCTGAATAAAGTTGTAGAACTCGTTTATGAAAGAATTAATTACGGAGTAATTTTGCCTGTGTTCTTGGCATTTTTCTCCATCGGATATGTTTTCTACGCAGCATTTTTTGCTGTAATTGGAGCAAGTTCTGGGTCCGAAAGTGATGGTCAGCAATTTATCATTCCGCTCATTGGGTTATTTGCAATTTCCATTTATGCTGGTTATATCACTGTTGAATATCCGGATAGTACGATTGTTAATTTCCTATTTTACATTCCTTTCACCTCACCAATGGTAGCAATGGTGAAATTGGCTCAAGGGTTTGTCAATGGTGAATCTTATACTATCGTTCTTTCATTTCTTGTACTTCTTGTTTCTTCTTTTTTATCAATTCAAATTGCTGCAAGAATTTTTAAAAATGGTATATTAGCGTTTGGTCATCGAGTATCGTTCAAACATTTTATACAATGGATCCGTCAAAAGTAATTCGTAAAGCAGTAATAGATTTAGGAACAAATACGTTCAATTTATTAATTGCAGAATTGATTGAGGGGAAATGGCGAAGAATTCATTCTGAAAAAGATGGTGTTGCACTCGGAATGGGGGGAATCAATCAGAAAATTATTACTGAAGATGCTATTTTACGAGCTGAAAAAGCCTTGAGTCATTTTAAAACAATAGCTGAATCTTTTGGAGTTTCTGAAATTAGAGCAATTGGAACGAGTGCCATTCGCGATGCTAAAAATCAA
This sequence comes from Crocinitomicaceae bacterium, assembly GCA_044237035.1. Classification (GTDB taxonomy): domain Bacteria; phylum Bacteroidota; class Bacteroidia; order Flavobacteriales_D; family Crocinitomicaceae; genus UBA952. The sequence goes on from JBIIFU010000070.1 coordinate 5,995, forward strand.
ACCGAATTTGTAGAAAGAATCAAAAAGGATGTAGGAGTTGAAATCGTTGTGATTTCTGGTAATGAAGAGGCAGATTTCATTTACAAAGGAGTTGCAAAAACCATTGATTTTGAAGTTCCATCGCTAATTATGGATATTGGAGGTGGAAGCACTGAATTCATTTTAGTAGATTCTCATGGTATTCAAGAAAAAATCAGTCTGAATATTGGCGTTTCAAGAATGTTACAACTTTTTTCATGTGATGATCCCATTCGACCTGAACAAGTTTTAGAATTAAATCAATGGCTCGAGGAACAAGCTG
>JBIIFU010000018.1:0-54191 GCA_044237035.1 Crocinitomicaceae bacterium
TTATAAGAAGAAATAAAATAATTGTCGGGAAAATGTCGGGAAAGAAAAAGGCTAAACTGTTTATTTACAACGATTTAGCCTCTAAAAAAGTGCCCACGACTGGATTCGAACCAGCACACGCGTAGCGAACCACCCCCTCAAGATGGCGTGTCTACCAATTTCACCACGTGGGCATTATACTTTTTCATCCCAGCGTATCTACCATCCCGATAGTAATCGGGATCACCACGTGGGCATTATACTTTTTCATCCCAGCGTATCTACCATCCCGATAGTAATCGGGATCACCACGTGGGCATTATACTTTTTCATCCCAGCGTGTCTACCATCCCGATAGTAATCGGGATCACCACGTGGGCATTATACTTTTTCATCCCAGCGTGTCTGCCATCCCGATAGTCCCGATAGCTATCGAGATCGGGATCACCACGTGGGCATTATACTTTTTCATCCCAGCGTGTCTACCATCCCGATAGTCCCGATAGCTATCGAGATCGGGATCACCACGTGGGCATAATATTTAACTATAATCTGATCGTTTTCAGATTAATCTAATTTCATTTCCGGAACAAACTCGGGAACAACCAACTCTCCTTCTGTTTTAGAAACAATTTCTTCCACACTCACTCCAGGTGCTCGCTCAATCAAATAAAACTTACCATCCTTTATTTCCAAAACTGCTATTTCTGTTACAACCTTCTTAACGCATCCAACACCAGTTAGTGGCAAAGTACATTGCTTCAAAATTTTTGACTCACCGGCCTTGTTTGTATGCAACATCGCAACAATAATGTTATCAGCCGATGCTACTAAATCCATAGCACCTCCCATACCTTTTACCATCTTTCCAGGTATTTTCCAATTGGCTATATCTCCATTTTGAGAAACTTCCATTGCTCCCAAAACCGTCAATTGCACGTGCTGACCACGAATCATTGCGAAAGACATGGCAGAATCAAAATACACTGCACCTTTTCGAGCGGTAATCGTTTGTTTACCCGCATTTATCAAATCGGCATCTTCTTCCCCTTCAAATGGAAAAGGTCCCATACCTAAAATTCCATTTTCTGACTGAAATTCTACCTCAATACCTTCGGGAATATAGTTGGCAACAAGCGTTGGAATACCAATTCCCAAGTTTACATACCAACCATTTTGAAGTTCTTGTGCAATTCTTTTTGCAATGCCGTTTTTGTCTAGTGCCATGAATTGATTAAAGTGCTAAATTAAGCAGATTTATTTTTCTATTGAGCGTTGAACCAAGCAAATTTTAGTTTTTTTGACCTGAGAATGGATTTTCTGAAAATGTTTCCTCTGATTTTTCTAAACGAGCAATGTATAAACGCCATCTGTTTATGTCTTTTGGGCCAGTTCCAATCGCTTCAATGCGATCACCAATTCCATCAGTTTTTGTCTGCGAACTGCGATATTTCAAACCGGAAATAACACCAACGGAATCTCTCTCCCACCCCAAAAACAATACCGAATGACCCGATTTATTATTTCGCCAAAATTGAACAAAATCACCCGGCTCAGCGTCCTCCCACTCTACTTTTCGACCTAGCTTTTCCTTCTCTAATACATACAAACATTGCGTCTCAAAAGCCTCTTTCGTATTTCCATACCACTCTTTTTGGATTCTTTTAAGTTCTGATTTCGTATATCCTTCTAACAAACCATTTTCTTTCAAGGTATTGAAAAGTAAGTAAAATGTAAACCCTGAACAGTATGAACCTGACTTACTTTTAGCAAGAATTGTATCCGAATTATGAATCAAATCTTCAGGAGTTCCTGTGCTACTTAAAACATAGGATCCTCCTTCGTGAACATATGCTTCCCGCAAGAGAAAATAATTCAGTGCTTGACCATTACAAACGGAATTAATGAATAGGAAGCCAGTAAAGCAGAACCCAAACTTTACACATTTCATTGAAAATTTTTTACCTATTCTCATACTTTTGAATCCCTCGAAACCAATAATTTGCTTAATTTCAAAGCATGAAATTTACGAATAAACTTGCAAAGTTCATTAATTCGAACGATTATTCTTTGGAATCTTTGGTAATCATTGTGCCAAATGAACGTGCTATCAAATTCATTTACAAATCGTTGTACGAAGAATATGGGAAACCAATTTTTTCTCCAAAAATCATTTCGATTGATGCTTGGATTCGTTCCGTTTGCCCCTACTCTATTCTCGATAAGACACGATTACTCATTGAATTATACCGTATTCAAGAATCAAATCCGATTGAACAAGGTGAATTATCTTTTGACCAATTTATGGGATGGGGACAAACACTACTTCAAGATTTTGATGAAATTGATCGCTATTTATTGGATCATTCAGAGGTTTTTCGAAACTTAAAAGATATTCGTGAATTAGAAAGTTGGAATATGGACATAGAAGAACTTTCCATTACCCAGCAAAAATTCATGGCTTTTTGGGAAAAATTACCGGATTACTACCAACGATTGAATGAAAAACTACTTTCAAAAAACAGAACCTATTCAGGTCGAGCCTATCGATGGGTAGCGGATAATATTGCCCTAATCGATCATTCAAACGACAATCAAAAGATTCAATATTTGTTTGCTGGATTCAATGCACTTTCCAAATCAGAGATGGAAATCATAAAATACCTGAAAAATTTCCACAACGCCGAAATTCTCATCGATGCTGATTCTTATTATTTATCAGAAAACATTCACGAAGCAGGTGCATTTCTCCGCAAATTATTGCAAGAATTAGATGTCAAAGAACTAGATTTTACGGAAAACCACTTAACCACCTCATCGAAAGAAATTACCCTAATTGATTGTGCGCAATATACAGGTCAAGTGAAGGTGGCAGCAACGGAATTATCGAAATTATCGAAAGAACAATTGAACGACACCTTGGTCTTACTTGCTGATGAAGCATTAATTGTTCCGATGCTCAGAAACATTCCAAAATCCGTTGAAAAAGCAAATATAACGCTAGGATTACCACTCAAATTTACACCGGTAAAAACGTGGGTTGATCTTATTTTTAGAATTCAAGAAAACAAAAAAAGATTTGGAGAAGAGGTGATTTACTTTGGTGATTTGGAACAATTTCTCAATCATCCATTTGTGCAGTCTAGTTCTGACAAAAATGAAAAAAAACAAATGTCGGAGCTTGAGCAAAATTCAAAAAAATACAATAGAATCGTTCAACGAATTGATAATCTCGAACTATCGGAGAGAATAGTATCGCTGTTAAATCTAATTTCAGCATCTTGGAGCGATCAATGGTCTCTTGGGATTAAAAATATTCGAAATGCCAATCAAGCAATTTTTGAAACATTATCAGATAAGCATTTATTTGAACGGGCTGTAGTTCAGCATTTTGATTCCTCTTTAATTGAAATAGAAAACATTTCATACGAGGGTTTACCTCCAATGAATTTGAAAAGTTTTGGACTCCTATTTAAAAATCACGCTTTCAAAAAAAGTATAGCTTATCATGGAAATCCGGTTGATGGACTTCAAATCATGGGCTTGCTCGAAACGAGATTGCTCGATTTTGAACGAATTCTAATTTTAGGAATGAACGAAGGAAATCTTCCTCCCACGAATATTATCGACACGTTTATCCCAATGGATTTGAGAAAATATTTGGGATTACCTCTTCCGCGGGACAAACAAGGGTTATTTGCACATCATTTTTATCGTCTTTTGCATCAATCAACGCAACTTTTCATCACCTATTCATCTACTGGAGAATCTATTGGTGGTGCAGAACCGAGCAGGTATATCATACAATTAGAAATGGAGCTTGAGCGTCACAACAAAAACATTTCAATTAAAAAACAGAATTATCATATCCCAGAAGATGAAAGCGTTGAAATGACTGATCAAATTGTAAAAGACGAGTTTTATTTCAAACGTTTAGACGAATTTCTTAACAAACCACTTTCATCCACAGTGTTGGATAAATTCATGAAATGTCCCAAGGATTTTTATTATCGTTATTTACTTGAATTTGGCGAAGAGGAAAGCTTGGAGGAGGAAATAGAATCTAATACTTTTGGCACTTTTATTCACGCCGTTCTCGAACAATTATATACGCCATTTGCGCTTTTTGACAAAAACGGAAAGCCTTTACGAGCTGAGAAAATAATTTTGAAAGTCGAAGATATAAATAGCATGCTTGAACAGTTTGAAATATTGATGTTCGAACAATTCATGAAGCATTTTGGAAACAATAAAAAGGCATTTGAAACTGGTAAAAACTTGTTGAGTTATAAAATGTCTTTGGAACTAACTAAGAAGATTTTAGAAAAAGAAAAACAAGAAATTGAACAAGGCGTTGAACGTTACATTTATCAACTAGAAAGTTATTTGACGACAGAAATCGAGGTTGAAATTGGTACTGAAAAACGAAAAATTCTTCTTCATGGTTATGTAGATCGAATTGATGGCGAAAATAACAAAATGCGTGTTATTGACTATAAATCTGGCTATGTGAAATCTGATCATGTTCTTTTTAAGCTGGATGAAAATGGGGATGTGAAAAAATCATTTTTAGCTACCAAACATGCGCTTCAATTAGCCATTTACGGCTTACTTTTCGAAAAGAAATTTGGATTTTTACCACATGATACTGCTGTTTATTCCTTGGTAAATATTCAAGAAGGATTGTTTAAATTGAATTCAGAATCCTTGACTCTCAAAGAGATTGTAGATTTACTTCCTAAACTTCTTCAACAAGTTATCACCGAATTATATGATACAGAAGAACGAATTGAGCACAATTCAGATAGTAAATACTGTCAATTCTGTTGATGACGGAATTTTATGAATGAATTAAAAAAGCTTTTTTGTAAATTTGCACTCGATTAATTAACACACCTAAAGATTCAATTATGGTTTTTGATTTGGACATGATTAAGGCGGTATATGCTAAATACCCTGAACGCATTGCTGCAGCGAGAAAAGTTGTGGGTAAACCACTTACACTTTCTGAAAAAATATTGTACGCTCACTTATGGGATGGAAATGCAACATCAGCATGCGAAAGAGGGAAATCTTACGTTGATTTTGCACCGGATCGAGTGGCTATGCAAGATGCTACTGCTCAAATGGCTTTGCTTCAATTTATGCAAGCAGGCAAGAAAAAAGTAGCTGTTCCTTCAACGGTTCACGCTGATCACTTAATTCAAGCAAAAGTTGGTGCGAGCAAAGACCTTCAAGAATCTTTAAATCAAAATAACGAAGTTTTCAATTTCTTATCGTCAATTTCAAATAAATATGGAATTGGTTTTTGGAAACCAGGAGCTGGAATTATTCACCAAGTTGTATTAGAAAATTATGCGTTCCCAGGTGGAATGATGATCGGAACCGATTCACACACTGTAAATGCAGGTGGTCTTGGAATGGTAGCGATTGGTGTTGGTGGAGCTGATGCTGTAGATGTTATGGCTGGAATGGCTTGGGAATTGAAGTTTCCAAAATTGATCGGTGTTAAATTAACAGGAAAATTAAACGGCTGGACTTCAGCTAAAGACGTAATTCTTAAAGTTGCTGATATTCTTACTGTTAAAGGTGGTACAGGAGCAATTGTTGAATACTTTGGAGAAGGAGCAATCTCTTTGTCATGTACAGGTAAAGGAACCATTTGTAATATGGGAGCTGAAATCGGCGCCACAACTTCAACATTTGGATACGATGAATCCATGAGAAGATATTTGAAAGCTACAGGAAGAGAGGAAGTGGTTAAAGCTGCTGATGCAATAGCGGAACATTTGACCGGAGATTCTGAAGTATATGCTGATCCACAATCCTATTTCGACGAGTTAATTGAAATTAATTTAAGTGAATTAGAGCCACATGTAAATGGTCCATTTACGCCAGATAGAGGTACGCCTGTTTCAAAAATGCGTGCTGAAGCCGAGTCAAACGGTTGGCCAACAAAAGTTGAATGGGGATTAATCGGATCTTGTACAAACTCTTCTTACGAGGATTTGGCTCGTGCTGCTTCAATCGTCCAACAAGCTGTTGAGCAAGGAATTGAACCAAAAGCGGAGTTTGGAATTAATCCAGGTTCTGAACAAGTTCGTTACACAGCAGACAGAGATGGAATTTTAGCTTCATTTGAGAAAATGGGAACTAAAATCTTTACAAATGCTTGTGGCCCATGTATAGGTCAGTGGGATCGTGAAGGCGCTGAAAAGCAAGAGAAAAATACAATTGTTCACTCTTTTAATAGAAACTTTTCTAAAAGAGCAGATGGAAATCCAAATACGCATGCATTCGTAACTTCTCCAGAGATGGTTGCTGCATTGGCAATTTCCGGAGACCTTGGATTTAACCCAATTACAGATACATTAACAAATTCAAAAGGTGAACAAGTAAAATTGAATGCACCTGTTGGAGATGAATTACCAACCAAAGGTTTTGCTGTTGAGGATAATGGATACCAAGCGCCAGCTGAAGATGGAAGTCATGTTCAAGTAGCAGTTGATCCAAATTCTTCGAGACTTCAACTTTTGGAAAACTTCCCATTGTGGGACGGAAATAATATAGAAAACGCTCGCCTTTTAATTAAAGTAAAGGGTAAATGTACAACGGATCATATTTCTATGGCCGGTCCTTGGTTGAAATACAGAGGACACTTGGACAATATTTCGAATAACTTATTGATAGGTGCAGAAAATGCATTCAACGGCAAAGCGAATAACGTTAAAAATCAATTGACTGGCGAGTACGGAGAAGTACCAGCGGTGCAAAGAGCGTATAAAGCGGCAGGAATTCCAACAATTGTTATTGGAGATCACAATTACGGTGAAGGTTCATCGAGAGAACACGCAGCGATGGAACCGCGTCACTTAGGTGTAAGAGCAGTTATCGTTAAATCATTTGCGAGAATTCACGAGACAAACTTGAAGAAACAAGGAATGCTAGGCTTGACTTTCAAAAATGAGGCTGACTACGACAAAATTCAAGAAAATGACACCTTCAATTTCGTTGATTTAGTTGATTTTGCTCCTGGTAAATCCTTGACGTTAGAAATTTGCCACGAGAATGGTTCAAAAGACTCCGTTGAATTAAATCATACGTATAATGACCAACAAATTGAATGGTTCAAAGCAGGTTCTGCGCTTAATTTAATTAAGTTGGCTCAAGCTTAAACATTCATTGAAATAATTAAATTGAAAGTCGTCCTCGAGGCGACTTTTTTGTTTTGATTGATTTAAAAGTGAGTAATTGAAAACTATTTCATTTTCATGTGTTACCAATTTTTGGTATATTTAATTTTTAAAAATAAAATTCATGGGCAAAAACACATCAATTTCATTGGGAAATCATTTTGAGCAATTTATCAATAATGAAATAAAATCGGGACGTTATGGATCCGTTAGTGAGGTAATACGCACAGCCCTGCGTCTACTAGAAAGCGAAGAAAGAAAATTGAATGAAATACGAAATGCCTTAATCGTTGGTGAGGAAAGTGGTTGGGTTGAAGATTTTAATCCTGAAGAACATTTAAAATCACTTCAGAAGAAATACGCCAAGAAGTAAGAACACGGTTATAAATGAAAAAACTGGAGATTAAAATCAGTTCGGAAGCATTCCTGGATCTTGAAAAAATTTGGCTTTACACACTTGAAAAATGGTCAAAAGAACAAGCAGACAGGTATTATAAACTCATAATAGATGAATTTGAATTCCTAAGAACAAACTACAACACTGGAAAATCTGCTGAACAAATTAGATCTGGATACAGGGTTTCGTTTGTAAAGTCCCACCTTGTTTTTTATAAGATTAAAAATCAGCAAAAATTAGAAATACTAAGGATTTTACATCAAAGTGTAAATATAGATGATTGGTTAAATTAACTGAGCCGAAAAATTATAAAAACATGAACTTACTCAAAATCACAGCTTTTCTTTTTCTCAGTATTCTTTTTCAAGTTTCAACTATTTTATCGCAAGAAAAATGCGATACTTCTTTCCTAAAACAACATCTCACCACCATCACAAAACGAGAAAAGGCGCGTCATTTTGCAAATCCTGAAGTGCTTGATTCTGTGGCAGATTATATCTATCGTGAATTTGAAAAATCGGCCGATTCCGTATATTACCAAACCTATCGGGCGAATGGAACAACCTATCGCAATGTAATAGCAGTATTTGGAAGTAAAAATGAAAAACGGATAATAGTTGGAGCTCATTACGATGTTTGCGGAAATCAAGAAGGAGCTGATGACAATGCCAGTGGAACTGTTGGTTTATTAGAGTTAAGTCGAATGCTTAGAGGAAAAGAACTGAAAAATCGAATTGATTTAATCGCTTATACACTAGAAGAACCTCCATTCTTTAGAACAGATTACATGGGGAGTGCCATACACGCAAAATCTATTGAACCAGTAAAGGATCAAGTTTTGGGTATGATAAGTTTGGAAATGATTGGTTATTTTTCGGATAAGAAAAATTCGCAAGAGTATCCATTAGGGATTTTAAAGTGGTTTTATGGCAGAAAAGGAAATTACATAACTCTTGTTCGAAAAAACACAGCTGGTAAATTTGTCAAGAATTTTATTAAGAAATATAAGAAAACGAAGCAAATAAAATCTAAAAAGTTTGCGGCACCACGGTCACTTCCGGGCATCGATTTTTCTGATCACCTCAATTACTGGAACATAGGCATTGATGCGTTAATGATTACAGACACTTCTTTTTATCGAAACAAAAATTACCACAAAGAAACCGACACCATGGAAACCTTAGATTTTGCAAGAATGGCCAAAGTTATTGATGCCACTTATCAAGTTTTAGTTTCCTATTAAAGAATAAAGATTCGTACTTTTGTACTATGAAAGATATGAATTTTTCAATCGAAAAAATACGTGCTCAATTCCCTATTCTCGAGCGCTCCGTTAACGGAAAAAAATTGGTCTATTTTGACAATGGTGCTACTTCTCAAAAACCTCAAAGTGTAATTGACGAAATCACGAAGTATTATTCCTTCGAAAATGCGAATATTCATCGGGGAGTACATTTTTTAAGTCAAGAAGCTACCACCAAGTACGAGCAAGCCCGAGAAACAATTCAACAATACATTCATGCAAAAGAATCATGCGAGGTACTGTTTACAAAAGGAACAACGGACTCTATTAATTTAGTAGCTTCATCCTTTGGGGAAACCTTGCAAAAAGGAGATGAAATTCTGATATCCTACATGGAGCATCATTCCAATATCGTTCCTTGGCAAATGTTATGCGAACGAAAAGGACTTGTTCTGAAAGTAATTCCAATTCATAATACGGGAGAATTAAACCTAGAAGCATTTGAAAATCTACTGACAGAAAAAACGAAATTACTTTCAATTACGCATGTATCTAACACACTCGGAACAATAAACCCAGTAAACTACTTAATCGAAAAGGCACATTCTGTGGGTGCGAAAGTTCTCTTAGACGGAGCTCAAAGCATTCAACATTTTCAGATTAACGTTCAAGAATTAGATTGTGATTTTTTCGCTTTTTCAGGACATAAAGTATTTGGGCCTACAGGTGTTGGGATTTTATATGGAAAAAAGGATATTTTGGAGTCACTTCCACCCTATCAAGGCGGAGGAGACATGATTTCCAAAGTTACTTTTGAGAAAACAACCTATAACGAGTTGCCCCATAAATTTGAAGCAGGTACACCGCATATTTCAGGTGGAATTGCTCTAGGTAAAGCTTTTGAATTCTTGAGCGAACTGGATATTGAAGCTGTAATGAATTACGAACATGCATTACTTAAGTACGCAGAAGAAAAACTAACGCAAATTGATGGGCTAAAAATCATTGGAACGGCGGAGAACAAAGCAAGTGTGGTTTCTTTTGTTATCGATGGCATTCATCCATTTGATGCGGGAACCTTACTCGATAAGCAAGGAATCGCAGTTCGAACAGGACATCATTGCACGCAACCTTTAATGGATTTATTTCAAATACCCGGAACAATTCGAGCCTCTTTTGCCATGTATAATACATTGGAAGAAATAGATCTTTTTGTTTCAGCTCTTGAGCGCTCAGTTTCTATGTTAAGATAATGGAAGATACTATTGTATTTTATGATGGAGATTGTGGTTTGTGTAGTTATGTCGTTCAGTTCATCCTCAAAAATGAGCGAGAAGAAAAACTCATGTTCTGTTCATTACAAAGTGAATTTGCCGTTGAGTTTTTAAAGAAAAAAGGATATGATGCGACCCTGTTAAACACCTTGTATTTTTTTAACGGATCAAAAATTTATAGAAAATCAAGTGCTGCTCTTCAAATTGTTCGCTATTTAAAATCAAAATGGCAGTTGTTCCTCGTTTTATGGATTATTCCGTGGTTTATTCGAGATATTTTTTATGATATCATTGCCAACATCCGTAAAAAAATAGTTCAAAATGCCTGTTCACTTGAAAAAAGAAATTCAACTCGTTTTATTGCGTAAGATTATACCCAGTAATTGAAAATCAAAACTCTTTTTGTCAATTACTACTACAATTCAAAAAAAATAGAATTAAATGCAATAATTACACATATTTTAACAACAAGAATTGGAATATTTAACTTAGTTTTGCGCTTAATTGAAACCCTCAATTGTTGACATTGTTTTAATCAATAAACAATTTCAGTTTTTCAGGGTGTAGGTTACAATACATTTATTATGAAAAAACTGATTTTTGCAGCAATTGCAATTATTTCAACTTGTATACTACATTCTCAGGTTGTTATTACAAAGCCTTCACTTTCTATTAATTCATGCGTTGCGCCATCCAATTATTCAAACTTGGGTGCTATCACTATATATGAAACATCAGATGCTGACTTTGCTATTTCGTCTTCCAAAACAATTGTAATTGATGCTCCTGAAAATATTGAGTTCGAATCTGGAACAGGTAATGTGAGTTTTCAAAATGGTCGTAATATAACAAGTTCTTCAATAGTTGTAACTTCAAACCAAATTATCATAACATACTCGTGTAATGGAACCAATAAAAGAGATGAATTAACGGTTTCTAATTTGAGTATTAGAGCTACTTCTAATGCCAATGTTAGTTTATCAAGGTCCGGAGGTACAGGAGTAATTAGTGGATTATCAAATGGGACAACTTTAACAAACCAAATAGCTGCTACAATTAGTGGATTAGTTTACCGAACTAAATCAAACTTGGCAGGACAATTAAATTGGAATGACGCTAGCATTTGGACTTGCGGGATTGTACCACCAAATGATGGTTCGGCTGATATCTATATTAGCGCCGTTCAAGGAACCTTTAACCCTACAAACGCCGTGTTTTTTCAAACTGCAAATGTTAAATCAGTAATTGTTGAATCGGGAGCAAACTTTTCCCCTCCTTTCGGAAATGGCTCAACATTAACAATTAACGGGAATTTTGAAATTCAATCAGGCGCCTTTTTTAGACAACTGAATTGGGTACAAAATGGTAAGAACACTATCCAAATCAAAGGTAATTTCATTAATAATGGTGAAATGACAACTGATGACAACAACAACAAGTACGATTTAGATATTATTTTCAATGGTACTTCTCCACAAACCATTTCAGGATCAGGTATTTTTAGAATGATTGGTAAAGGCAATCAAACAAGCACCCTTTTTCTCAACAACCCGAAAGGAGTATCATTAGAGGCTTCATTTTCAACACAAGATGTTTTTAATGATCCAGGTGCTGTTGTAATAAATGGATTGGTTACCTTTGGTTCAAGTACAAACAAATTCACAGGTGGAGGTTCCTTAACCTTTAACGGTCAAACAGTTCTAAAAGCGGCTACATTCTATGGTCACTATGAAATGACCGGTACAAGAACATTTGGAACAGCTACAACTGTGGAATATACGAATGTAGCTTCGAATATAAGTTCAACAAATATACCTACGCTAAACTTGTATAGACTTACAAGCAATGTTGGCAACAATGGACTTTTGACACTTGCAAATAATGTTAGTGTTTCTAATAATCTCACACTAACGTCTGGTAAAATTGCCACAGGGATTAATACCCTTACGGTAGGTACATCCCTTTCAAGTACGGGTAGTATTAATTATTCATCTGGAATTATTCAAGGAAAATTAAAGCGATGGTTTAATTCAACAAATTCAGGAAATACAACGGGGCTTTTCCCGTTAGGTATTACTGCTTCTGGATCTAACAGAAAACGATTTGTTTCAGTTGAATATACCCAAGCAACTGATGGGGGAACGCTAACCGCTGAATGGATCTCTAGTTCTATGGGATCTAATTTTATAAACAATCCAGTATCGACATCATGTAATGGTAATTTTGAAATTTACAGCACAGCGAGTGGCTATTGGAGTATGACTCCTGGAGATGGTATTACAAATGCCGAAAACAAAAGGTATAATATTACTCTCCAAGCTGAAGGTCTTTTAGATTTTTCAGATGATTGCCATATTACAGCTCTAAAAAGACAAGGAACTAATCCATGGACTCAATCTGGAATCCATGTAGATAACTTAGGTGATGCTATTAGTCCGAATATTCAGCGAGTTGGGGCTACTGGATGGAGTAATTGGGGAATAGGCGGAGGTTCAGGAACTCCACTGCCAGTTGAACTTTCTTCTTTTACGTTAAGCTGTTCTGATAAAGGCATAGATATCAATTGGACTACAGATTCCGAATTTAATAGCTCTTCATTTGAACTTGAGCAATCAACTAATGGAAATGATTGGACTTTTATTTCATCCTTGGAAGCTGCGGGAAACAGCACAGAACGTTTAAACTATTCCTTTTTCATTGAACGATCTGATAAAATAAACTATATCAGACTTCGACAATTAGATGTTAATGGAGAAGAAAAAATATATGGCCCTCTAGCTGTAAATTGTAAAGCATCATTTGAAGTAACTACTTATCCTAACCCTAGTGATGATAATTTTAATTTAATTATCCATTCAGTTGAAGATAACAAAGCAGGAACGATGCAATTAATCGATTTAAACGGTAGAGTTTTGTTAGAAAGGAATTTATCTTTAAACAAGGGCATTAATCTATTCCAAATAGACAATGTTTCAAATTTGGTAAAAGGAACTTACATCATTTCCGTAAGTGGCGATTCATTAGAAACCACCCAAATTAAACATATCATTAAGTAACGTAAGTTCATAATTAGAATTTTACGTAATCCTTCCTTCAGCAGTTAGTTTATTTGTAATATCCTATTATCTTTGAATTTAATGGTCAAGGATAAGGTAATTTTAGGAATAGATCCAGGAACAACCGTGTTGGGTTATGGAATTATTCACGTTCAGAATAATAAACTTTCCATGCTAACCTTTGGAATTGTTCAATTATCTAAATTGACTAATCAGCCTGATAAATTAAAGCGCATTCTAGATCGATTAAATGGCTTAATTGCCGAATATAAACCGGATGAAATGGCCATTGAAGCACCCTTTTTTGGAAAAAATGTTCAATCCATGCTAAAATTGGGTAGAGCACAAGGTGTTGCGATTGCAAGTTGTTTAAATCATAATATTCCATACGAAGAATATAGCCCTAGAAGAATCAAACAATCAATTACCGGCTCTGGAAATGCTTCGAAAGAACAAGTCGCAGCTATGCTTCAGCAATTATTAAATTTTGAAGAGATGCCAAAATTTTTGGATGCAACAGATGGATTAGCAGTTGCTGTTTGCCATCATTTTTCAAAGGGTATTGGAGAAAATAATAAAGCCAAAGGTAAAGGATGGTCATCATTTGTTAATGCAAATCCTACACGAGTAAAAAAGTAATGCAAATCAACATATATACAGATGGCGCTTGCAAAGGAAATCCAGGTCCCGGTGGATATGGCGTAATCCTAGAATATAAAAATAGTCGCAAAGAATTGAATTGTGGGTATAAATTAACCACTAATAATCGCATGGAATTATTGGCCGTGATTGTTGGTTTAGAAAGCTTAAAAACTACCCAAATACCTGTTCATATTTATTCAGATTCAAAATACGTGATCGACTCCATAACCAAAGGGTGGGTTTTTAACTGGTCTTCCAAAGGATTTAAAGGAAAAAAGAACAAAGACTTGTGGTTGCGTTATCTAGCTTTGCATGCTCGATTTCAATTGGTATTTCATTGGATTAAAGGACATGCGGGTCATCCCGAAAATGAACGGTGTGATTATCTTGCAGTTTTGGCCGCTGAAAAAGGACCTTGGTTGACTGATACTGAATTTGAGAACAATCGGAATGAAAACAATCTTTTTGATTAGCTCTTTGAAGACTATTAATGAGCCTAAAAATTCAATTGCGCCTGAATTCTCAATAAATTACCTCTTTGATAGTTGTCTTGATTTGCAAAATCTTCAAATCTCCTTGATGACATAGTGTACATGACAACGAGCTCAAAGTTTTTACCCATTTGCCATTCAGTTCCTATTTCTAATTCCTCTACTCGGTAACTTCTTGCATCCAATTCATGTTTTTTACCACCTTTATACTTTTGGTATCGAACAAATGGAATAAGAGTTTGATCACCAATATTCATCTTATAGGAAGCTGTTATAAATCCACCACTTAAACTTTGAGTTGTAATTGAGTCGGCAAATTTGTCAAATTCTGGTCCTCTTCCCATATTGTACTCAGCCAAGATCCCAAATGGTTTAGGATACAATACAAAAGTACCTCCGACTCTTTCATCATCGTATAGTTTATCTTCGGAGAATTTAACTCCACTTGAAGTACTCAATAAGGTGAATTTTCCTTTGTAGGCTTGAATACCTGTTTCAATAATTTGATTTTTAACTTGAAACGGATAGGACAAACGTGAAACGATATGTCTATTTAAATTTAATTCAGGTCTATTCGCTGTTTGTCCATTATAGACCCCTAGAGCAAATACGCCATAATCCCCTGAACCTTTTAATCCATCACTAACCAATGAAGAAAATAATTTTCTTGTTTTTTGGGGTGCCCAATAAAAGAAAACTCCTAGATCACGTTCATTTGAAACAGCACTATTTAGTGCATCATTACGATCAAGAGGTAAACGATTTTGGGACGATTGCATGTTTTCAAATCCAAAAGGAACTTTACTTTGTCCAATTCTAAATCGAAATTCATTCTTTTTATCTATACCAATATCAAAATAGGCATCTCTAAGTTGAGTGAAATGCAAAGTAGATGAAGAAGGTGCACTTGCAAAATCAGGTTGAATATAAAAATATACACGAGGAGAAATTTGACCAAAGAAAATTATACGCATTCGTCGAATAAAGAATCCACCTTCACCCCCCCAGCTTTTATCACATTGTTCACATCCTAAATCCTCATTCGTCTGTAATAAACCGTTATAACGAATTTGAGTGTACCCTCTGATAGACATCTTATCATACCATTTTTTAGTGCTTTTTTCAGTTGAATCTTTAGAAACTTGAGTTAACGAGTTGAATGCAACGAATAACACAGCGACTAATATAATTTTGCTCATAACTTTTAATTTGGGAGCAAAAATAGCCTCTTAATATTCAGTTAATATTCAGTTTATAAAAGCATAATGTTAAAATAAACTTCGTAACGTTTTGGTAACATTATGAGATTCATCAAAAAAGTTTGTAGAAATTAGGGATTTGCCGCTAGTCTAGCGCTGAAACAAAGACCATTTGCTTGATCTCCAAGAGCATGAGAATTCCAATGAACCTCCATAACCATTGCGTATTTTGGTTAACAACATGTCATAGGAAACACCAAATTTGAAGTTGCCATAATCCAAAGTAACTGCAGGAATAAAAACACCAGTCGATTGAAAATAAGATCCAAATCCTATGTATGAATCTTGCTTATTTTTGGTGATTTTTGATCCTTCAGTGACACGCGTTTTATAAAAAGCTCCACCAACAATCTCCCTATGTTGACCTTGCTGAGCAAAAAGAAAGGACAGCTCAACAGCTGCGTCACTTGAAAAAGCATAATTTACTTTAGAATTAAAAATGCTTTTAATTTTTAATTTATCGGCTGTAATTGAATTATATCGAAGTTTCGGTTGATTTAAATGAAAAAAGGCTATTCCTGTTTCAAAAGACAATGCATTTTCTCTGATAACTTTCTTTTGCATTTGACCATACTTGTAGTTAATTCCTGCAGAAGCGTCTAAATAGTTAAAAGATGTCATTCCATTTTCTTCACCTGAAGGAATAGTTGGATCTAACTCAGTTCCATTCCATTGGCTTAAAAAAGTAACACGAGAAAGATCTGCTGATCGATTGGTGAATGCCGTTTGTAATCCAGCAGAAAATTGACTTTGACTATTCAACGGAACAACACCTGAGAAATTTATCGCACCTGTTTTATTCCCAAAACGAGAGTCTCCTCCGATATCATTTAGCAAAAGTATTCCAATTCCCAAGTAGGATTTCTCGTTACGAATTCCTTTACCTAAAGTAAATTCAGCTGATACTAGCGAAGTCATAAATTGAGTTCCTGCACCTAACCATTGATTTCTGTGTGAAATTGAAAACTGCTCATACCCATTAAACATTCCAGTCGCCGCAGGATTATAAAGCATTGCATTGCGATCTATTTGAGAAAAATGATAATCTTGTGCTTTGAAAAACACACAAATAAAACTAAAAACAACTGTTAAATAGAGTTTCATCTTTTATCGCAACAAAGTAATATTTCCAGTTAATAATTCCCTTTTCCCATCGATGTATTCAACTCTTGCTTGGAACGCATATATTCCAGAATTACACGGTTTATTCTTGTAAGTTCCATCCCATTTGAAATCGCGATTGTCTGTTTCTAAAATCACATTCCCCCAACGATCAAAAATAGTGAAATAGAAATTCTTAATATTTTTACCAACTATAATTGAATACGTATTATTCACAGAATTCCCAACTCCATCCGGAGAAAATGCTGTTGGTATATGAATGCCATCTGTACAATCCGGTGAGGAGTTATCAGGACTACATGCATCACAAGGATCACTTCCATTAGTCACCTCTACTCCATCGGATAGACCATCACCATCCGTATCGGCAACTGTTGGCGAAGTACATAAAACACTTTCATCGGCATCTGTTAAGCCATCAGAATCGGTATCAATTTGGCAATCAATACTCGAATCATCAGGATCACATGGATTAATTGGACTAGAGCCGTTTGCTACTTCTGTTCCATCATTAAAACCGTCTCCATCCGTGTCTGGATTTGATGCATCCGTGCCGTTTGCAGTTTCCTCTGAATACGTTAATCCATCTCCATCAGAATCACAATTTGGTGCTGTAAGATTTGGAATACATGGATCTGTATTTGCTGGATCGACCTCATTATTTACACCATCCCCGTCCGTATCTGTTGTAGATGATTCTAACGCATCAATTGTTCCATCACCGTCTGTATCAAGTGGATTTAACGGGTCCGCACCGATTTCCAAACAATCATTCTGACCATCACCATCCGTGTCAGCTATGTTAGGATCAGTACCTGCAATTACCTCATCAACATTCAAGCAACCATCACCATCCAAATCCGGATTATCCTGAACAAATACTGCTACAATATTTTCGATTCCTGTAATATTTATAAAATTGGTGTCTTCAGTAATAACCGTTCCCATTGGTCCGATTGTATATTCCCAATGATCGAACATAAATCCAGGCAAAGCCTGAGCAATTAAATTCGTTTGAATTCCACCAAAATAAGAAGTTGCCCACGGATAGGTTGGTGCCCATTGAGAGTTCACTTTTATTTCACCTGATAAAGGAGGAGATACATTAAATGTAACATTAAAAGGCCCGGTAAGTTGGTAGCAATCAATCATTCCACCCGTAATTGCTGTACAACGAGAATTGATAAAATTTCTGAGCTGAGTTACCTTATTCTGCCAATCATTATAGCTTCCTCCCCACTTTTGACATTGAGCAGTCATTTCAGGTGCAATTTCATTTACCATACTATCCAATAGTGGAATTAAATAACTACACGAAAAATAGGTGTTTGCCAAATCTGCATATCGTGTAATATAATATTGTTCTACAATTGAATTTTCATTGATTAATTTTTCCAAAATTTCTGTATGTCCTTGACCGCCAGGATTTGGTAGATTCTCTACATTACAAGGATCTGCATTTGCCGTATTGTCAGGAATTCCAGTATAATTTACATAATGACCAAACGTAGCATCCATGTCCCAAAGTGCATAACGCCACTTCTTTTTATCGCCTAGGGGATCTGTTCCGTGCCACCAAGCCGTATTCCAGTTCAACCAATCTTGGTTAACTGTAAATGAATTGAACATAAAATAATCACAGAGCGATTCCCAGTTAAGTAAGCTATCTACATAAGCAAAGTTTGTTGGATTACCCATGTTGTTTGTGGCAATATAATTTTTTAAGGCATTCCAGTTATTCAAAGCATTCGGTGCACCATACTCTTCCCAAGTACCACCCCAAGTCTTCAAATATTCCAAATGAAATTTATCCTGATTGTAGTAATACTCTGTATAATCATGATCATCGGCTTTCTCCCGAATTTCATAAACTCCCCAATAATTACCATTCAAATACAAAACACATGGTCTTGACGTTCTCTCGTCCAATTTCATATTAGCACGAATTGAAAGTGTATGAATGAATGCATCGCGAAGGTGGGCTCCTTGTTCGAAAGAATAATTGTCACTCGCAGCAGGTTTAAGAATTAAACGTTGAAAATTATCTCTGGTCTTATCCGGAAAAATTTGATGCTCCAAATCACCATTATATCCATATTGATCGCGCATAATGAAATCAAAACCGCGTTGGTCATAAGCCCATGAGTCATTTCCATGCTCGTTAAAATCACCTTGTCCTTCGTCTATGAATAATCCGTTGTCCTCAAATAGCTCAAAACCACCAACCGGTTCAATTTGATTACCATTTATTAATAACGTATTTAATCCCGCACCGCAAACAGAAACAACTGGAATGCTGTGGGTTACATTGATAAAATAGGTGTTTGTTTCAGTAAATGACGACAGGTTGGTGCCAAAAGCTGTCGCTCTTAATACTTTGGTCGTATTAATCGTAATTGGACCTGCATATACAGTTGATGTAGCTGTAGGGTCACTTCCATCCAATGTGTATCGAATGGTTGCTGTGGCATCCGGACAAGTTATTGTGACCGTTTGAGGGGCTGCATAAAAACCAGCTGGCACGCTAAAAACAGGTTTGGGTGTGTAAAAATTTACTGCACCAGCATTTGCAGCATTCGGAGTAGGTGTTGTAAACAATTTAAAATCAGGCGCTCCATTTGTGGATCTACCAACAGAATGGTTTGATTTGGTCATGTTGACAATCTTGAATGAATCTACTACATTACCAAGCGCATTCGATAAAATAATCCAATCACCTTCGGTTTGCGATAAGTTAAAATTTGGATGGTATTCATTCCCGTTTACCGTATTGCGTTTTGAGCAAAATACCATTTTGTAGCCATTGGCATTTATGGTCCCACTCGGAATCATCCATTTCATTAAATTCGTTGACTTATCTGACAGATACCAACCGGTAAGATTAACGGCTGAACCCGTTGAATTGTATAACTCTATCCAATCTTCTCTATCGCCATAAGCATCTGTAATACCAGCAACATTTGAACAGGAATACTCATTTATGAACACCTGAGAATTAATGTGATAGATTGAAAATATAGCTAAAAAGGAAACGAGTAAATAATTTTTCATTGCACGTTGTGAAAGTCAATATTATAAAAAAAAACTGATACTTACAATTTAATGACGTATTGAATGTTCTAAAGTTGTATTTTTGATTTAATTAATGTTAACCAAAGATTAAATAATGAAAAAGCTTTTTGTACTTATAACACTTGGAATCCTGATAAGTTCATGTTCTAAATACGAAGGAGAAGGTGGATCATCTACTATAAAAGGGGTCGTAAGAGAACAAAGATTCAATAGTTTAGGTAATTTAATTTCTGAATATCCAATTGGCGACCATGACGTGTATATCATATATGGAAATGAAAGTACTTTTTATGATGATGATATTAAAACTAGTTATGACGGTTCGTTTGAATTTCGATACCTAAAAAAAGGAAATTATAAAGTTTTTGTTTACGAAGATTGTAGTACTTGTCCGAGTGGAGTGAAAGAAGTTATTATTCCAGTTGAGATTACTGATAATAATCAAATTGTTGATTTAGATACGATTGATATTAAAAAATTGTGATTTGAGTAAGATAGTTCTTCTTATTTTTTGCTTCATCATCAGCTCTTCCTTTGGCCAAGATACTGAATTTCAAACCTGGATTGAAACCGGAGTTAAAGGAAAACTTGTCAAGCGATTCGATTACAGCGTGGACCTTACAAATCGCATAGGAAATTTAGGACTTGAAACATTTTTTCCTCAAGCCACACTAAAATACAAGGTTGCCGATTGGTTTAAACCCTCCATTGACTATCGAATTATTTTCAAAAAAGAACCGAATTCAAATTATAACAGTTCGAACCGATTAAACCTTAATCTTAATTTTAACAAGCTATTTAATAGATTTAATATTGGGTTAAGACTCCGCTATCAATATTCATTTAGTCAAATTGCAGGTGCAAATTACCAACCTGAATTTGACAAGGCCTATCGAATCAAACCAAGTGTAAGTTACGATATCAACAATAGTATTTTAACGCCTTCTGCTTCCATAGAGTTTTTCTATAATCCAGTTCGGAGTTCTTTGGGACAGCGTTTCACTAAGATGAGAGTATTCATTGGAACCGAACTTGAGCTTAAAGGACCTCACGGTATTGAACTTGGATATATTTATGATCAATCTATGAATTTACCCGATCCTTCAACGCGACACATTCTAAATCTATCTTACGTTTTCAAGATTGAAACTCCAAAAAAGAAGAAGAAAAAAGTTGACAGTGCATTTGTGAATTCTCCAAATATGCAATTATAATTGATGAAAGTGAGCATTTAAAAATAGCTTTATATACAACTAAAGTAATCTACAACAATGACAAAAAAACTAATACTAATAGTTGGTCTGTACTTTATGGCAATGAGTCTTTCATTTGGACAGACAACAGATTCTGCAGTTAAAATTACCAATGGTAAAAATATCAGCCAAGGGAACACTATTGACTCAGCAACAGTTTATGTTTCATTTATAGTGGAAACAACAGGAAAAATAACAAATGTAAAGGTTGACAAAATAAAATGCAGAAAATGTAAAAAGGAATTTAAAGAGAGCTTGAAGCTGGAAGCGGTTAAAGTAATTTCATCAATTCCCGATCATGAACCAAGAAAGGAGCGAATTAAATTTATTCAACCACTTAAATTTGTGATTGAAGATAAATGAACTCGATAAATTAATCATCAACTTAACAGACAAAAGCGCAAAGCCCGAAACCGTTGCATAAATCCCCATTCAATAATCACTCAACAAGTTTAAAATATTTGTTATCAAATAGGTAGGTCAAATAGTTCTTTGTTACGTCGCCTTTTTTATCAAGGACCGGTATTAAAATTTCCTTTTTCTTTTCGTTGTATTTGATAAGTTCTAAAGGTCTTATTGTGTCCTCAACACTAAAATAATTGTAGTTTAATTCAATAGCACTAATCAAATTTTTACCTGATTTTAATAACGGCACCTCTTTTATTTTATCATTTTCAAGCTCAATTATTTTAATCGATTGACTGGCATCTTGGGTGGAATGAACTCCTTCATAGATACATAAGTAGTAGGTTCTGTTATTGTGTTGAAGTGTATAAATTCGTGAATAAAAAGGAGTATAAGTTCTATTACTATCACTAGATTTAATAATTTTTGAATACATCTTACCTTTGGATTGGTAATGAAAAAGGTTTTCAAATTTGGCCATCGTTCCTCCCTCCCAAGTATTCCAGCTGTAAATGCGAAGTAATTTATCAGAACTACTTACAATATGAATATTCTCTTTTTTCAGTGAATCGAATGAATAACTAATCGAATTGGGATATAATGAAGCGCACTCAGCAATCATTTTTTCAAAATTTATATTTTCATTTTCTAGTAATTGATAGTCTGTCGTATCAGCTCCAAATCGGGCCATTTTAATTTTTTTATAACTCCCCTGAAGCTCCAATTCATATTCTTTTAGAGTCAACTTTTTTGAACTCGTATTGGTTTTATTATCACAACTTGTTAAAGCAATCAATAAAACTAGAGCATAAAAAATTCTTTTTTTCATAATGGCTTTTATACACTTAACTACTCACATTCGATTCCTTACCAAAACGATAGTTTGAAAGGAAAACGGAAGAAGCTGCAAAGACTGTCATAACCAGAAAACTGACTACGAGCATTCCATAATCCAAGGTTCCTGCTATCAGATCTTTGGATGCCAAAACAATATTTATAATTGGAATACAGGCCGTTGCATACGTGAGTTCAAAAGTAGGAATGAAACTCACCAACATCGCCGGTAAAATCATGACCAAATTCAGTGGTGTGATTATGCTTTGTGCTTCCTTGAATGATTTAGCGTAAATAGCCAATGGAATGAGAACTCCAGCAAAAAATACGGTAAGCGGTATTAACAAAAGGAAGAGAATCAGAATGAATTTGAAGGTCAAAATGGATTGGATTACATTTGTAATTTCAGGGACATTAATCGTGTCGGTATAATTGATAGAAAAATACAAACCAAGTAATGAAAAGGTGGATGCCAACAATCCGGATAAAATCACTACACCCATTTTTCCGAAAAGGATTTTCCAACGTGCCACAGGAACTACGAGCATAGTTTCGATTGTTCCACGCTCTTTTTCACCGGTAAACAAGTCAATTGCTGGATACATACACCCCATAAAACCAAAGGCAATGAAAATATAGGGCAAAAATCCACCGGCCAATTTCCCAATCATTTCCTTGTCTGACGCTACGTTTTGATACACTGCTACCAAGGGTTTTATTTGAGCCGGATTGATATTTAACTCTGCCAGGCGTTGTTGCTCCATTTTTGTCTCTAAAAATTGCATGTATGCCTGGGCACGTTCTTGCATCCCCAATTCTGAGCCATCAAAATACCAAACGATTGAGGCAGGTATTTTCGCTTTTAACTTTTCCTCAAGGCTAGGGTCAGACAGAATTCCTAAATCCAGACTGTCTTTTTTCAAATCAGCATTTAACGCGGCTACATTCGGGTAAAAAAGAATTTTTTTCTTACCTAAAGCAGCGGGAACTGAACTAATTTCCTTGGCAATATAGGCATCCTTTTTCCCTACAATTCCTATGCGCAATTCTTTTGCCGCCGCTTCTTTTTCCACGTTAGACATTATTCCCACCGAAATATTGAGAATGACTGGAATAATTAAAACAGGAATTACAATCATCATCAAAAGCGTACGTCTATCACGTAAAGTTTCTTTTAATTCTTTTTTAAATATGGTAAAAATCATAATTTTTTCTTTTAAGAATTGCGAACTATTCGAATGAATTCAGCAGTTAAGTTTTCTGCTTGCATGTTATTACGGTAATCTTCCATTGTGCCTTGAAAAAGGAGTTTTCCTTTGTTGATAATGGCTAAATCGTCGCACAGCAAATCAACTTCACTCATGATGTGACTTGAAAAAATCACCGTCTTTCCTTGAATTTTGCATTCTTTAATTAATTCAATAATGTTTTCGGCCGTAATCACATCCAATCCGCTTGTTGGCTCGTCAAAAATCACCACTTCTGGATCGTGAATCATCGTTCTACAAATCGAAACTTTCTGTTTCATTCCGGTGCTCAATTTGGCAATGCGCTTGTTTTGAAAATCGTGCATGTCCAATAGATCATACAATTTTTGTTTTCGAATAGCTAAATCACTTTTAGAAACACCGTAAAGATCCGCAAAATAGGTGATCAATTCATTGGGTGTCAATCGACCATATAATCCTGTTGATCCTGTTAAAAATCCTATTTTTTTTCGTACTATTTCCGACTCTTTCACGGTGTCATGCCCACAAACTTTAATGCTGCCCGAAGTGGGTTGAAAAATCGTGGCAATCATTCGCAAAGTAGTCGTTTTTCCAGCGCCATTTGGACCTAAAAGTGAATAAACTCTACCCGGTTGGCACGAAAACGAGATGGAATCAACGGCAATGGAAAAATTATCGCTTGTCTGTAATTCACTTTTTTGCAGTTTGGTGAGAGGAAATATTTTCTTTAATTCGTTTACTTCAATCATTTATTCTATTTAATATTTACGATCAATTTCAGGTTGATTCTTCGATTTGTCAAGTAGTTTGGAACAGAAAAATAAATGCCGTTCACGTCTTGAATCCACTGTTTTGACATTACGTTTTTAATCCCCAATAAATTGAATATTTCCAAACTTACTTTTGCATTTGAAAAGTGTTTTCTAATTTTTTTATTCTTGTTTTCATCCCCATAAAGTAAATCATACGACATTCCCAGGTCCACTCTAAAATAGGATTTCAAACGCAAGGTATCTTTAAAGCGATTGATATCAGGGGGTCCATAGGGCAAACCTGTTCCAAATTGAAGTCCCATCTGTACACTAAAACGTTCAAAACCCGGCATACGATCTTGCACCATTGCACCAATTGTCAATAATTGATCCGTAGGCCGTGGAATAAACCCGGGATAAAATGTAGCTGAATCAACCACCACTTGATCTTCCGAATACCCAAAAAGGATTTTTTCACCGGCTGCGTTGTAGTATTCTTTGTATGAATCTCCTTTGATATCCTCCTTTACTGATAATAGTCCAACCTTAAAAAATGATTCTATTCCTTCCACAAATTCACCATGTATATTAAGATCTAACCCATATGCATATGCAATCGCATCATTGGTTGCAAAATAACGGGTTCGTACGTTATCAATTTCATACGGATTAATATCCCACATATATTTGTAAAAAATCTCTGAGGTCAATTTAAAGGGTGTTTTTCGTTTCCACATAGGGAAAAAATATTCGCTTCCCAATACAGCATGAAACGATTTTTGTGCCTTCACATCAAAATTAACGGAACCATCATACCTTCTAAACTCTCTATAAAAAGGGGGTTGGTAATACAATCCGGTTGAAAATTTAATACTGTTGTTTCTTCGAACGACATTATCTCCCAAAACCATGTACGAACGAGGGTAATATTGGAAATTCATACGGGGAGTGAGATATAACTCATCATTAATCGAAGTATAACCAGAACGAACTCCCAAAGACATGGCAAAACGTGTGGCTGATTCCGCAACAGTGTCTCTAAAAATTGTGGTAGATTTCTGATCTTTTTTTCCTTGAACTTTCTTTACCTCAGCTATGTAATTTCTTTTTACTGCTGAACGAATAAAATTCCATTGGAGATAACCAGTGTAACGTTGTCCACTTACATTCTGTGAACCTTTTATCGTTTCAAAAAGTTCTACTTGATTTGGATCTGCTTGTGGTAGACTATAACCTGCGGAATCAATCAATTTCCATTCGCTCAAGCTGTCTTTAAACATGTCATGTTGGAAATTCAATCCCCATTTCAAGGTGTTTTCAAATTTCTTGGTAAATGTCTTTCGAAGATTAAATTGATAATCACCATCATGATAAACGTTTATAATTGTTGCGTTCAATCTGTTTCTTGCATGATTTAAAAAAGAACCAACACCAAGAACTGCGATTGAATCTCCGTATTCTTCCTTCGAAGGATCATTTTCTAATTGATTGATGTAATATTGGCCTAAAATGTCAAAGTATTCCTTCTCGTCCGTATTGAAAATTGTTGCGTAAAAATCAAGATTTGTTTGTTTCGTCGGTTGATATTTGAGTGAGGTCCCTCCCATCATGGTTTGAAAAGAAGTACGTTCTTGTCCATCAAAGTAGATCATAAACGTGTAAGCTTCATTGGCAACTCCAAAATCTGTTTTCTGGGTTTGAGGACTAAAACTGTAGCGATTGGTAGAAAAATGTCCTAAAGTTGACCAAGTGACTTTTTTCGAAAGTTGATGATTAATCAAAAATTGACCATCTGCAAAAACAGGATTATATTGCCCTTGAGTGGGAAGTGAATTTAGGAAATACCCATTTGATCTAAATCGAGCACCAACCAGATAATCTGTTTTTTTGGTAATATTTCCCTCAACATGAGACTCAACACCAAGAAGGGATATTACGGCTGATGATGTAAAAGAAGTTGGTTTTCTGTATTTTATATCGAGTACTGAACTCAACCGATCACCATATTCCGCCTCAAACCCACCTCCAGAAAAACGAATTTCATCAACTAATGCAGAATGAATAAAACTCATACCTTCTTGCTGGCCACTTCTTGTTAGAAAAGGTCGATAAACGTTGAAGCCATTTACATAGACCAAATTTTCGTCATAGTTTCCACCACGAACGTTGTAGTTACTTGTCAACTCGTTATTGGATGATGCCGAGGTAATTAATGTAAGAAATTTTTCCGTATTGATCATCAATTTGACATCTTGAAGCGGGAGTTTTGTTAGTTCGAAAGGATCTTTTTTCTCTTGATTCAAGAGAAATTCTTTTTGTTGAACGAAGTTGAATTGAATAGGCTTAAGTTCTATGTTATTTTCAGTTTTTGTAATTAATTTTTGAGTGATCGTTTCCTCAACTTTGAAAGAAATTGAAATTGTATCATTCTGAGAAACAAGAAAATTAAAATTCCCAAGCGAATCAGTATAAGAAATTCCAGGTTTTTTTCCTGAAAACTTGATAAATACATCTGCAATCGGCGCCCCTTTTTTATCGATGCAATTACCAGTAATTTGAACTTGATTTAATTGTCCAACTGATGTTAGCGATAGAAAAAAACTTAAATAAAATAAAAAATGACGCATTCGTAGATAAAAGGAAAAACGAATTTAACTTTAAAAAATTGGATGCGCGCGGTAAAAATTATTTTCTGTGAATAAAATTTTCCGAACTATTTCTTGTAAGTCATTGCATATTAAGTCAATTAATTATTTTTGATAAAAATTAAACTATGAAAAAACTATTATTCTTTTTGACCTTTTTGACGACTTTTGTCTCATTTGGTCAGCAGCGTTCTTGTCATACAATGGATAATCACGAGCGATTATTAATGGAAGACCCGCATCTTTTTGAGCGAATGGAGAAAATTGAACAATTTACCAATTTTGCAATTTCATCCGGTAAAGTAAACCAAAACAAGGCAGTTATTACCATTCCTGTTGTAGTTCACGTTGTATATAATACAAGTGCTCAAAACGTTTCTGACGCTCAAATCCAGTCGCAATTAAACGTTTTAAACCAAGACTTTAGAAAATTAAATGCTGATTTGAATTTAATACCATCCACATTTTCAAGTTTAGTTGCTGACGCAGAAATAAATTTCTGTTTGGCAAATAGAGATCCCAACGGAAATGCCACTACAGGTATTGTGAGAGTTCAAACAAGTCAGACTTCTTTTTCGACCAATGATGGTATGAAGTCTGCGTCTTCTGGTGGAAGTAACGCTTGGCCAACCAATCAATATTTGAATATTTGGGTGTGTAACATGAGTGGTGGAATTTTAGGTTATGCTCAGTTTCCAGGTGGAGCAGCAGCAACAGATGGAGTTGTAATTGGATATACTTGCTTCGGAACAACTGGAACGGCTCAAGCGCCATTTAATAGAGGAAGAACTGCTACGCACGAGGTTGGTCACTGGTTGAACTTGCGTCACATTTGGGGAGATGCTACTTGCGGAAGTGATTTAGTATCTGATACTCCCGTTCATAACACATCAAATTATGGTTGTCCGTCTCATCCACGATCAAACTCTTGTGGAACATCAGCAGAAATGTTTATGAATTATATGGATTACGTAGATGATGCTTGTATGCAAATGTTCTCCAACGGCCAAAAGGCACGAATGCAAGCGCTGTTTGTTTCAGGAGGTGCACGAGCGGGTTTAGCTACTTCACCTGGCTGTTCAGGCTCAACAGGTGGTGGTGGCACATCTACGCCGTCTTATTGTACGGCAACAGGAAGTAACACGCAATTTGAGTGGATTTCAAACGTAAAATTTAATACTATTAATAATACAACAACTGGAAGTGGCGGTTATGCAAATTACACTTCGATTTCTACGACTGTTAATAAAGAAACTGCTTATACACTCACATTAACACCAAGTTTTGCAAGTACTACCTACCCTGAATATTTTAGAGTTTATGCAGATTATAATGGAGATTTGGACTTTGTTGATGCAGGAGAACTCATTTACACTTCACCGGCAACAAGTGCTGCAGTTACTGCATCCATCACAATTCCAACTACTGCAATTACAGGTAATGTAAGAATGCGTGTTATGATGAAAGACGGAGCAATTACAGGTCCATGTGAATCATTTACGTATGGGGAAGTTGAAGATTATACATTAGCCATTCAAGCTGGGAGTACTGGAACCACCTGCTCTGCCCCTACAGGGATGACAAATTCTACTGTCGGAACAACTTCAGCTACAGTTTCTTGGGCGGCAGTTCCTGGAGCGTCAAGTTATACAGTTCAATATAAAAAATCGACAGCAACTTCGTGGACATCTGTTTCAACAACAAGTACGAGTTATAATTTTACAGGATTAACGTCCTCTACAACCTACAATTGGCAAGTGAGAACAAATTGTTCTAGCGGTAGTAGTGCATTTACTGCTGGTCCTAACTTTACTACGCAGGCAACAATTTCAACTTCTTGTACAGATGCTTATGAAGCAAACAATTCGCTTTCAGCAGCAAAAACAATTTCTGTGAATACAAATGTTTCAGCAGTTCTAGGAACAAGCACAGATGTAGATTGGTTTAAGTTTTCCAATACTTCAACAGCTAAAAATATTCGTGTTACCTTATCCAACTTACCTGCTGATTACGACCTAAGGCTCTATAATAGCGCAGGTACTTTATTATCAACTTCAGCTAATGGTGGAAATGCTATTGAGCAAATCAAATACAATAATGCACCTGTTGGAACATATTACATCCGTGTTTACGGATACAACGGAGCATTCAATGCAAGTACATGTTACACCTTGCGTGCAGACATTGCAAGTACAGCGTTCAAGCAAACTGAAGGTGCGGAAGAATTAGAGGAAATGACACAACAAGAATTTGTGGATGTATTCCCAAATCCATCAAATGGTTCATTTACGTATTTAATCGATTCTGAAATGCTTGGTAATTACAATGTAACGGTAACTGATTCTTACGGTCGAATTGTTTATCAAGACAATTTCAGCAAAGACGAACAAGTTGTTAAGAATACGGTTGATTTACAAAACTCATCTGAGGGAATTTATTTTGTATCCTTAGAAAACGGATCTAAAAAACATATCGTTAAATTGATGATTGTAAAAAATGATTAATATTCAATAGGTTTGAAGATGATAGGCTGCTCCTTTGAGCAGCCTATTTTTTTTCACACAATTTGGTTTTGAATTGTTCTTTGCATTTTACTTTTTCCTTATCATTTAACAACTACTTTTGATCTTGTTGAAAAAAGGTATTTTCTATATTATACTCTCTGGATTATCATTTTTGGTAGTCAATTTTTTTGTGAAATTATTTGGTATTGGACCATCAAACTCTGTTATTCCTGGTTTACAAAAAATCCCAGCTCATGAATTAGTATTGGCGCGCTCCATTATTTCATTTAGTATTAGTTCTAGTATAATCGTATATCGAGGACTTCCATTTTTTGGAAATAATAAAAAGTGGCTAACTATTCGAGGAATAAGTGGAATGTTAGCTTTAACTATATTTTTTCAGTCCATACAACACATGCCAATCGCTGTTGCTTCTACGGTTCAATATTTAGCGCCTATTTTTACAATGATTTTTGCCTTATTTATTTTAAAGGAACGAATTTTAAAAATCCAATGGTTCTTTGTTTTATTGGCATTTTCTGGCGTTTTCCTCATCGGATTCAACAATTTGTTTCAAACTGAATCTTCTGTTTTCCTAGATCCATTTTGGCTCGGATTTGGGGTGTTATCAGCCGCTTTTTCCGGCATAGCTTACGTTGCCATTGTTAAACTAAAAGAAACGGATAAACCTATCAACATCGTGAGTTATTTTCCCATGTTGGCAATTCCAGTAATGTCATTTTGGTGTTTGTTTGACTTTGTAATGCCAAATGGCATAGAATGGTTAATACTATTAGTTATTGGCATTTGCACCCAAATCGCTCAAATTTCATTAACAAGAGCCCTGCATTATGAAAGTTCTTCCCTCATCATGCCTTTTCAATATTTGGGTTCCGTTTATGCTTTATTAGTCGGTTATCTAATACTCGATGAGCGCTTAAATACTATCGTAATTAGCGGAGTATTCGTGATTTTACTTGGTGTGGTTTTGAATACTATCGTTAAATCGAGGAAAAAAGTCTGATTCAAAACACACAATTCAGAATTAAACTATTTCTTAAAAAATCCTAACAAATTATAGATTGTGGTAACTTTTTATTGGATTTAATCTTTTAGATCTGGTTCTAAATCTTTCACTAATCATTTAATTCATTCATTATGAAACGTTTATTAATTTTCTTTTTTTCTTTCTTTATTCTTTGTTCTCTATCATTACCTACTAAGGAGAGAGATATACCAGATGAAAAAATTACGGGATGGCTCACATTTAAAGAAACGGACTATGAACCGAGTAAAATAAATCTAAATCCGGTAATACATATTTCTGTTTATCATACAAATACACAAACATATTTTAAAACCAAACAACCCCTTTATTTAAGTGATGGTAAAAATAAGATCCCCTTGGTTTATCAGGAAATTTTTGACTTAACCCCTACTTGTACACAAATTCTCGCTAAGCCAAAAACCCCCTTAAAAAAAGACCAAGTTTATACTTTAGTATTCCAAACAAACCTAGGATTACCAGAACTTAAATGGAAAACAATGGATTTTGATTATTATGACTACACTCACCCTTTCTTTAAAAAAGACACGAAATTCAATGATACTATTTTAAGTGATTACCTAGAAAATAGAATTTATGTGAGTGCAAACGACGAATCCAATTGTGGTGGAATTTTAGAATTGTTTTTAGCCCCGAATCAACCTATTAAAATTCTTTTAGGTGATGACTACACAATCCCTCAAAGTCTTGTAAATCAATTAACATTCGATGATACTAATAGTATTTGTAATTACAAATTAACTTTGATTGATGAGTCGGGCAATTTGAGTTTAAAATCTAAAACCGGTAAGATTCAATTGCAAAAACGTTTTAAAGAACACATGCATGAAAGTCAAGGGAATTGCTGTCAGATTCCTAAAGGTTACGAAAGTACACAATCAAAATCCTTTATTATGGATTTAATCATGTTAAAGAATCCACTTTTAAGCTTTA
The DNA here is from genome assembly GCA_044237035.1 of Crocinitomicaceae bacterium. Lineage (GTDB taxonomy): Bacteria > Bacteroidota > Bacteroidia > Flavobacteriales_D > Crocinitomicaceae > UBA952. The sequence continues at coordinate 31,350 of JBIIFU010000018.1, forward strand.
TTTGTCTCGTAATAATGGTCTTTTTTATGTTTCTAATTTTAAGAAATGCAAAGCGTAAGGAAGCGAAAAAGGAAAATGTTGAAGATTCGACAATTGAAGAGATTCAAGATGAAGAAAAAAATCCTTAAAAAATTCATTTCTTTCTCTAATACTCAATAAAACTTATCCTATTATCAAAATGAACCGTCACGTGTCTCAAACAATCGATATGAAGAAAATACTAATCAAAAACATATAACTAATTCTAATTTTTGTTTAATTGATTAAACTTGATGCCCTCGTACTTTTGGAAAAATTCAACATATGCGGCTCAAGTGGCTTTTTCCAATCATCACAATACTTTTTTCATGCAATACAAAACGTGAATCTACCAAACCAAAAAGAGAAACTTTAATTAATACTGTTTATTCAAGTGTTACTATCGAACCTGAAAATGTCTATAAAGTAAACTCCACTTTTTCAGGAAACATTGAAGATATTTTGATCCAAGAAGGTGAATTGGTGAAAAAAGGAGATATTCTTTTCGTTTTAGCCAATAAACCCCAAAGACTTAATCAAGAAAATGAGATGTTAAATCACTCATTGCTTTTACAATCGTATAAAGGAAGATCAAATGTATTGGACGACTTAAAACTGGAATTTCAATCGGCAAGAATAAATTTTCAAAACGATTCATCCAATTATTATCGCTTCCAGAAACTCTATCAGCAAAATGCTTGTTCAAAAATCGAATTGGAAAAAGCGCAATTGGCTTATGAATTAGCTAACCGTCAATTGAAATCGGTGCACAACAAAATTACCAGAAAAGAAAATGAACTGCATACTCAACTCAATCTATCTCAAAACAATGTTCACATTTCTAGTTTACGGACGGCTGATGGAATCATTTCTTCACGCATAGATGGTAAGCTCTTTCAAGTATTCAAAAAAAAGGGAGAGTATGTTTCACTCCAAGAACCAATTGCCATAATAGGAGATCATGACAAATTTTTACTCAAATTACTAGTTGATGAAGTAGATATTTCCAAAATAAAAGTGGGACAAAAAGTGCTTGTTGAATTAGAAGCCTATAACAATCAAGTTTTTGAAGCTCGCGTTTCCAAAATTGCTCCGAAAATGGAAGAAAAAACACAAACATTTGTAATTGAAGCAAAATTTGTGAAGGCACCACCAAAGTTGTACATGGGCCTTACTGGTGAAGCCAACATTTTAATTGATTCCAAGCACAAAGCTTTGGTCATTCCCCGTGATTATCTACTTCCGGGAAATAAGGTAGAAACAGACAAAGGCTTAGTTTCTGTTAAAACTGGAATGGCAAACTGGGATTACATAGAAATTCTATCAGGAATAACGGAAAAAACACTCATTTACAAACCAAAATAAATATGAACTTTCCGCTTTTGTTGTCAATTACCAAAACGCAAATGCTTGCTCGAAAAAAGCAATCATTTATAGCCGCGTTAGGAGTAACATTTGGAATTGGTGCATACATCATTATGATGAGTTTCATGAGTGGTCTCAACCAATTATTGGATAATTTAATTCTGAATAGAACACCACACGTTCATTTGTATAACGAAATAAAACCAACTCAAAATCAACCTATTAATCTTTCTAATGAGTATGCCAAACAACTAAAATTCGTTCAATCTATAAAACCGAAAAAACAGCAACAAAAAATACACAACGCACTTCCAATCATCAAGTACCTAGAATCAAAAAATGAAGTTCTTAGCATCACTCCGCAAGTAAAAGCACAAGCCCAATATCTGGGTGGATCAAGTCAACTAAACGGAATGCTAACTGGCGTAAATATTTTAAAAGAAGTGGAACAATATCATATTTCTGATTACCTCATTGAGGGAAATGCACTCGATTTGGTCAAAAATGATAAAGGAATTATTTTAGGAATTGGCGTAGCAAAAAAACTATCGCTCACCCTGGGCGACTATGTCCAAATTGGAACACTAAGAGGTGAAATTTTCCCCTTAAAAATCGTAGGTTTTTTTCAAAGCGGAATGACCGAGATTGATAACGTTCAAAGCTATGTGAACATCAAAATGGCACAACGAATAATGGCAGAATCAAACGATTATATAACCGATATTTTGGTCAAATTAAAATCAATAGAAACAGCACCAACATACGCCAAAGAATTGGAGGATAAATTCTCTGTTACTGCTTTAGATATTCAAACAGCTAATGCACAATTTGATACCGGTACTTTTGTTCGAAATATCATTTCATATGCTGTGTCAATTACCTTGTTAATCGTTGCTGGATTTGGTATCTACAACATTCTTAACATGCTCATATATGAAAAAATAAATGATATTGCCATTCTCAAAGCTACTGGTTTTTCGAGTGCTGATGTTCGTTGGATTTTTATTAGCCAAGCAATAATCATTGGGGTAATTGGCGGTGTGTTAGGTTTGCTTTTGGGGTATTTCGTTTCTGCCTTAATTGATCAAACACCTTTTAATTCACACGCTATTCCGAACATGGATACGTATCCAGTAAATTATAATCCAACGTACTATTTTATAGGAATTGCATTCGCCATGTTGTCAACCTATCTCGCTGGGTATTTTCCATCAAGAAAAGCAGGAAAAATCGATCCAGTAGACATAATCAGAGGACAATAATGCCAATTTTAGAAGCAAAATCCATTTCAAAATCATTTCATGTACCGGTTGAAATGGAAATATTGAAAGACATTTCCTTCCAGCTTGAAAAAGGAGAATTCGTTTCTATAATGGGGAAATCTGGTTGCGGAAAATCAACGCTTTTATATATTTTATCAACGATGGATTCTGAGTATTCCGGAGAATTATTGATCAATGACCAATTGATTACCGGACAAAAACCGCTCGTATTATCTCAAATACGCAATGAAAAAATCGGCTTTGTTTTTCAATTTCACTATTTACTTTCTGAATTTACCGTATTGGAAAATGTAATGCTACCCGCGAAAAAACTCGGCAAAAAATCACGGGAAGAAATCAAGCACGATGCCATAACAAAACTCAAGCTTCTGGATATGGAAGATCAAGCTACCAAATTAACGTATCGTTTATCTGGCGGACAGAAGCAACGGGTTGCCATTGCCAGAGCATTAATAAACAATCCTATAATTATCATGGGAGATGAGCCAACGGGAAACTTGGATAGTAAAAACGCTGAAACGGTATTCAATATTTTTAAGGAATTATCAGAGAAAGAAAAATTGTCTTTATTGGTTGTAACTCACGACGAGGATTTCGCAAAAAAGACCAATCGAATTATTCAAATGGAAGACGGAAAAATCATTTCATGAAAAAAGCCCCTAAAGGAGCCTTTTTTAGTCTATTTAAAATAAATCTTATTTTGCCTCAAATGTATAATTCAATCCAATCATCAACCCTCCTGAAACAGCATTTGTTTTTTCATAAGTGGGATAAACAATTTTATTATCTAGATTAAATCCTAAAGCATCAACTCCCTTTGCATCAGTGAAACCATATTGAAGTCGAATACCTGCATTCAATGCAAGTGGAATTGCCTTTGTTAATTTTACGTTTGCACCAAATCCTAAAACAGCAGAGGTAAATGATTTTGAATAATTGCTTGTCTCATCACTTGTACCATCAAAAATATCTGAATCTGTATAATCAAAGGTATAAGTTGCCTTAGTAATAGAATTTACTTGAGCACCTAACTCAATATATGCCCCATTTTTGCTTTTGAGCTTAAGTAAAAGAGGAATTTGATTAACGTTTAACTTTACGTTTGAAGAATATTTTCCTGCAAAGTCACCTGCAAATCCACCCGTGTGAGTTCCTCGTAAAAATTCTACACCAAGACCAATTGGGCCAAAATAAACGGCTGCTCCCAAACCATAATTAGACCCCCAACCGGCCGCATAGTCTTGTTCAGTACCTTGGTCAGAGATATTCTTGTTGAACAACCACGTTGTGTTATATGAACCTTTTACTCCTCCTTCTATCGAAATCTGAGAATGAAGATTTAACGAAGTAAGTAACAAAGCTGATAAAATGATTTTTTTCATATTAATATTTTTTGAATTAGACGAATATCTAAAAATTAAGTTGCAATTATTCTATTTATCATGTCTTTTTAATTTGTAACAAATCCAAAAAACAAGATTCTAATCTTTGTTCTTCACGAAAAACTCCACTAAAAAATAACTTATGAGAAATGTAAATGCGTTTATTGGTGCTTTAGCTATAGCATCTTTTTTTGTGATTGGATCAGGGATTCCCGGTGGAGGAATTATTCTTGTCCTTGGTTTAGGACTTCTACTGCCATTTTTCCTATTTATTCAGTTTATTTTAGATATTAAAGATAAAAATGGTTTCTGGTTATTAAATCTAATGACAAGTTTAGGACTTTGGACATTTGGCAGTGGTGCTCTTTTTAAAATAATGCATTGGCCAGGTTCCGGATTTCTATTGACAATAGCCTTATTTATCTTTTTTCCTTTTGCTATTCTGGTTGCTGTTTTTAGAGGATTTGGAGCAAGTAAAAATAAACTAGCACGCATTTTTGCAGGACTAGGCGGATATTTATTAGCTATGAGTGTTCTTTTTAAGATCATGCACTGGCCTGGATATGAAGCCATTATGACTATTTCAATTCCAGCAATCGCTTTAGGTATAATATCTTTAGCAATTTTATGGAAAAACTCAGACAAATCAAATCCTATTTTAAATGCAGGATTTATATTAAAATCGATTTTTGTTCCGATATTATTGATGACCTTGTTTTTAGGATTACGCGTATCAAAAAGCATTTTAGATTCATTTGTTGCACTTGAAGAAAATACTCAACGATCATCGATTGTGCAATTAGACCGTGGAAATATGTTCGTATCAGATATGAAGGCTGGGTATCTCGAAAATAAAGATATAAACAAAGTGAAAGCAGCCAAAATCAAATATTACAACACCAAGATCAACAATATAGATGCAAAAACTGCCGAATTAATCAAATTTATTGATGAGTTAAAAATTGATATTATTAGGAAGAGTGGAGAATTGGTGGATATGGAAAAAATGAATAATCGAGAAACCATTGTTTGGAAAAAATACGATTCAAAAGATCCTTTACGTCCAAGTAGATTAAATTTAGTTGCCATTATGGCTAAAGACCAATACGATGTGCCAATGCACGAGATTATAGGGGAAGAAATCAATAACCCAGATCCAAATAAAGCGGGCATGAAACTTTGGAAAATGTTGAATGATTACCGAGGATTTGTTATTGAGGAAATTGGCACTTATCACGATAAAATTGATTCACTTTCAGGTGAAGGTATTGGTTCTCCAAAATGGGTAGTAAAATCCCAACGAATTAATCAATTTAAAGACAACCAAGATTTGGAAAAGAAAGTCAACGCTATGTTAGATAATACAAATACAAATAGGGAAGACAGAGGAGTTTTAAAACAATTGTATATGGAACTTACCAAACAAGAACGTTTTGAAGAGGTTAACGATGTTAAAAACGTTCACTGGATTGGAAAGACCTTTGATCATTCGCCATTAGTTGGTGCCTTAGCTTCACTAACCACTTTGCAAAGTGAAATATTAAGTGTTAGAGCTACATCTGTCGGTTTATTTGCATCAAAAATTCAAGGTGGTTCAACATTGTCATTTAATAAATTAATCGCATTAGCTTCAGCATCTCGAAGTGTTGTTAATCCCGGTGATCCAATTGAAATTAGTGTTGTAATGGGCGCATATGATTCTGATAATCAACCTATGGTTACAGGTGGTAATTTTACTGTTTCCAACGGAATGGGGATCATGAAAACAACTGCAGGCACATCTGACATGAAATATTCTGGCACTATTGCAATTAAATCTCGCACAGGTGCTATAAAGGAACTACCTTGGGAAACAAACGTTGTTGTTCTCACCAATGAAAAAGAAGCATCGATTGAGACACCTGAAATGCAGGTTTTCTATGAAGGAATTCCTATCGAGCTTAAAGCTTCTGCCACTGGGATGTACAAAAACGTTAGAATGAGTGTTCCTTCACCCTATACTGCACCAATTGGAAGCGCAGGGTCTGTTATTACTGTATCCTTAACTGGAACTGACACGGATGGAAATTCGGTTAGTTTAGGTTCTAAAAAGTTTCTTGTTAAAAAGGCTCCAAAACCAGAATTGTTTTGGAATGGAGTCGAGGCTGGAGGCCAAGCGAATACATCTGCTGGAAATTTAGAGTGTAGATTTGGCAATAATGTTCCTTTTCATCCACATAAAGGATATTTCAGTATTACTAATTATACAATCACAATTGAAGGAAACGATTTGATTTTAAAGGGCTCAGGGAATAGTATTTCTCCAGCACACCTAAATGCCCTGAAAACTTCACCATCCAAAAAAATTACAATCACAGTAGATTATACCGGTTCAAATGAAGGAACAGTAAGCTCTGTTTTTAAGAATTAAATTTTTATCCTTACTATTGACTTTTTAATTATCAAATATGAAGCACTTAACAATTTTCTCAGTTAGTTTTCTTTTTTGCTTTCAAATGCAAGCGCAGTGGTCCGTTTTTCATTCAGGGAAATACCACAATTTGAATTTATCTTCAGCCAACAAACAAGTTGCCATCTATAGAGGAGTGGCGTGTGAGGTGCAACTTGACTCAAAGAAAAATAAAGAGTTGAAACTAACCTCATCAAATGCAACGATCAAACAGAATTCAGCAGGTAGCTATACCATTACCACCAATGAAGGTGCTGCGATAGTTCAAATTTATTCGGTGAAAAAATCCAAAATGAAATTGCTGGATGAGGTATCAATTCCGGCGGTTGAAGTTCCAAAAATGACCGAACTGAACTTGTATGGGAATGAAATTCAAGTGGGATATAATATGGCAGACTTTGTAAATGAGAATTACTCCTTGTCGCTATATGATTCTTTGGTTTACAACCAACCAAGAGAAATTTATTCTTGGAGCGTTGATTTTGGTACTAACTTAAACTCATATCAGTCATTAAAAACCTTAAATGGAAGTGGAAGTTTTTTGTCAGAGGAAGTGATGAACTACCTAAAGTTAGCCCCAGAAGGGACTGAATACAGAATTACCGCTGGATACACAGGTATTAATACAGACCCATACGGTAACCAACCTTGGCCTTCTCGTGTTTTTACTATTGGCGAGCAAAATCTACCAGCTGCCAAATACTTAATTTTAAACAATACTCCTCAAAATAAATCGTGGTTTGACGAAAAAGACCAAAGTAGTCTGATTGGGATGTTGAATAATAATTATGTTATTCAAAAAGATTTAAGTAAAGGTATTTTCAATGAGATGAAAACTTCTTCAAAGTATGGGGATTTTAGTGGTCTTGTGATTGACGGAATGGATTCTCAATCTATTAGAGATTTAAAGTATAATGCAAATCTTAAATATATAGAAGAAGTTGACCCTATTATAAATGAAAAAATTATTATTTCTAATGATGGTATGGCGGCTACGGTCTTTGTAAAAAAAGGTGTAGATAGCTTCCGAAAAATTTATTTTAATTGGGATCCTATGATTGAACAATTAGATCCTTCAACTGAAACATTAGACCCAAGTGAAGCAGAAATAATTCCGGGAACCGATATGCCTTATCCAGTTGAATATAGAACAAGAATGATTAAATATGCATACACTACTGACAGCATTCAACAAATTATAATTCGCTATGATTCAGTGTTAAATATTGCTTCTGGCGCTATAGAAATTCAGCCTACTCGAATCAGTTTAGCACGAAAATTTGGTAAAAACGAATTAGCCGATGTAGTGTTCTCCATGAAAGTGAAAGACTTGGTTAAATTTCAAAGTTACGCCCCAACTATTCAACTAAAGAACGATAAATCAAATGCTTCTTACTTTGACCTTGAAAATCCAAAATCATTGTTGGGATATTTAAACACTAAAAAAGTACGTGAAACCGGCATTGCTAATTTTCCTATGTTAAATCAAAAGGGACCAGAAGAATTTGGAGATGATTGTCAATCAGGAAAAATTGATGAAAAATTAATTGAAACTGAAACTGAAATAGGTCTAGTATTTGAAAAGTATATTATTGATCCTTCAATTGGCTATGCAGTAAACGTTTATTACAAAAAAGGTTCAGCAACGGACATTAAAATATTTAATCAATTTAACCAATTTGAAGCAGATATTTTAGATGAAAAAAACGAAACAATAAAAGCTGAAGAAGCAGAGTTAGATCCTAATGGTTTACCATATCAGGTTAGCTGCAGGGTCGATAATCTTAAGAATTCTCAATATAGAGGCCTTACTGATCTTTTTATCAAGGGAAAGTATTTATATGATCCAACATATGGTGTATATGTTGCAAAACCAATATCCATCGGTTATGCACAACAAATGCCTGGTCAGTCAAAACCAACACTAATAATGAAGGTGGATTTAACTAGTGATCCTAAACTTATGAGTTTACTTCCTAAAATGCAATCACAATTATTTTTAGGTCAACCATGGGCATTGTCTCTTATACAAAATGACCTTGAAGCAATGGGAGAAACTATTGACGCGGCGAATATTCCTGCACTTCAAAAGAAATTTCAGTTTAGAAAAAAAATGGTGTCAATAATGGGAGATATGGAAGTATCAAATGAGCCACATTTTTAGTTAATTCAATAAAAAAATAAATCGAAATAAATATGAAAAAAGTAACAGTAATTGCCAGTTTGTTTTTCAGCTCCTTAGGAGCATGGGGGCAAGGATTTCTTATTGAAACACCAGAAATGCTAGTATTTTACGAAGGGATTCCAATAGAATTGAAATCATGGGCAACCGGTGATTATAAGAAAGTTAACATGAGCGTACCATCTCCATTCACCGCAGCTCAAGGTTCAGCAGGTTCTACAGTTACGGTTTCATTAACTGGAACGGATTCAAAAGGTAGTTCAGTTAGTCTTGGTTCAAAGAAATTTACCGTAAAAAAAGCTCCAAAACCTCAATTAGTTTGGGGAGGAGTTGAAGATGGAGGAAGAGCAAACAGAAGCACTAGCTCTCTTGCATGTCGATATGGTGACAACGTTCCTTTCAGCCCATCAAAAGGGAGATTTGAAATACTAAGTTACTCAATTACGATTGATGGTGTAAAAGGTTCATTGGATGGACTGGGATCTGAAATAAGTGCATCTCACTTAAGTATATTAAAATCAATCGAAGGAGAAAGTCGAGTTACAATTACCGTAAAATATACGGGTTCAGGAAATGGAATTGTAAGTAGTAGTTTTCAATTATAAATTTAGCATTATGAAAAAATTAATTTTAGTTGGGCAATTATTCTTGGCAACATTTACCTTTTGTCAAGAATACAACAGTAAATCTGCCATTATTGAAACTCCAGAGATGCAGGTATTTTATGAAGGTATTCCTATTTTACTTAATGTTGAAGCATTTGGTGAATACAAAGATCTTCAATTAAATATTCCAAATCCATACACAGCTGCTCCCGGAACTGCTGGTACAGCCGTTACAGTCACTTGTACTGCAATAAACAAAAAGGGTAAAAGAGTTAATTTGGAAGGTTCCCGTAAATTCACTGTTAAGAAAACTCCAAAACCCGAATTATCTTGGGGAGGTTTTACCGATGGATCAACTGCAAGTGCTCTTTCACAAACTTTATCTTTAGGATATGGAGATAATGTTCCTTTTGGAAAAGGAAAAGATAATTTCACCGTTGAAAGTTATTCAATTGTAGTTTCTGGATTGAAAGGATCTTTAGAAGGAACCGGAAGTGAAATATCTGAATTACATTTAGAAGCGTTGAAAGCAATTTCTAAAGGAAGTAAAGTTTCTATTTCCGTAAAATATTCAGGTAATTCATCTGGATATGTTTCTGCAATGTTTGAGCTGTAAAATTGAAAATTCAATTTTTGGTAATTTAAATTTAATCAAACGGGGCTCAGAAATGCAGTCCCGTTTTTAATTTCATTAGATAGGAAGCTTGAGATAATTTTCTTGAATTTAAACCGTAACTTCTGTAACTGAACCATTTCCAACACGCAATACTTTTGCAGGGAATTTCTTGACCATATTTAAGTCATGCGTTGCCATCAGAATTGCCGATTTCTCCTCTTTTGCAACTGCAATTAGTAAATGCATAATCTCTTCAGAAGTCTCTGGATCTAAATTTCCGGTTGGTTCATCAGCTAATAACAGTTCCGGTTGATTTAACAAGGCGCGAGCAATCGCAACACGCTGTTGTTCACCTCCTGAAAGAGCATGTGGCATTGCGTTCGCTTTTTGTTCGACACCAACTAATTGCAAAACACTTAAAGCTCTTTTCTGAATCAACGTTTTGTCTTTCCATCCAGTTGCGCCCAGGACGAAAATCATATTTTGAATCACTGTTCGATCCATTAAAAGCTGAAAATCTTGAAAAACAATTCCAATTTTTCGGCGTAGCATGGGAACATCTTTGCGTTTTAAGTTTTTCAAGTCAAAACCAGCAACACTTCCATTTCCTTCAGTCAGTGGAAGTTCTCCGTATAATATTTTTAATAGACTACTCTTTCCACTTCCCGTTTTACCAATTAAATAGGCAAATTCAGTCTCATTCAAGGTCAGATTAACGTTCTCTAATATCAATTTCTTGGATTGATAAATATTTACCTGATTAAGTTCTATTACTGCCGACACGTTCACGAATTTCAACAAAGTTCAAAAAATAAGTAACATTTGAGACAATTCAAATTATTTTCTCTTAACAGATTCGAGTGTAAAACTTTTAATGGTTTAAAAATTCAGAGAAAATTGCCTTTGTAATTTTACTTGACTTAATATATTTCAATGAAATACATACTTTTGATTTTTATCCTTTCACTTGCAGGAAGATATTTCTCGCAAGCTACCCAAAAATATACAAGCGAATACGAAGGGTTTTATAGAGCCGAAGAACTTTTTCTCAAACAAGAGTTCAGCTCCGCTAAGTTTGAATTTGAAGCATTTTTGAATTCTTGTAAAAACAATAATGATCCTTTCTTTGTGAAGGCGAGGTATTATTCCGGACTTAGTACTTTAAATCTCAATCATGACGACGAGGCTATTCGCTTGTTCATGCAGTTTAACAAAGACTACCCAGAGAATATTTATAAAAATGATATTTATTTCAAATTGGGAAACTATTATTTCTCAAAACAAAATAAAAAAGACACAAAGAAATGGTTTGAAAAAGTAATTGCTTCCGACCTTAACGCCTCAGAAAAAGACGAATATTATTTCAAACATGGATACAATTTTCATCTATTAAACGAAAACACGAAAGCAAAAACTACTTTTATAAATGCCAAAGAAAACAAAACGAAATTTGGTTACGCCTCAAAATATTACTATGGAATAATTTGCTTCTCAGAGGATAGCACTTCCATGGAAGCATTTAAAAGTTTTAATAGCCTAAAGGAAAATGAACAATATCTTGATCAGGTTTACAATTATTTGGTTCAAATCAAACACAACCTGAAAAATTATCAGGAGTGCGTCGATAATTATTCTTCGAAAGAAGTAGTTGAAAAACTCAGTTACGATAATCGCTATTTAATTGGAAACGCTCATTATCAATTGAAAGAATACCAAAAAGCAATTCCTTTCTATGAGCAATACGACTCCACCTTAAAGGCACAGAAAATAAGAACTTCCGATCGAAATTTCAATTATGCCTTTGGAAATGCCTTTTACAAAACAGGAAATCTAAATAAAGCGATAGAAAAGTTTAATTTAGTTCTAACAAAACAAGATAGTCTATCTCAAATCGTGTACTATCAAATTGCCGATATTTTTAAGCAACAATATGAGAAAACAAGTGATTTAGCAAAACTCATCAATGCAAGAACTGCCTTTGAAAAAGCATCTGAAATGAGTTTTAATCCTACGCTCCAAGAAGATGCTCTCTATAACGCAGCTGTAATTGCTTTTAATGTCGATGATAGTCCATATAACCAATCGGTTCAAATTTTTGAAAAATTCATAAAACTCTTCCCAAACTCGGATCGAAAAAATCAAATTTATCAATTTTTGGTTGAAGTTTATAGACGGACAAACAACTACGAATTAGCGCTTTCAACTATTGAAAACATATCAGTTAAAGACCGCAAATTGAAAATGATCTATCAATCCGTTGCATACAACTATGGTGTTACTCTTTTCTTGAATTCAGAATATACGGATGCCATTTCAAAATTTAATTTGGTTGAAAAATATCCTGAAGATGTTCGCTTGAAAAGTTTGTCAAAATTTTGGATTGCAGAATCCTATCTCCGTCAATTTGAGACAAAAGCGTCAAAAAGCGTCAAAGATTCATTACTGTTGGATGATGCAATGGAAGCATTTCGATCATTCATTAAGGATCCCTCAGGTAGTTCTGCTGAAAAACGACACGAGGCCTATTACCAGATGGGATACATCAGATTGAGACAGAAAAATCTTTCAGACGCCATTGAAATGTTAAGGGTATTTGTGACATCAGGTACAAAGGATACTAAAAAATTAGTTGATGCAAATCTACGTATCGCTGACTCCTACTATATGATGCGTAAAGATGAAGACGCTATTAAATTCTACAAAAACGCCCTTGATTTAAATGCGGGAGGTGAAGATATTGCGCTATATTATATGTCAAAATCGCACGGATTTTTAGAGCAAAATGATAAAAAAATTGAGCTACTAAACAAATTAATTACAAATCATAAAAAATCAGGATTTCTTCAATTAGCGCTTTATGATTTAGCACTGGCTTATAAAGATGATAAAGCAGATTATGCAAATGCACTTACCTATTTCAATAGAATATTGAAAGAATTTCCATCTGCTGCATTTTATCTAGACTGTCAAGTAGAAGTGGCTGATATATACTTTTTGCGCAATGAATATGACAAGGCAGAAGCAGAATATCAAAGAATCTTAGATGGGAATTTAAACAATAATTCCATTTGTATGAAAGCAGCAACAGGACTTAAAAATGTGTTTTCAGCAAAAGGGGAAACAGATAGAATTGCAGGCTTAATTACCAAATATCCTTGTGCTCAAATTAGTTCTGATGAAATTGAGAACTTATACTATGAACCAGCTGAAAAAAGCTACACAGACAGTTTATTTGCTGCAGCGATTCCAAAATTTGAGATGTATTTAACTAAATTCCCAGAAGGACGTTATGCCGCTGAAGCTTTGTATTTCTTGGGAGATTGTTACGGCAGAAGTGCAAATAACCTTAAGAAAATCGAATTATATAAACAACTTTTAACCTTGCCTGTTAGCACTTACTCAGAAACAGCCGCAGCTTACGTTTCACAACAAGCTTATAATTCAGGTGAATACGAACAAGCTATTACCTATTATTTAGAATTAGAAAAAGTTTCAACCAAACCTACGTCAGTTTATGCTGCAAGGCTTGGATTAATGCGTTCGAGTTTTCTCCTTCAAAAGTACGATACATCAGCGATTTATTCCAAGTTGATATTAGAATCAGGCAATTTGAGCAATTCTATCAAAGTGGAAGCAGAATATTCCAAAGGAATCTCAAATTTCAAAATGTTGAATTATGCCGAAGCTATTCCATCATTAACTTGGATTTCAAAAAACACAACCACTTCATGGGCCTCAGAAGCACAATATGTAATTGCTGAAATCTATTATCTACAGAATGATTATTCTCAAGCTGATGTTGAAGCGAGGGCACTTTTAAAAATGAAACCCGCATATAACTTTTGGGTAGCTAAAACATTGATTTTACAATCACGAATTTGCATAAAACAAAATAATTTATTTCAGGCAGAGCAAACCATCAATTCTGTTCTAAGTCATTATCCAGAAAAAGAAGATGGTATAATCGATGAGGCGAATCTTGTGAAACAAGAAATTGAACAACTAAAAAATGGAGGAAATTAAGATGAGAAATATACTTTTTTATAAAATTTGTTTACTAGTCATTATTTCAACTTTTCATTCATTGTACTCTCTGGCTCAACCGGGAGATAATGGTAGCGTAATCATCATTCAAGGAGCTGGTCTTCGCGAGGTTTCTCCTGCTTCAAGACTTAATTCCAGTCCAACAATAATTGACACCAATATTGCCGCTATTCTTCAGGAATATCCATTGTTATCACCAACCTATTCGCCTCAAGCAAGTGGATTGAAAATAGAAGAATTAAAATACTCGAGAAAGGATGATAATAAAGAAAAGGTAACCCCTTTTTATGCCAAGCTTGGTATTGGTTCGCAAATCATGCCTTTGGGGGAAATCTATTTTAATTCGATTGGTAAATCAAATTGGCAATATGGTGTATTTGGTAAACACATTAGTAGCTTCCAAAAAATGAAAGATTTTGCACCATCTTACTTTGACCGTACACAATCTGGAGCTTTTGCATCCTATTACGCGAACAAATACACGATTAGCAGTTCGGGACATTATTCCAATTATGGATTTAATTACTACGGATTACGTGATTCATTAGGAACCGTAAATCGAAAGGACATTGCGCAACGTTTTCAAAATGCTGGTGGAGATGTACTTTTTCATTTGCATCAAGGACAAAGTGATTCTTCAAAATTGAATGTAAAATTAGGCGTGAATTATAACTATTTCACAACAAAACGTCCTTTTGAAGATAGTTTAGCCAAATGGAAAGCAGGTGAACATTATGTAGCTTTCAACTCACAACTTTCTTATCGCTTGGGACGAGAAAAATTCCTATTGAATTTAAATGTATTTAATAATAACTACAAATACGGGATTCCAGGAGATTCATTGAATACACTTGATACTGGATTTGTTTTGAATGATTTGATTTTACAATTCAATCCGGGAGTTGTGACCCAAATGATGGACGATAAACTACGTGTTTCGGTTGGCGTGGATATTTCGGCGAATATTCGCGAAACAACAAAACCATACATTTATCCACAAGCGGAAATAAAATACTCCATGTTTGATGATATTTTTATTCCTTATGTTGGTATTAAAGGAGGTTTAAAACAAAATACCTTGAGAAGTTTATCTCGTCAAAATGAGTTCATGCTACCTAATTCAAGATTGTTGAACGAAAGTACCGTTTTTGATGCTTATGCAGGATTTAAAGGTGTTTTAAGCAAGCGTTTAAGCTTTAACATCGGAGCCAATTACGCACGAGTTAATAATAAAGCACTTTTTGTAAGTGATACCGTATTCTCAAACTTAAATAAGTTTTCCGTTATTTATGATTCCATGAATATTATGACAATAGAAGGATCTTTATCCTATCAATTGAACGAGAAACTCAAGATTGATGGAATTGGTCGATTCTTTTCATACGAAACTACAAATCAAGCATATGCGTGGAATTTACCGCAATTGCAATTCAAAGTTCGTGGAAACTATGTGTTGAACAATAAATTCATTTTCAATTTGGATGTAACTCTCGAAACTGGAAGAAAGGGACTGGTATATGATTCAACAATTGCTGGAGTAATAACTGAAAACAATCAATTTGCAGCACCTTTGAATACTTTTGCTGATATAAATTTAAGTACAGAATACAAATTCAATAAAATGATTACTGGATTTATTCAGCTTAACAATATCGCGTCTCAAAGGTACTTGCGTTGGTACAATTACCCGCTTACTGGATTTCAAATCATGGGTGGAGCAACATTTAAGTTTTAAAACTTAAAGTTATTTCTCGATTAATTGAAAAATATTTACCGAAAATAGAAAAGATGTTAGTCTGAATGCTAACTTTGTAAAAAGCTAAATTTATGAATGAAACACTTCAGCAAAGTATTGACAGCATTAACGCTAAAATAGCCTCTTTAACACAGAGAATGGAAGCATTAAAAAGTCAAAATGCTGCTATGACTGAAGAAATTCAATCGTTTAAGGAACAATTGCATGAGGGTTCTCAAAGAGAATCGCAATTACTTGAAACAATTGAAAAATTAAATCAAGATTTAAGCTTGGCAAATAAACAAGTTATCGAACTTTCTCAACGACCAACGGGTCGATCTGCGGAAGAAATTGATGAATTGGTAAAGGAAATAGATTACTGTATTGAACAACTTAAGAAATAGTTCATGGAGAAATTGTCTTTAAATATTGTTATTGGTGGCAGAACTTATCCGTTGAAAGTAAACGCGGGAGAAGAGACGCAAATCCAAAAAGCTGCAGAAGATATCAATCGAGCAATTCGCTTATTACAAGAGAATTATGCAGTTAAAGATATGCAAGATTTATTGGCAATGTCCTCCCTACAATTGTTATCAAAAGCATCTTCCAAACCGGCTAAAGTAGTTGAGCCTGACTACAAAGAGGTGGAAAATGCTCTAGAAAATATTGAGAAGAAACTTTCTGAAATCTAACCTTACCGCGTCAATCGATAACTTTTAACTGTTTTTTAAACTAATAAAAGTTGTTATGGAAATTGTAATTGGTCTTTTAATAGGCCTTATTGGAGGGGGAGTAGTAATGGTGATTGTCCAACAGACCTTACTGAAATCCAAGCGTGAAAAATTAATCAAAGACGCTGAATTAGAAGGGGAAAACATTAAAAAAGACAAACTCCTTCAGGCAAAAGAAAATTTCCTTAAGCTAAAGGAAGAGCATGAAGTCTCAATCAAAGAAAAAGAGCGCCGAATTCAATCTGGTGAAGATCGTATCCGAAACAAAGAGAAATCGATAAACCAAAAAATGGAAGATTTTGGACGCAAGGAAAAGGATATTGAGAAAAAGCATCTAGAACTTGACACAAAAATTCAGTCGCTAGAGGTTAAAAGTCAAGAGTTGGATAAAATGCAGTCAAAACGTGTTGCAGAATTATCCAAAATTAGTGGCCTTCCCGCGGAAGAAGCTAAAACGATGTTGATGGAGGCGCTGAAAGATGAAGCGCGAACAAATGCGCATGCGCATATCAAAGAAATCGTTGAGGAAGCAAAATTAAATGCAAATAGAGAAGCACGAAAAATTGTTATTCAATCTATTCAACGAGTAGCAACAGAACAAGCAGTGGAGAATGCAGTATCTGTTTTCAATATTGAATCTGATGAAATTAAAGGAAGAATCATTGGACGTGAAGGACGTAATATTCGTGCACTTGAGGCAGCAACAGGAGTTGAAATTGTAGTAGATGATACGCCAGAAGCAATTATTTTATCTTGTTTTGATCCGGTGAGAAGAGAAATTGCACGCTTAGCATTGCATCAATTGGTTTCAGATGGAAGAATTCACCCCGCTAGAATTGAAGAAGTTGTTGCGAAAACAAGAAAACAATTGGAGGAAGAAATTGCTGAAACCGGAAGAAGAACTTGTATTGATTTAGGAATTCATGGTTTACATCCTGAGTTGACGAGAATGGTAGGACGAATGAAGTATCGTTCTTCTTATGGTCAAAACTTATTACAACACTCCCGCGAAGTAGCGAATCTTTGTGCAATCATGGCAGCAGAACTTGGTCTGAACGTTAAAATTGCAAAACGAGCAGGTTTATTACACGATATTGGCAAAGTGCCAGATGAAGAGCCAGAATTGCCACATGCTATTCTTGGGATGAAATTAGCAGAAAAATATGGTGAGAAAGCGGAAGTTCTAAACGCTATTGGAGCTCACCACGATGAAATTGAAATGACTTCATTAATTTCTCCAATTGTACAAGTTTGTGATGCCGTTTCAGGAGCAAGACCAGGAGCACGTAGAGAAATTGTTGATGCCTATATTAAACGAATTAAAGATCTTGAAGCCTTAGCATTATCCTACGATGGTGTATCCAGTGCTTTCGCTATTCAAGCTGGTAGAGAGTTGAGAATTATGGTTGAAGCTGAAAAAGTTTCTGATGCCAAAGCAGATGAACTATCGTTCACCATTTCTCATCGTATTCAAACAGAAATGACATATCCCGGACAGGTGAAAGTGACAGTAATCCGCGAAAAAAGATCGATTAATTACGCTAAGTAAGTTTAACCTCAATTTAAACTTTTTAAAAACAATTTGATTTTCAATGTGTTTTTATACAATTAGATTTAATTCATGATTCAAACAGATATTATTATTATTGGCGCAGGTCCAGTTGGTTTATTTACCGTTTTTGAAGCTGGACTGCTTAAGTTGAAATGCCATTTGATAGACTCACTTCCTCAACCAGGTGGGCAATGTTCAGAGATTTACCCTAAAAAGCCAATCTATGATATTCCAGGGTTTCCAACTATTTTAGCAGGGGAGCTTATTGATAATTTAATGGAACAAGCCGCTCCATTCAAGCCGGGATTTACCCTTGGTGAGGCCGCAAATACCATTGAAAAAACGGAAGAAGGTAAATTTATTGTGACTACGGTAAAAGGAACTAAACACGAGGCACCAATTGTTATGATTGCAGGCGGATTAGGTGTTTTTGAACCAAGAAAACCCCCTATTGAAGCAATCGAAGCTTTTGAAGACAAAGGAATTGAATACATTATTAAAGATCCAAATTTCTACCAAGGAAAACGTTGTGTGATTGCAGGAGGGGGAGATTCAGCACTAGATTGGTCGATTTTCTTAGCTGAAAATAAAATTGCCTCCGAGGTTGTTCTAGTTCATAGAAATAGTTCGTTTAGAGGACATTTAGACTCTGTTCAAAAAGTAATTGATATGTCTGAAAAAGGCGAAATCACATTAATTACTGAAGCAGAAGTGACAGGACTTTCTGGAAATGGAAAATTAGACAAAGTTCAAATTACGCATCAAACAAATGGATTAATCGAAAGAGAAACAGATCATTTCATCCCTCTTTTTGGCTTGAAGCCGAGCTTGGGGCCGATTGCCAATTGGGGACTTGAGATTGAAAAGAGCGCAATAAAAGTCAACACCTTGGATTACTCTACTAACATTCCTGGAATTTATGCAATCGGTGACGTGAATACCTACGAAAACAAATTGAAATTGATTTTGTGTGGTTTTCACGAAGGAACATTGGCTGTTCAATCTGCCTTTGCGCGAATTCACCCAGATAAAAAGAATGTATTGAAATATACCACTGTAAACGGCGTTCAAGGGTTTTAAATGAAACTTGTTTTTGCCAGTCATAACCAAAATAAGGTAAACGAAATTAAATCCTTACTTCCAGAAACTTTCGAAATTCTTTCTTTGACTGAAATCGGTTTTAATGATGAAATTGATGAAACAGGACTTACGCTGGATGAAAATTCTAAAATTAAAGCTAAAGCTGTTTTAAAAAAAACTGGCTATTTCTGTTTTGCTGATGATACCGGTCTTGAAATCGAAGCGCTTAATTATGAACCTGGAGTATTTTCTGCAAGATACGCTGGAAATCAAAAAAATGACTCGGACAATATTGAAAAAGTATTGTTAAATCTTAAGGGAATAACTAATCGTAATGCACGTTTTAGAACGGTAATCACTTTACTTATCGGGAAAGATGAATACTCTTTTGAAGGAAAAGTAGAAGGAAAAATCATTATGGAAAAAAGAGGTGAATTTGGTTTTGGATATGATCCTATCTTTATCCCTGAAGATCAATCGAGAACATTTGCAGAAATGTCTTTGGAAGAAAAAAACAAATTTAGCCACCGAGCACGTGCCTTTCAAAAAATGATTGAATTCCTGAAAAATGCAGTTTACTGATTATTTTTTTTTCGATTGAAATATTTCACGCTTTCTAAAAACAACCCAAAAATAAGAGATAGCAGGAACGAATAAATCAAAAAGCCTACTGAAATTCGTTGAAATTGAAAAAGTTGATTTAAGTAGTCGTTTTCAATCATAAATACAAGGAAAATAAGTGTAGATGATACTACTACAAGTAGAGAAATATTCTTTTCAAGCAGCACCTGAAATAGGTTTCTCGATTTTGATAAGGCTGATAAAACAAGAAAAATATCGCAAAAAATAAGCGTACAAAAAGTTAATGTGCGAATTTCATTTTCTGCAAGGCTTAGTTCTCTTGAACCTAAATAAACGAGAACAGTAAAAGCAAATAAGAGCAACCCTTTAGAAATACTTTTCAGGATTTTTTTCATGCCAAAAAAAACTAGTTTTGGATTCTTGGGTGGACGTTGCATCAAATTCTGCTCCTCCTTTTCAGATTCAAATGCCAAAGAACAAATTGGATCAATCATCATCTCTAGAACAACAATATGCATCGGAAATAAGATGATAGGCAAAGCAGAATTAAAAGCAGGCAACAAGGTAAGTCCAACAATCGGAACATGAACTGCTAAAATAAATGTCATCGCTTTTTCAAGATTATCCATGATTTTTCTTCCCGAACGTATTGCCGCTACGATTGTGCTAAAGCGATCATCCATTAAAACTAATGCTGCCGATTCCCTTGCGACGTCTGTTCCTTTTTCGCCCATTGCTATTCCAATATCTGCGGCCTTCAAGGCAGGTGCATCATTTACACCGTCACCTGTCATTGCCACAATTTCCCCATTGGCTTGAAGAGCTTTAATAATCCGTAGTTTTTGGTTAGGTACGATACGTGCAAACACATGAATTGATTTGATCTTTTCCCCAAGCTCTGTATCATCCATAATTTCAAGATCGGCACCAGTCAAAATCGAATCTGTTTCAATTAATCCTGCTTTTTTTGCAATACTCTCAGCGGTGGAAGGATAATCGCCGGTTATCATAATTACACGAATTCCTGCCTGCTTACATTCTTCAATTGCTTTAGGCACTTCATCTCGAATCGGATCTTCAAAGCCTAATAGCCCTAAAAAATTAAATGAAAACCCAGCTTGATTTTCTGGCAAATCACCTGAACCCCATGTCGCATGAGCAACTGCCAAAATTCGTTGTCCTTTTTTCGCTTGCAAATCAACATTTTCAAGAATACTCTTTTTTTCTATTTCTCCAAGGTTACAAAGCGTAATAATTGTTTCTGGAGCTCCTTTTGTATAAACATTTAATATTGTATCTGTAGATTTTATCACCCTTGTCATGGCAGTTACTTCATGAGTAACTAAATATTCTTTTATCAATTCAGTAGAGCCACTTTTTCGTGGGAAAAAATTCTGATGACATTCAGAAATTGCTTTTTCAATTGGATCAATTGTTTGCGCATGGGAAGCATAAAATGCTGCTTCTATTAAGGGAGAAATTTGCTCTTTTTTACATTCAAAACTATCGTTTTCAACTAACTCATTTTGCGCATAGATAGATGAAATAAACATTTTGTTTTCTGTAATAGTTCCTGTTTTATCACAACACAAAGCTGTTATTGATCCTAAATTTTCAATCGCTGAAGGTTTTCTAGTGAGTAGATTAATTTTTGAAAGTCGCCATGCACCAATTGACAAAAAGACAGTTAATACAACCGGAAATTCTTCAGGTAACATAGCCATAGCAGTAGCAATTCCATTTAAAAGTGATTGAATAAAATTTCCTCTTGTCAAATAATAAGAGACAATTACTAAACAACTAAAAAGAGCTCCTAAAAGAAATAATCGATTTACCATTCTACGCATTTCGCGTTGCAATTTATCTGGTACAAGTTCGATATCCTTCAAAGAGTTGCCTATTTTACCTAATTCACTTTGTTTACCTGTATAAGTAACTTTGATAAACGCTCGTCCGTTGACAACCATTGTTCCTCCATATACAATAGATTTTTCTAGATTTTCAACAGATTCTTTTTTTTCAACGGGAAATGATTCACCTGTAAGAATTGATTCATCAATGCTCAAATTAGACGCTTCAACGGTTTGTCCATCTGCCGGAATGCGATCACCTTGATGAATAATTAATATATCTCCAGGAACAACTTCACGACTTGGAATTCTCACTTGCACGCCCTCTCTGATGACATGTGCTTTAGGAGTTGCAAGTTTTTTGAGTGATGAGAGTGCTTTTTCAGCCTTAGAATATTGATAAAAGGTAATGAAAACAACCATTAATACCCAAAATAGAAGAATGATTGCTTCCGTGAATTCACCAATAAT
The DNA here is from genome assembly GCA_044237035.1 of Crocinitomicaceae bacterium. Taxonomy (GTDB): domain Bacteria; phylum Bacteroidota; class Bacteroidia; order Flavobacteriales_D; family Crocinitomicaceae; genus UBA952. Next base: position 53,295 of record JBIIFU010000018.1, read on the forward strand.
GAAATAAATCAATCCACACAATAAAAGTAATAGGAACATAGGTTCCTTAACAACCTCAACTAAAAGTTGAATTATTCTTTTCCTTCCAGTTGATTCAAGTTCATTAAATCCGTGTAGTTTTCTACTCTCTTGAACTTCCTCTAAATTTAAGCCTTTTAATAAGGGATTTTCCATTCAATAAAACCAATATTGTTAGTTGACAAGGTATTGGTTTCCCATTGAAAAAAAATTACAACAATCTAAGCAATTATTAAAGAATTATAGTGCCTTTTGAGCAAGGAATAAACTATAATAAAGATCTTAAGTTACGATAAACTTCCTTGAACTTCCATCCAAGAACCGCCGTTTTCGCAATTAACTCCAAGCGATTTAAAATATTGAGCAGCTTGACCACTTCTGTTTCCACTTGCACAACAGAAAATTATTGGTTCCTTCATTTGCTTTATTTCCTCCACATGGTCTAAAATAGTTTGCAAGGGAATATTTAATGAACCACTTACATTTCCACCCATAAATTCTGCTGGTGTGCGCACATCGATTATTGTTCCTTCAAATGAATTCATATTATTTTTTTTTCGGTTTTATTAATGAATAAAGTAATGACGCTCCAGTTCCACCCATTATACCACCATAAATAGACATTAAATAGGGATTGGATTTTATGGGACAACCATTTTCACAACCGATGAAATAATAGTACAAAAAACCAAGTATGATTCCAAGTGCACCTCCTACAAATAGTAATTTATTTTCAGTTGTTAATTTCATTATTTGATTGCTCTTTTGCAAAAGTACTCAATTCCTTTTGATCCATTTGTAGCAATTGTTACAAAGCAGTAAATCGTATTTTTCCATTATCTTTACAGCATAAAATTTAAAAAATGAGTCGCATTTTAA
>JBIIFU010000063.1:0-8190 GCA_044237035.1 Crocinitomicaceae bacterium
GAACTTTGCGTGAAATTTTAGAGTTCGAAGAATTTGAAGTTGACGAAGCTGAAAATGGCAAAGAAGGATTAGAAAAGGCTCTTGCGAAGGCATACGATATTATTTTTTGTGACATCAAAATGCCTATTCTTGACGGAATGGAAGTTCTAGATGAATTAGTTAAAGCTAAATGCGAATCACCTGTTATTATGATAAGTGGTCACGGTAATATCGATACCGCCGTTCAAGCAATTAAGAAAGGAGCTTTTGATTTTATTGAGAAGCCCTTGGATTTAAACCGAATCTTGGTTACCATTCGAAATGCAAAAGACAAGACTCGTTTTGTTGAAGAAACAAAAGTGTTAAAAACTACGGTAAAACGTTTAAAAGGAAGCTCCATAATCGGAGAAACGGAGGAGATTCAGAAAATCAAAGAGATGATTCAAAAGGTCGCTCCCTCTGATGCAAGAGTACTGATTACAGGAGCTAATGGAACCGGGAAAGAATTGGTTGCACGAGCCTTACACGAAAATTCCAACCGCAACAAAATGCCTTTTATCGAAGTTAATTGCGCGGCTATTCCATCAGAACTTATTGAAAGTGAATTGTTTGGCCATGAAAAAGGAGCATTTACCTCAGCGGTTAAAGATAAAAAAGGGAAATTTGAAATTGCTTCCGGCGGTACACTTTTCTTAGATGAAATCGGAGATATGTCTGCAAGTGCGCAAGCAAAAGTACTAAGAGCTCTACAAGAAAACGTTATCCAACGCGTTGGAAGTGAACGGGATGTAAAAGTTGATTGTAGAGTTGTTGCTGCGACGAATAAAGATTTACGTAAAGAAATTAACGAAGGTCGTTTCCGAGAAGATTTATACCATAGACTCGCTGTAATCCTGATTCATGTTCCAAGTTTGAATGATAGAAAATTGGATATCCCTTTACTTGCAGAACATTTCTTGACGCACATTTGCACCGACCAAGGAATTGCCAGAAAGCAGTTTGATCCTTCTGCTGTAGCAGCTTTGCAAGAAATTGATTGGACAGGAAATATTCGAGAATTGCGAAATATCGTTGAGCGTTTGGTGATTTTATGCGATGCTGTAATCACTGCAAATGATGTAAAAATGTTTGCGAACCCAAGAGTTTAATTAATGGAGGAACAACTGAATAAAAATGCAATCGTTGCTGTAATTGGGGGAGGAAGTTGGGCAACTGCTTTGGTAAAGCTTTTGACCAATAATGTTTCTACAGTTCATTGGTGGATGAGAAGCGAGGAAGCGGTAAGTCACATCCTTCGTTACAAACATAATCCCCGTTATTTACAATCCGTTCAATTTGATTTAGATAAAGTTCATGTCAGTACAGATTTGGAACAAACCATCCAACATGCTGATTATGTAATTTTAGCCACCCCAGCCGCATTTCTTCACCAAAGTTTGAGTTCAATTTCACCAGAATTATTGAAGGAAAAGATCGTATTCTCAGCAGTTAAAGGGATTATTCCTGAGTTTCATGCTATACCCGCAAGATATATCCATAAAACATTTGGAACACCATACTCAAATATTGGAATCATTTGTGGTCCTTGTCACGCAGAAGAAGTTGCGCTCGAAAGATTATCTTATTTAACCATTGCTTGTAGTGAAGAAATGCACGCAAATAAAATAGCAAATTTGTTAGCTTGTCGCTATTTGAAGACAACTTTATCAGACGATTTATTTGGAACTGAAATTTCTGCTATTTTGAAAAACGTATATGCTTTGGCTGCAGGAATCTGCTCTGGACTTGGATATGGAGATAATTTTCAAGCAGTATTAATTTCAAATGCCATTCAAGAAATAGAGCGATTTATTGATGCCATTCATGAAGTACATCGAGATACAAAAACGAGTGCTTATTTAGGAGATTTACTGGTTACTGCTTACTCGAATTTCTCAAGAAATAGAACTTTTGGTTTTATGATTGGGAAGGGTTATTCTGTAAAATCAGCTCAATTAGAAATGAATATGATTGCCGAAGGATATTATGCAACAAAGAGTTTGATGGAGGTAAATAAAAAATTTGATGTTGAGATGCCTATCCTGCACGCGGTGTACAATATTTTATACAACAACCGCCCACCTGCTCTGGAAATCCGCATGCTTTGTGGACAACTGAGTTAATATTTAAACCCTTCTTTTGGTTAAACCATCTAAAAAATAGAAGATAATCTCATACACTTTATTTAATTAATTGTACATTTGTTGGGGTTTTTGCCTTTGTAACTTACTAAAGTTGAAAGCGATCAGTGTAATATAAGATGAATATGATTTTCAAAAAAATTTTGTTTTTTTCTCTACTGTTTCTCTCTACCATCGATTTATATTCTCAAGCCCCAATCGATACAATAAAAAAATCTGAGCGTGTGGTAGTAAAAATGAATGATGGGGATGAATTTCGAGGAAAAATTCTAAGTAGAGATCAAAATACGGTTATTTTGGAAACCACAAATGGAACTTTGAATTTGAAATCATCCAATGTAAGGTCCATAAACATTGATTCCTACAACGGGAAATTTCGCTTTCCAAATTCCAATGAAACACGTTACTTTTTTGGTCCATCAGCTATTCCAATTAAACAAGGGAAAGGTTATTATCAAAATGTGTTATTAACGACCAATTTTATTAATTATGGTCTTTTCAAAAACGTTTCAATTGGCGGAGGTGTTGAATTTATTTCACTACTCCTAGGAAATCCAGTTTGGTTTTTAACACCAAAAGTTGGCTTTAAAGTTTCAGAAAATTCACATATTGGAGGTGGATTTATTATGGCTGGATTTGCAGAAGAAGGAACAGCTACACTTGCTTATGGAGTTTATACTTTTGGAAGTAGTGAGACTAATTTAACGGTGGGTGCAGGATATGGTCTAATTTCAGGAAACTTTTCAAACAGACCTACTATCATGTTAAGTGGTACTCACAGGGTTGGTAACAATTTAGCCCTGCTTACTGAAAATTATTTCATCCCCAGCGGTACATCAACAAATTATACAGGGATATTAGGTTTGCGTGTACTTGCACCAAAAAATTCATTTGATTTTGGCTTGATTTTCGGCCCTGGAATATCAGTAATAATTCCAGCTCTTCCTTTTATTGGTTATACTCGATCATTTTAATTTAATCTGGTAGATTATTTTATCAATCATCTTTTTAGAAAAACTATCTTTGCAGTATGGAACAACGTGAAGATAAATTGAAGGATATTATTTCGCATGCAAAGGAATATGGTTTTGTTTTTCCTTCATCTGAAATATATGATGGATTATCAGCAACTTATGACTACGGTCAACTTGGTGCTGAACTGAAAAATAACATCAAAACATATTGGTGGAAATCCATGGTTCAAATGCACGAAAACATTGTAGGAATAGACGCTGCGATTTTTATGCATCCAACAACATGGAAAGCCTCTGGACATGTTGATGCTTTTAACGATCCGTTGATTGATAACAAAGATTCAAAAAAACGCTATCGGGCTGATGTTTTAATTGAGGATTACGTTGAAAAACAACGCCAGAAAATTGAAAAAGAAGTTGAAAAAGGAATCAAAAGATTTGGTTCTGATTTCGATGAAGCGCAATTTCGGGCTACAAATCCTAATGTTCTTCGAAGTCAAGAGAAAATTGACAGTGTTGAAAAGCGCATGAAGGAAAGCTTGGAAGCCAACGATTTGGAAGCTGTTTATCAACTAATTGTCGATTTAGAAATTACTTGTCCTATTTCAGGATCCAAGAATTGGACTGAGGTTCGCCAATTTAACTTGATGTTTTCAACTGAGTTGGGTTCAGTTTCTGGAGAAGCAGCTACAATTTACTTACGACCTGAAACAGCACAAGGTATTTTTGTGAACTTTTTGAACGTACAAAAATCAGGAAGAATGAAGATTCCATTTGGGATTGCTCAAATCGGAAAAGCATTTAGAAATGAGATAGTTGCGCGTCAATTTATTTTTAGAATGCGTGAGTTTGAACAAATGGAAATGCAATTTTTTGTCCGACCAGGTGAAGAAATTAAATGGTACAACTACTGGAAAGAGTTTCGCTTGAAATGGCATAGCGCACTTAATTTAGGCGCTCAACGATACCGTTACCACGATCATTTAAAACTGGCTCATTACGCCAATGCAGCCTGCGATATTGAATTTGATTTCCCAATGGGATTCAAAGAGTTGGAAGGAATTCACTCACGAACTGATTTCGATTTGAAGCAGCACGAACAACATTCCGGAAAAAAACTTCAATATTTTGATCCTGAATTGAATCAAAGCTATGTTCCATTTGTTATCGAGACTTCAATTGGTTTAGATCGGATGTTTTTAGCTGTTTTGAGTGCATCTTACAAAAATGAAACGTTGGAGGATGGTTCAGATCGTGTTGTTTTGAATATCCCTCCTGCACTAGCTCCGTACAAAGCTTGTGTGATGCCACTCGTTAAGAAAGATGGATTGCCAGAGAAAGCGCGCGAGATTATCAAAATGCTTCAAATGGATTTCATGGTTCAATACGACGAAAAAGATTCTATTGGAAAACGATACCGTCGTCAAGACGCGATTGGAACCCCCTACTCGATTACGGTTGACCATCAATCGCTTGAGGATAATATGGTTACCATTAGAGATCGTGATACAATGGAACAACAGCGAGTTCCAATGAAAGAATTATCTTCTATTTTACACAATAAGTGTAATTGGTCTAGCTTATTTCAGTAAAAATCAGTGTAAATAAAAAGTGGGATGAATTCCTTCTTTAATTTTGTTTAGAAATTTTTCTGAATCACCAGTTAAATTTCCTTCGATTTCACCACCGCACTTTGATGCATAACCTGAAAAATTCTCCTTTTCTTTCAGCCAAGTTCGAATGGATATACTAGTTCCTCCAGTACAGCCTTTTTCCTGTTCAACCACCTTTTTGTTTTTTATTCCACAAGTTAAAAAAGCAGTTTTGCATTGCTCCCATTTCTCAAGTGAGATTTGTTGCGTGGTATCCTTTAAAATTGTTCCGTACGAATCAGAAATATAGCGAATACTAGTTTCTGTAATAATCCAACTATAACTTCGATGATATTCAGGCGGCACAGAAGCATCCCTAAAACGGTATTCTATTTTATCAATATTTTTGGGGATTGAGTTTATTTCTTTTAGTTCTATGACAGGATTAGGTTTTTTATATTTATGATAAACTTTTAACTCCTTCACTCCTTTACTTGTCTCAAACTTGGTTGGAATTGTAACTTGCTTCCCATTTGAAAAATAATATACATCAAAATGCAAATGTGGCCATGAAGAATACCCTGTATTACCTGAATATCCAATTATTTCTCCTTTTTGAATGGTGTCTCCAACCTGTACAACCACTCCTTTGTGACCAAGATGCCAATAAGCAGCATAAGTTCCGTCCGAATGTTTAATAATAACATGATTGCCTTTACTTAAGAATTTCTTTTTAGGCCCACCTTTTATAAATTGATCCTCAACTTTGTAAACCACACCATCCCGAGCAGCACAAACTATGCTTCCCTTCTTCAAGCGAAAATCTAAAGCAAAATCTCCTTTGTGCGAGTAGCTGCCATTATAGCCTTGAATAATTAAAACCTTTTTAGATGTAGAATAAGGTAATTCGTATATGTAATTGGTGTCTACAGTTAATGGATTATTTTGACTTGTAACTGTTAAAACAGAAAACAAACAACTAAAAAGAATAAAAACCATTCGTAACACTGGCGACTAAACTTAAATGTGAAAACGAAATTACTCAAAAAAGTAATGTTAATGTCATTATTGATTTGGGTTATTGTAAAATGCAGGAAATAGACTTACATTTGTTTATGAAAACATTTAAATTCACTTTATTTTTCGTTGCCATCAGTGCAGTTCTATTATCATTTAAAGGAGATAATCTAGAAAAAGGAACAGCAAGCTACTACGGAAAATCATTCGAAGGAAGAAAAACATCTTCTGGGGAGATTTTGCGTAATGACAGTCTCACTGCTGCACACAAAACTTTAAAATTTGGAACAATAGTAAAAGTGACTAATTTAAAAAATGATTCGGTCGTTGTTGTAAAAATTAACGATCGTTTACCTAAAAGTTCAACCAGGGTAATCGATCTTACCATTGGAGCGGCAAAACAATTGAATTTCATCAAAGCGGGATTGACACCAGTAACACTTGAAATACTTGAAAAAAAATGAAAAAAGTAATATTGCCAGTTGGAATTCTATTAGTTACATTAGTTTCTTGTTCAAAAGGAACCGTTTCTGCGGTAACTGAAACCTCAACAATTTCTCCAATTGAATACAATGAATTGGAAGCAGCTACTTTGTATACAAATAACTGTGGATCTTGTCATGCTCTTCAGGCGAGAGAAAAATATACAGTAAAACAATGGGAACAAATCGTTCCTGATATGGCTAAAAAAGCAAAATTGGATGCAAATCAAGAGGCAATGATTTTAAAATACGTTTTGGCTTCGGCGAAACAATAATCCTTGACCATTGCAGATTCTTTAACAATGACATCAGTACAGTTTGGCGTATGAAGTTTTCAGACTTAAAAATAATTGACCTCTCAACCGTTTTAGCAGGCCCATCCGTTGGAACATTCTTCGCTGAACTTGGTGCGGAGGTTATTAAGATTGAAAGCCTTCAATTTCCTGATGTTACTCGTTCGTGGAAACTACCAACCGAGGATTCTCAATCTGATGTAAGTGCCTATTTTTCCTCCGTAAATTATCGAAAAAACTATCTAAAACTTGATTTATCAAATTCATCTGATTTAGAGGAATTAATGAATCTTTTAGATAGCGCTGATATTGTTCTAACAAATTTCAAAAAGAGCTCAGAAGAGAAATTTGGTTTAAGTTCTGAGATTCTTTTGTCAAAGTTTCCTCAATTAATAATTGGAAAAATAACGGGGTTTGGAGAAGAAAGTGACCGAATTGCCTACGATTTGATTCTTCAAGCGGAAACAGGTTTTATGTCAATGAACGGAACTGCTGATTCTGGTCCGGTAAAAATGCCGGTTGCATTAATAGATGTTTTAGCTGCTCATCACCTAAAAGAAGGTCTGCTGGTAGCACTTATAGAACGAATAACCACAAATAAGGGAAGAAAAGTAAGTGTTTCCCTTTACGATGCCGCTATTTCGAGTTTGGCAAATCAAGCTTCCAATTATTTGATGGAAAAGCACATTCCACAACGAATCGGAAGTTTACACCCAAATATTGCTCCGTATGGAGAGATTTTTAAAACAAAAGATAAAGTTTTAGTGACTTTTGCTATTGGAAGTGATTTACATTTTCAAAAATTAACTAACTTGTTGAATCTCTCAAATTATTCGATGGATGATAGATTTTCATCAAACCAAAATCGGGTGAAAAATCGAAGTGAATTAGCGAATATTCTGCAAAATGAAATTTCAGAAAAAAACGCGAAAGATATTTTAGAAGAATGTCATAAAAACTATATTCCTGCTGCGAGAATTAAAAATTTATCAGAGGTCTTTGAAGATAATGAAGCTCAAAATCTTATTCGAGAGGAGGGAATTTCAGGGAAACATACAAAACGAGTAACATCAATTGCATTCAAATGAAAGTAGAAATTCGTTCACCTAAAACAACTGATGAATGGCAAGAATATTACGATTTGCGTTACCGAGTTCTTCGTCAGCCTTGGAACCAACCTCGCGGTTCTGAACGAAACGAAGGAGATAAAAAAGGTCTTCATTTTGCTTTAATCGAATCTGGAAAAATTACCGCCATTGCCCGCTTGGATCAATCTTCACAATTTGAGGCCCAAGTACGCTTTGTGGCAGTGGAATTTAATGCGCAAGGCCATGGCTATGGTGTATTAATCATGAGAGCTTGTGAGAAAGTTGCTATGGAGCGAGGAAATACTAAAATGATCTTGCATGCGCGTGAGGTCGCTTTGGATTTTTACAAAAAATTAGATTACGAATTAGTTGAGAAATCTCATTTATTGTTTGGTGAAATCCAACATTATCTGATGGTTAAGGATTTAGCTTAATTTAATTGGTTAACTTCCTGAATAGTTTTAACTTGCAACTTGTTTTTATTAGTTAGCGTCTGAATAAAACTAAACCTGTTTGTCATGAAAAACCTTTACTTTTTTACGCTTGTTTTGTTTTCCTCATTTCATTTTTCAGCACAATTGGTTA
>JBIIFU010000042.1:0-21018 GCA_044237035.1 Crocinitomicaceae bacterium
GAGCTGAGGAAAGTGTTGTACAAAAAGGAGTTCCTGAATAACTAATGCTAGCTGTAGGAGCAGCAGTAATAGTAACGGAAGTAGTGGTATTCACAATTGCACAACCACCAGATGCTGGAGTCGCATAGGTTACAGTATAAGTTCCAGCAGTACTCGCGCTTGGAGTGATAGCACCTGTAGAGGGGTTAATACTTAACCCTGCAGTAGAAGAAAATGTCCCTCCAGTATAAGCATTCGTTCCTGATAAGTTTACAGGTTGAGCAGTAGAGATAGAAGTACAGAAAGGTGTTCCTGTATAACTGATACTAGCGGTAGGCGGAGCAGTAATATTAACTGTTGTAGAACAAGATACAGCAGCACATCCACCAGAAGCTAGAGTAGTGTAAGTAATTGTATAAGATCCTGGAGTACTCGAACTTGGTGTAATAGCTCCTGTAGAAGAATTAATACTTAATCCTGCTGGGCTAAAAGTATAGGTTCCTCCAGTGTAAGCGCCTGTCCCAGTTAATGAGACTATTTGTGCATTGGAAACAGATGTACAAAAACCTGCACTTGGATAGCTAATACTTACAGTTGATGGAGCAGTTATAACAACAGGAGTAGTAGCAGTAACTTGAGCACAACCAGCTGCAGCAGCGATTGTGTATGTAACAGTGTATGATCCGGCAGTGCTTGCACTTGGGTTTATTGCACCAGTTGAGGAATTAATATTCAATCCTGCCGTAGAAGAATAAATTCCACCAGTTGTTCCAGTAAAGGAAACAGCTTGAGGGGTAGATAAACTTGTACAGAAAGGAGTTCCGTAACTAATAGTGGCTGTTGGAACTGCAGTTATTACGACAGTAGTGGAGCAGGTTATTGCAGCACAACCACCAGAAGTTGGCGTTGTATATGTAACTACATAAGTTCCTGGAGTACTTGAACTAGGAGTGATTGCACCTGATGTAGAATTGATTGTTAAACCTGTTGTAGAGGAATATGTGCCGCTAGTATAAGACCCAGTACCAGTTAAAGTAACAGATTGAGCTGAGGAAAGTGTTGTACAAAAAGGAGTTCCTGAATAACTAATGCTAGCTGTAGGAGCAGCAGTAATAGTAACGGAAGTAGTGGTATTCACAATTGCACAACCACCAGATGCTGGAGTCGCATAGGTTACAGTATAAGTTCCAGCAGTACTCGCGCTTGGAGTGATAGCACCTGTAGAGGGGTTAATACTTAACCCTGCAGTAGAAGAAAAGGTCCCTCCAGTATAAGCATTCGTTCCTGATAAGTTTACAGGTTGAGCAGTAGAGATAGAAGTACAGAAAGGTGTTCCTGTATAACTGATACTAGCGGTAGGCGGAGCAGTAATATTAACTGTTGTAGAACAAGATACAGCAGCACATCCACCAGAAGCTAGAGTAGTGTAAGTAATTGTATAAGATCCTGGAGTACTCGAACTTGGAGTAATAACACCCGTTGCTGAAATTGTTAATCCAGCGGGACTTGAACTATAATTTCCTCCAGTGTAAGCCCCTGATCCAGTTAAATTTGGGGATTGAGTTGAGCTAACTGAAGTACAGTAACCTGGACTAGAATAGTTTAAACTGACTATTGGAGGAGCAGTAATTGTGACTGTTAAAGTATTTTGACAAAGATTAGAATTCGTATATGTAACAGTTGTTGTACCTGCTCCATTTGCGGTTAATACACCTGAGGAATTTACACTAGCTACAGAATTATTGCTTGATACCCAAGGATTGGATGAGGCTGCAGTTCCTGATCCAAATAAATTTGTTGTTGCATTTATGCAAAGAGAAGTAGTTCCCGTTACCGTTGGTAATGGATTTACAGTTATGGTTAATGTAAATGTACTCGAACATTGGTTAGGCGATGTTCCTGATGTTGCAGTTACATTGTAGGTCGCTATAACAGGTGTTGAACCTGAATTTGTTAAGATTCCTGAAATCTGTGAACCAGATCCTGAATTACCTCCGGTAAATCCACTTCCAGTTGGGGAATTCCATGAATAGTTAGTTCCAGTAGGAATAATATTTGGTGTTGTTGAATTTGGTGTGATACTGAATGATGTTCCGCTACAAACAGATGTTGAAATGTTTGAAATTACAGGAACAGGGTTGACTGTTAATGAAAATGTAGTTGAACAATTAAAATTATTGATGTAGGTAATTGTAGTAACACCAGAATTGGTATTAGATGTAGAAACTACTCCGGTATTAGAAATTGATGCGACGGAGGTAGAAGATGACCAAGGAGTTACAGAATTAGGACTTTGAGAACCTGTAAGAGTTGTACTTTGCCCAGCACAAAGAGTCGATAAGCCTGAAATTGTTGGTTTTGGATTCACCGTTATAACAACCCAGTTGGAATAATTTGTACAACTTACCCCATTTAAAGTTGATGTAATTTTTACCTGATAATAAGTTGTTACGGTGATTGTTGTTCCGGGATCATAAGAACTTGAAGTTGCACCTGAAATATCAAACCATGGCCCTGCAGATGAAGAAGAAGATTGCCATTGGTATGAAATTGTTCCTGCTCCTGTGGGTAATGTAGAAAAAGTAAATGGATCTGGGTTATCTCCCGAACACTTAGTTTGATTAGATCCTATGATTCCTGAACTAACATTATTAACAGTTACAGTTACCAAGAATTGATCGGTTGGACAGGAAGCTCCAGCAGATGCAGTTACTGTATATGTTGCAGTTTGTGAACTATAAGTAGGATTTGTAAGTGTTCCACTCACATTTGATGCATTGGAGCCAGAAGCACCTCCTGTTATACCTCCTGTAATGGAAGGGGTTGGCCAAGTGTACGTTGTTCCGGGAGGAACCATAGTGCCAGTTGGAGAACCATTGGTAGGAGTAATGGTGAATTGATCTCCACTACATATTGTGACGGCGTAATCGTTAATGTTAATTTGTGGATATACGGTTACAACCAACTGAAAAGTAGTTGAGCAAGTAGGGTTCGTACCTGAACTAGCTGTAACATTGTAAGTTACATTTTGAACAGTATTCACTCCAGTATTTAAAGTTAGCGTTCCCGTTATTGAACTTCCAGAACCTGACACATCTCCGCTAACATTAGTATTGTCGGTAACTGTCCAGCTATAGGTTGTCCCTGTTGGAACAACTGTGGTTGGAGGATTATTAACAGGGGTGGCATTGAAAGTGGATCCAGTACAAATCGTTTTGTTTTGCGCTGGGATAATGGGAGCAGGAACGACAACTAGAGTCTTAGTCATTGTATCGTTTGCACAAGCAGTATTTCTGGTAATTATTCGTATTGTATAAGTCCCAGTTTGATTGTAAGTAACTGTATAAGATGAAGGGCCTGAAGATGTTGAAGTTCCCAAAGAGTAAGTTGTCGATGGGTTCGTTGTGGATGATAATGATCCATTTGGAAGATGGTTCCACCAGAAATTATAATTATTAGAGCAATTTCCGCTGGAGGAAACCGCTGTTCCGGACACAGAATTATTGGTGTAGATTACTTGACTACCCTGACAAATGGTATTAACATCAGGTGAACGAGTGAAACTTGCATCAGGAGATTGACTAATATATATTGTTGAAGGATCAAAAGATGAAAATCCAGGACAACTATTTGTGGCTCTTATCTGTACTTTATAATTGGGTGCAGTTCCATTTACACAAGGTTGAAATGAATACTGATTAGTAATTTTTTTTGGGTCTAAAGGTAAATTTGGATATGTCGCATTATAATCTTGAGTAAAAGTATTGTTTTGATAATTCCAATCTATGGTATACGAAACTCCAGGATCTTGATTTACAAAACCTAGCGAATACACACCAGGATCACAGGCAACTGAAGACGCAATAGAAGGCTGTATTAAGGGAGTTCCAATTTGAACATAAAATACTTTTGAGTATTCACATCCGTTAGTAAAACTGGTTTTAAATACTAGATAATAAAATCGCTTAACTTGCGGATCATAGACGTTTTCTATAAAACTATTTTGACAATCTGGTGTACCAACATTATTAGATAAGTCAGAAATAGTTATTCCATCAACATTTGTGCAACTAATATTTGATAAATCCCATTTGATACTTTTTGGGTCATTATCAGTTGGACAAATTTTAAATGTTGTTACACCATCAATTGCGGATGTTGTCCATCCTATTCCTTGAGATTCACTTGATAATAAAAGATTTGGAGTTGATGGTGGTATGCTAGTAGCATTAATTGTTATGGATTTAGTACTGGTTGTTTGACCTGGAGCACTCAAAGTAAGTGTTGCAGTGTAAGTGCCTGAAGGAAAGGTCACAGGAAAAGGAGTAATTCTACTGTCGTTTGAAATTGATGGAGTTCCTGAACCTGAAAATTGCCAATTAACATTGGTGGAAGAATTAATTCCGCTTCCTGTAGAAACAAATGAGAATAAAACTGTTGAACCCGAACAAATGTCTAATGTATTTGTGGTTGAATTAAATTGAGGATTTGTAACAAAATTCGCTTGCAACTGCCCAAACACAATTCCCTTACCTGCAAAAACAGTTAAAGCAATAAAAACTAATCTTAAAACACTACTTCTCACCAAAAAAGAATACTAATAAATTTTATTTAAACATAAAATGTCTAAATGGGTTGCTAAAAAATAAAATTCTTAAAGTTGAGAAATTTTCATACAATTTTAGCAGGGGTGTAAAATTATAACAATTTAATGTTAAAAAAAAGATGTCTCTAAAGAATTAATTGAGATTTATTTTACAATCGTAACAATGCCCGATTCACTTCCTTTAAATGTTTCACCAAACTCAATGATATAATAATACGAACCAACTGGCATAAGTTCTTGATTGTAAGTTCCATCCCATGGTTTTGATTGGTAATTACCCGGTTGGGATTGAAAAATTAAATTCCCCCAACGGTTGTAAATGGTTACCAAATTATTCGGATACAAGGCATCGATATTACCTAAATTCCAAAAGTCATTTGTGTTGTCACCATCAGGTGTGAAGGCGGTAGGAACGATAATATCGCAAATTTCAAAAGTGATCATTACCTCATTAGGAGCACTTACGCAACCATTACCTTCTTGCACCACATAATAAGTTGTTGGCCCTAAAATATTATCCGGAAAGTAAGAATTTCCTGTTTGAATCGGATTTGATAAATTTGGATCAGTAAACCATGTAATCGATGAATTTAAATTTCCACTAGCAATTAAACTGTCTGGTGTTGAGTTTAAACAATAGATTGAATCATTGCTAACTTGCGGCGCACTCGGAATTGGATTAATTATGATTGATGCCGAACTAAGATTTGAATTCACGAGACAATTTTGATCAGAAATTTCGGTCAAAACATAGTCCCCCGCTATATTTCCTAATGAAATTATAGTTTGATTGGATGAAATATTGATTCCAACTCCATCAAGTGTATAACTTACATTGAAAGGTGAGGATCCTACTACATTGACTTCAACTGGTTGAATTACATCACCTTCACAAAAAATGCCTCCTCCTGAAATTGAAATTTGAGGTAATGCCAATACTTGAACGTTCATAATTATTGAGCTATCGCAACCATTGACGGAGGTCAAATTCATGGTTTGTGTGCCTGCTGAATTGAATGTTAATCCATTCCAAACAAATGGTAACTCGTTTTGACAAATAGTTGAATCCAAAGAAGATGAGAATACTGGTAGAACGGTTAAATTTAATGTGACAATACTGTCGCAGCCATTTATCGAATTCAAAGTGATTGTTGGGTTAGAGGTTGATGAAAAACTTAATCCATTCCACAAATATGGTGTTTCATTGGAGCAAATTGAGATAGTTTCCGTTTCATTGTAAGTAGGATTTAGATTCAGAGTCAATGTGGCCAACGAATCGCATCCTCCCGCACTTTGAAGTGTTGCTGTTTGAGTTCCTGCATTTGAAAAAGTTAATCCATTCCATGAGTAGGGTAATTCAGAAGGACAAACTGAAAGAGCAGAGGAACTGGTTAAGGTATTCGATACTTGAAGCGTTAGTGTTACTAGCGAATCACATCCATTCACATCTTGTAAAGTAGCCGTTTGAGTTCCTGAACCATTAAAAGTCAGACCATTCCAAATATAAGGAATTTGTGATGAACAAACGGTTTGGTTTACAGAACTTGACTGAGGATTGAATACTGCTAAGTTAAGCGTTGCAACTGAATCACAACCACTTGTTGCTGTTAAATTAACAGACTGACTTCCTGCAGAATTGAAGGTTAATCCATTCCAAGAATAAGGTAAATCGCTAGGACATATACTCAAACTGGTGTTGCTTGTAATTGTGGAACTTACATTTAATGTCATGGTTACCAATGAATCACAATTATTAATAGATGCTAATGCAGCAGTTTGCGTTGCCGGGCCATTAAAAGTTACCCCATTCCAAATGTATGGAATTTGACTCGGACAAACAGTTTGAGTGGTATTTGTTGAAAATATCGAATTAACTGCGACAATCATTGTAGTATTCGTAGCACATTGTCCGGCTGTCGGAATAAACGTATAATTTGTCGTAACAGTATTATTTATTGCAGGAGACCAAGTTCCTGATATTCCATTTGATGAAGTTAAAGGTAAAACAAAAGACCCACCAGAACAAATGGATGCCACTTGGTTAAATGTTGGCAGCGTTAGTGAATTTACTGTTACTGTCATTGTTGCAGTTGAAGCGCATTGACCTGCTGTTGGAGTAAATGTATATAATGTTGTTGCAGTATTGTTTATAGCGGGTGCCCATGTTCCAGTTATTCCATTCAAGGAGGTTGTTGGCAATGAGATTGAACCACCAGAACAGATTGGAGTGATTTGGGTAAAAGTAGGAGTGACAATCGGGTTTATTGTGATTAATAACGTAGTTGAGCTTGCGCATTGACCTGAATTTGGTGTAAACGTATAAGTTGTCGATGCTGAATTGTTAATTGCAGGCGACCAAGTTCCGAAAACTCCGTTAATAGATTGACTAGGTAATGTAAAAGGATCCCCAGAACAATACGGGCCTTGGGAGTTAAAAGTAGGTAATGTTTGAGTTATAATTGAAATTGTTACTTGATCTGTTACTGTTGGACAAGGACCGTTTGTTGATAATGTTAGTGTAATTGATCCTGAAGTTATTGATGGAGTGTACGTTGAAGTAGAATTAGACGCATCACTAAATGTTCCTGATGAAGCACTCCAAATTGCACTAGTTGCAGATCCACCAATGACGCCATTTAGATTTACAGTGTTTCCAATACAAACAGAGGTGTTATTGCCAGCATCAACAGTAGGTGTTTCATTCACAACTATCGTCATAGTTGTTGAATTGGCGCAAAGTCCTGCCGTTGGAGTAAATGTATATAATGTTGTTGCAGTATTGTTTATAGCGGGTGCCCATGTTCCAGTTATTCCATTCAAGGAGGTTGTTGGCAATGAAATTGTCCCTCCTGAGCAAATGGGAGAAATTTGGGTAAAAGTTGGTGTTATTGGTGCATTGACATTAATTGTTACTTGATCTGAAACTGAAGGACAAGGACCGGATGCTGTTAGCGTAAGTGTAACACTTCCTGAAGTAATACTGGGTGTATAAGTTGATGTTGTACTAGTGGTATTTGAGAATGACCCTGAGGGGGCCGTCCATAAAATTGAATTGGCAGATCCTCCAAAAGTACCGGAAAGATTGACCGTTGAGCCTGAACAAATTGTCTGATCAGTTCCAGAATTAACAGTTGGAGTAGCATTTACTAATAAAATCAATTGATCTTGGACTGATGGACAAGGTCCGGTTGCAGTTAAGATAATTGTTACTACTCCTGAGGTTATTGCAGGTGTGTATGTCGTTGAAGCAGAGTTATTGCTTGAAAATGAACCTGAAGGAGATGACCATAATACTCCGGTGGCCGAACCTCCAATTACACCATTTATAGAAATTGCGCCAGCACCTCCACAGGTCGTTTGATTGGGGCCAGCCTCTACGGTTGGTGCTGCAAAAACATTTATGGTCTCATTATCACTAGAAGAAGGACAACTATTATTCAAATTTACAGTTAGCGTGTAAGTTCCCGATGTATTCACCGAAATCGATTGATTTATGCTGGAAGTGCTCCAAGAATTACCCGTTGTAAAGTTAGATGTCAAGGTTGAAGAATTTCCGGGGCAGATAGATAGTGGTCCACCAGAAATTAAAGGTTGGGGTTTAATCTGGAAAAGAGCTTTGTAATTACTTCCGTTATTGTTAACATATATAGTATCATTGCATCCCGTTGTGCTTGTATAGCTTCCTGGAACAGCATAATAAACTTCAATAACGTAATTACCAGGAGGGTATGTTGTTAAATCAATATTGTAATTTTCTTTTGCCCATTTTTGATCTGTAGCATTGAAACAAGGTCCGCCTGTGGGAAAATTATTCGGTCCAACCGCACATGATTCTTTAAAAGGCAAGTCGAGAATAGTAAATAACGGATTTGCAGGTTGATTTCCAACCGTGTAAACCGTGTAATATAACTTAGCTCCACAAACATTTGCGCCGGGGTTTTTGTATGTTTTCACTTCTCCGCCTCGAAGAATTAGTGTATTTGAATTTTGAAAAAATGGGCCATAGTCGTATGAATTAAATAAGACTTCATTCGGATTTATTTGATCTGGTAAACTTGCCCAAGTTGTATTGTAGAATTGATTATTAACGCAATTTTGAATCATTGTAGCAGAAGCGAATGTGCCAAAGTTTGAACAAATACTTCCAACAAATACAGGAATCGTGTCTTTGCAATCAATACTTGATGTAACCACGCAATAGTAATTCCCGGAACATAAGTTTGTAGCGGAAGCTGAATTCTGACCAAGCGGAACATTAAAATTGTCAAACCAAGCGTATGTATATGGACCAATTGATCCTGAAGCGGAAATACTTGCCGAACCATCGCACGAACAACTTTGAGAGGTTATTCCAACCAAGGATAATGTTAATGGTTGAATGGGTTGGCAATTGTTGTTGAATTGGGCAATGTAAGCTGAATTTAATGCATTGTTTGCTGCTCCTGGTGTTTGATTATCGATACCACAACTTCCAGCATCCAAGGTTGTTTCATTATCAGCGCATCCTTCTGACCAATTTGCTTGAACTGATGGATTTCCTCCATTGAAATACCAAACGTTGTCCGTTCCTGAATTCCCTGAATTAAAATAAATTTGTGTATTCTGATTTACTCCAGCCCAACAGACAGATGAGACTTCGCATCCTGCGAGGTTAACCAATCGAGCACAGTCTCCGCTATTAGCAAGCGTTATTGTACTCCAATCACCACCATTAACCCAGCCAGTTGTAGGATAAGAACAAGATATGGCTCCAGGAGTATTAGGGTTTGACTGAAATAATTGCGGATTGTTTATTGGGATTACCAATCTACAATTATTATCCGTCATAATTGAGTCAATTACTGGAAGGTTTGTATTTGGCTCCGCGTTATTATAAACCAAAATTATTGTTCCTAAAGGGATGCATTGCCAAAAGGAATTGAAGGAAAATCTGTTGCATCCTGATGCAACCCCTCCGGCACCATGATAACCACTGTTGTCGTCAATGATCCAACCGCGTATATCTACACAAGGTGGTGCTCCACTATTGCAATCATACGAAACAGCATCATCTACAACAATAAATTCTATATATTCTTGATTGCCAGCCGGACCATTTGAAACTTCGTTAATTACAAGAGTCTGAGCATTAACTGTCCACGCTAAAGACATGCAAAATAGCAGAGTTACTATTGAATTGAAAACTTTCAATTTCTTATTAATTACTTGAATACGGTTCAAGTTTTAAAATTACAGAAAAATTTATAAAATTCCTGTTAATTCTTTTTTTCATCGATAAAACGTACACTGGTATTTCTTTAATCATTAATTTCGTTAAAAATCTTTCACGTGAGTGATTCTATAGTGATAATTCCAACGTATAATGAAACAGAGAACATTGAAAAGATGGTTCTTTCAGTTATGCAATTGGAACATGATTTTGATGTACTTTTTATTGATGACAATTCACCTGATGGAACGGCAAATCAAATTGAACTACAAATCGAAAAATTCAAGGGTCGAATATTTTTGGAAAAAAGAACAGGTAAGTTAGGACTTGGTACTGCTTATATTCATGGATTTAAATGGGCTATTTCTAAAAATTATGACTATGTTTTTGAGATGGATTGTGATTTTTCACATAATCCCAAAGATTTAGTAAAGTTGTATCAAGCGTGTAAAAATGGGGCTGATGTAAGTATTGGTTCGCGATATGTAAGCGGAGGAAAGGTTAAAAATTGGCCGATAGGCAGAATTCTTATGTCCTATTTCGCAAGTGTTTATGTCCGATTAGTTTTGTTTATAAATATAAAAGACACAACAGCAGGGTTTAAGTGTTATCGAAGAAATGTCTTGGAATCAATTGATTTTGATAAAATTATATTTAAGGGTTATGCCTTTCAGATTTGTATGAAATATGCTGCAGTGCAAATGGGTTTTAAAATAAAAGAAGTGCCAATTACTTTTATTGATCGTATATATGGAGAATCAAAAATGTCTTCTGGAATTTTCAAGGAGGCTTTTTTTGGTGTTTGGAAAATGAAAAAAACAAGATTTAAGAAATGAAAACCACGTTAATCAAAAATGCGACGATAATTAATGAAAACTCAAAATTTGTGAGTGATTTATTGATTAAAGAGGGTAAGATTGAAAAAATTGATAGAAATATTTCAGTGGAATCCAATCATGAGGTTGTAGATGCAGAGGGATTATTGTTGCTTCCAGGATGCATTGACGATCAAGTTCATTTTCGCGAGCCAGGATTAACACACAAGGCGAATATTTTTACAGAATCGAGAGCGGCAGTCGCAGGAGGAATCACTTCTTTTATGGAAATGCCGAATACAGTTCCTAGTGCGGTAACAATTGAGGAGTTGGAAAAGAAATATGCAATTGCTCAAAATACTTCTCTAGCAAATTATTCATTTTATTTAGGCACCACGAATTCAAATATTGAGGAAATTAAACGAATTAATCCCTTGGAAATTTGTGGGGTTAAAATATTTATGGGGTCTTCCACGGGTGATATGTTGGTTGATGATCCGCAAGCATTGGAAGATGTTTTTCACTACTCCCCAACTATAATTACAACTCATTGTGAGGATGATCCAATGATTAAGCAAAATTTTCAGAAATATTTTGAAGAATATGGGGAAACTCTTCCAGCGAAATTTCATCCGCTAATTCGAAACGAGGAAGCATGTTACAAATCATCGTCTTTTGCGGTGTCATTAGCTAAAAAATATAATTCGCGCCTACATATTCTACATATTAGTACAGAAAAAGAACTTGAGCTATTTACGAATCAAATTCCGTTGAAGGATAAGCGTATAACGGCGGAAGCATGTATTCACCATTTATGGTTCTCGGATGAAGATTATGACCGATTAGGGAATTTTATAAAATGGAATCCGGCCGTAAAAAAAGCGTCAGATAGAGATGCCATAATGAAAGCTGTTAATGAGAATGTTATTGATGTTATCGCAACTGATCATGCACCTCATACTTTTGATGAGAAGTCTCAAATATATTCAAAAGCGCCGTCAGGTGGACCATTAGTGCAATATGCATTGTTAGCAATGTTGGAAAAAGTCAAAGAAGGAAAAATCACCATTGAAAAAGTGGTTGAAAAGATGTGTCATGCGCCGGCTGAGTTATTTCAAGTTTCAAAAAGAGGATTTGTACGTGAAGGGTATTTTGCGGATTTAGTCCTGGTGAATCCTTCGAATACAATTACCGTTTCCAAAGAATTGATTTTATCAAAATGTAATTGGTCTCCATTTGAAGGGTATACATTTTCTAATTCAATTGATAGTACATTTGTGAACGGTGAATTAGTTTATTCAAAAGGACAAATCATCGATAATTCGCAGGGAAGTAGGTTAAGTTTTAATCGATGAGAATTTTCTTCATTTTTATTTTATTTGGGTTGATTTTAGTTTCTTCTTGCCAACGCAAAGAAGCTGGTGACGTCAAACTGAAAAATGAGAAGATTATTTCTAAAGAATTAGTGATTTCTATTTTTGAAGAGTTGGTTTTAATCGAATCACATCTTCAGTCCAAATATTATTCCTATTCAAATTATGGAGAATCTTTACAACTTTCCCGGGACTCCATACTCAAAGCTAAAGGTATTTCATTAAAACAATTTACCAATTCCTTTGATTTCTATTCTAAGTCAGATGACGAATTAGTATCTCTTTACCAAGATGTTTTAAATGATTACAACGAAAAGTCTGCAAAATCTGTAATTAGGACTAAATAACTACAAATCTATCTCTGGATTTTTATCTAGGATATCCCAGGTATGATCTGCTAATAAGCGAACAGTTGCAACGAAAGTTAAGTTTTGTTTTGATCGTCCCCAATCGTTTGGGCCTACTAATGATAAGGAATACGTTGAATTTTCTCTTTTGTAGAGATGGTATATGTGATTTATAAAGGGTTCAAATCTGATTTCAGCAGAATAAATAAAATGAGAAATTGCTTTGCGATCATTCAATATTTTTGCCTGATTAGCCAAGAGTTGCATTTGCTCATAAATCTGATTAAGCTGCATCTCGGTTTGAAACTCCATTGCTGAAACAGAACGCCCTTTTATTTTTCCTTGATCTTCAGGTTTGATGACTGCCCCACCAACACTATGAGGGAAGGCTATCAATCCTGGATTTTCAGTTATTTTATCTGGATCTATTGGGTTTATAAATTCTTTTTCCTCGTTCATTGATGCTGTAAGATGTTTATTAAACAGAGGTAATTAATTAATGTTTAGTGAAGTTCCTTTTTTTGAACCATAATATGATTCATTGTTTTCGATTTGTTAATAAATTGTTGTTGCGTTAACCACCACTTTGTTTTTTTATTTGGCATTATTTTGGATATTTGCGCCGAAAATTATTTTTATGAAATTACTTCTGCCTTTTTTATTCTTTTCTTTTTGTTTTAGTCAAACTATTGTTGCTCAATCAAAATCACAAATCGTTTTAAATTCAGTTTCAACAAAAATTAAAGGATTGAAGTCCTTTTATGTTGAATTTAGTGCAAATGTCAAAAATAGTAAGTCTGGATTAAATCAAAATCAGACGGGAAAAGGATGGGTAAAGGGTCAGAAATTCTACGCTTCTTACGGAGGAAACACAATAATTTCAAATGGCGTTAAAACTTGGACAGTTGTTAAAGATGGTAAGACAGTTTATGTTTCTGATGCGAATTCTAACGATGATGAAAATATGAATCCGAAAAAGTTAATGACACTTTGGGAATCAGGATTTAATAATTCATACACGAATGAATCAACATTAAATGGTAAGGCTGTTCATGTTATTGCACTGACTCCAAAAAACACGAAAGCTACCTACAAATCAATAACCTTATATATTGCTAAAGCTTCAAATGATTTATCTAAAGCAATTATGACTTCAAAAGATGGAACTGTGATGACTTATTCAGTAACAAAATTCACTTCCAATCCCACGGTTGAAGAATCTAAGTTTGTTTACGATCGTAAAAAATATCCTGGGTATAAAGAAGTGAAAGAGTAAGTTATAATTCTTTTGTTACTCCTGCTGAAAATCCAAATCCGTAACTTTTGTGCTTGAAATAGGAGGTTTTTCCTAATCCATTTTGTAATTGAAGTCTATATTCGGGATTTACAAATATTCCATAGCCATTTTTAGAATGGAAACTTATTCCTAAATTAAATATTGCGCTAGTTATAAATGTATTGAATCCGTCTTTTGTTTTTATAATATTTGATTCTCGGCTACCGAGAGCTGTTTCCCATTGTTGTTTTTGTTTGTAGTTTAAAAATAATTGAGGAAGTATCCCAGCTCCTCCAAATATTCGAACGGATTTACCAAATGTGAAATTTAGTTTTAAAGGCATCGCAATGTATTTGTAGTAAGTCTGATATGCAAAAGTAGAATCGTTTGTAATGGATTCGAAGTTGTATTGTTCGCCATTTTGAATATAGGCCATTCCACCGTCCCAAATCACATTTTTCATCAAGTGACCTTTAAGTCCGATGCCAAATGAATAGGTGTTTAAACTTTTTTCATTAACGCGTTCTCCAAGGTTTCCAGGAATAAAATCTTCATTGGGTATCAGCGTTCTATATGTATTTGTTCGATTAATAAAAACATACGCTTGATTTCGATATAGTGAGTCTTTGGTTTCTTTTTTAGCAAAAGTTATTTGAGAAGAGTGGCTAAAGGAAATTAGTGTAAAAAAGATTACTGAGAGGATTTTCATAGTATGTAATTTGTATTTCTTAACCTAGGTCATTTTGAACAAAGGAACTCTTACCGAATTTTGTAGCATCAAAAATATAAAATTATGGAAACAAAATGGAAAATTGACAACATGCACAGTGAAATAGGTTTCAAAGTGCGCCACATGATGATTTCAAATGTATCAGGCTCTTTTACTGATTTTTCTGCCGAAGCAACTACCAACGATAATGATTTTTCAACGGCAAAACTTTCTTTTCAATCAGCAATCAACTCTATTTCGACAGGAGTTCAAGATAGAGATGAGCATTTGAAATCAGCAGATTTTTTTGATGCAGCTTCTCATCCTTCGCTTACTTTTACTTCAGATTCTATGGTTAAAAAATCAGATGATTTGTATGAGATTACCGGGAAAATGAATGTCAAAGGTGTTGAAAAAACAGTAACGTTAGAAGCAGATTTTGCAGGAATTGCAGTTGACCCTTACGGACAAACTAAAGCTGGAATGACGGTTAGAGGAAAAATTAACAGAAGCGATTTCGGTTTGACATGGAGCGCTGTTACTGAAGCAGGTAATATTGTTGTTTCAGATGAGGTTAAGTTAACTTGTGAATTACAGTTTATTAAATCGTAGTTTAGATAATTCTTAATGACAAAAAGCGGAGTTTAATGATTCCGCTTTTTTTTGACCATAATTTTTTTTCAATAGTTCAATTAACCACAATTTTTCCATTTGCTTTTTGGTTCAGGATAGTTGATTCTAATTGGTTTTTTTCGTTTAGATTTAGCAACCAGTGGGATTTCTAAAAAAGTGATTTTTTCCTGATTCACAGGTATATCCAAATAGTTAATGGTTCGAAAATTGTCACTTGTTATTTGTAATTTGTAGGTTCCAGTTGCAAGTTCAAACAATGAGGAATCTTCTGATAAATTGAACGAGATAGTTTCCCTCCTTTTTGTTTTACACGAAACATGAAAATTTTCAGTCGCATAACCTTTTAATAACGAATCATTTATAGAAAAACCCAATTTTATTCCCCCTTGAAACTCTTTTTGTGAGTATGCAATTTGAAAGATCAGGAGCGAGAATAGCAAACAAATTCGCACGATTAATGACATAGTTATTGGTTTTTCCATTTGATGAAAGTACAATGAAATTTCCATAAATATATTGGGTTTAATTTTAAAATGTTTAAAAAATAATCAAAAATAAGATTAAATAACAAGAATTAATTTTACCTTTGTGGAGTCAAAGTCGGTGAGCCAAACTATTCCGATTTTCCAATCCGATATACATTACCAAATAAAACTAACCTTAAAAATCAGGTAATGGAAGTAGTACGTTCAATTGTTCACATGGATTTGGATACTTTTTTTGTTTCATGTGAGCGAAAAAAAGACAGTCGATTAATAGGGAAACCCATACTCATAGGAGGCACCAGCGATCGGGGAGTGGTAGCATCATGTAGTTATGAGGCGAGAAAATATGGTATTCATTCAGCGATGCCTATGAAAATGGCAAAAGAGCGCTGTCCAGAAGCCATTATTATCAAAGGAAATTCACAAATTTATTCAGATGAATCGAGATTGGTAACAGATATCATTCGTGAATCAGCTCCCGTTTTTGAAAAATCATCCATCGACGAATTTTATTTGGATTTGACAGGAATGGATCGTTTTTTTGGAACAATAAAATATGCGTCCGAGCTTCGTCAACGCATTATTCGTGAAACAGGCTTACCTATTTCTTTCGGCCAATCGATCAACAAAACCGTATCAAAAATTGCGACAGGGGAGGCCAAACCCAACAATCAAATTCACATCCATTATGGAACAGAAAAAGGATTCTTAGCTCCCCTTTCCGTCAAAAAGATTCCGATGGTAGGCTTAAAAACGTATCAAACGCTTTGTAGTTTGGGCGTGAAGAAAATTCAAACCGTTCAAGAAATGCCACTTGAATTGATGCAAAGCGCATTGGGTGAAAATGGAATTTCTATTTGGAAAAAAGCACAAGCATTGGATAAAGCCCCCGTTGAGCCATACAATGAACGAAAATCAATTTCAACTGAACGAACTTTTGATCGAGATACTATTGATGTCATTAAACTTCGTGGGATATTGGCTGCTATGACGGAAAATCTGGCGTATCAACTGCGGCGAGGGAATAAATTAACAGGTTGTATAACGGTAAAAATTCGTTATTCAGATTTTCAAACTCAAACTTTGCAAAAACAAGTTTCCTATACTTCTGCCGATCATGAATTATTGCCGGTTGTAGCTGAATTATTTACGCGAATTTACAATCGTCGCTTGTTGGTTCGTTTGATAGGAATTCGTTTTAGCGCGTTGGTTTCTGGACATTATCAGCTGAGTTTATTTGGCGATAAAACGGACTATCCTTCCTTGTACAACGCACTTGACCACATTCGAAATCGTTACGGAGATCGTGCAATTATTCGTGCCATTGGCCTAGAAGCAAGAACTATTGGAGGTCACAATCCCTTTTCTGGCGAACCACCCGCGCTTTTGGCAAACAGAAGAAGCTAAATCAAAAATATAGAACAATTAATATGCTGCTACATTCGTATTTTAGTATTAAATATGGTGTTCTTTCGCCCGAAGAACTTGTAGATTGGGCTTTTGTGTCAGGATATTCGTATGCTGTATTGACAGATATTAATCATACCGGATCGGGATTGAGTTTCGTCAAACGAGCACAGGAGAAAAACATCCAACCTATTCTCGGAGCAGATATTCGAAATGGAATGGATTTACAGTATATATTGTTAGCTCAAAATAAGGAAGGCTTTTTTGAAATCAATCAGTTTATTTCATCTCACTTACAACAAGAGATTTCGTTTTTACCAAATGCTCCAGAATTTATCAATTGTTATGTGATTTATCCATTTGAAAAAGTGCCGTCAAAACTTAAAGAAAATGAGTTTGTTTTTTTTCAGCCCAATCAAAATAAGGATTTTTTAATCGCAAAATATCTAAATCTTCGCAAGCGAATTCTTGCGTTACAACCAATGACCTTTCGACATAAACGCGATTTTAATGCACATCGATTATTGCGTTCTATTGCTAATAACTGCTTGCTTTCTAAATTGCCAAAAAGTGAACAAACACAAGAACAGGAGCGCTTGATAAGCTATGAAGAATGGCAAAAAGAATGGGAAGATTATTCGGATATTTTTTTTCGGACAGATACCATTTTGAAATCTTGTCATATTCATTTTTCTTTTGGGGAAGAGGCTGCTCCTCAAAATTTAGCAACGTATACGAAGTCAAAAGAAGAAGATTTAGAGCACCTTCATGTTTTCTGCGAAGAAGGATTGAAGTATCGCTATGGAATTCCATCTGTTGAGATTAGAGAACGAATGCAGAAAGAAATAGAGATTATTGCCCAAAAGGATTATCTATCTTATTTTCTGATTACACGAGATTTTACATCATATGCTCGCTCTAAAGGATATTTCTACGTAGGACGTGGAAGTGGTGCGAATAGTCTTGTCGCTTATTTGTTGAGAATCACGGATGTGGACCCAATAGAATTAGATCTGTATTTTGAACGATTTATCAATTTGTTTCGGAAAAACCCACCTGATTTTGATATCGATTTTTCGTGGAGAGACCGTGATGAGGTAATTGATTATATTTTTTCTCGTTATCCTCATGCAACACTTTTATGTACCTATAACACATTTCAATTTAAAGCAACAATACGCGAGCTAGGAAAAGTATTTGGACTTCCAAAAGAAGAGATCGATAAATTAGTTGAAACAAAAATGGATCCTTCCAAATTGGATGAAATATCTCGATTGGTTTTAAAATATAGTGGATATATAAAAGGATTACCTTCGTATTTGAGCGTTCATTCGGGAGGGATAATTATTAGTGAAAAACCAATTCACTATTATTCAGCAACATTTTTACCACCTAAGGGATATCCAACTACTCAATTTTCTATGCTCGAAGCAGAAGATGTAGGATTATTTAAATTTGATGTACTTAGTCAACGAGGTTTAGGGAAAATCCGTGATTGTCTAGATGTAATAGGTTATAATCAACCTGAAAATCTGCCACACGATATTCATGATGTAGATTATTTTAAAAAGGATGAAAAAGTCAAAGAATTACTTTTGAATGCACAAGCACTGGGGTGTTTTTATGTTGAGTCTCCAGCTATGCGTATGTTGATGATAAAGCTAAAAGTTCAAACGTATTTAGAATTGGTGGCGGCAAGTTCTATTATCAGACCGGGTGTTTCACAATCGGGAATGATGCGAGAGTATATTTTACGGCATTTATATCCTGAACGAAGAAAACAAGCAAATTCAATTTTATTGGAAATTATGCCTGAAACGTATGGCGTGATGGTTTATCAGGAAGATGTAATCAAAGTAGCGCATCATTTTGCGGGTTTATCGCTGGCAGAAGCAGACGTTTTGCGACGTGGAATGTCTGGAAAATTTCGTTCAAAGGAAGAGTTTCAACAAGTTCGCGCTACTTTTTTTACAAAATGTTTATCACTTGGTCATACTCCTGAATTGACAGCAGACGTTTGGCGGCAAATTGAAAGTTTTGCAGGATATGCTTTTTCCAAAGGTCATTCCGCTTCGTATGCAGTGGAAAGTTATCAGAGCTTATATCTGAAAGCGCACTATCCGTTAGAGTATATGACTGCTACAATCAATAATTTTGGTGGGTATTACCGAACCGAAGTGTATGTTCATGAAGCCAGAAAATGGGGGGCAATCATAGAACCACCTTGTATCAACGAAGGAAGTTTTGAATGTGTTTTAAAAGGAAATCGTTTGATTTTAGGGTGTATGCTTGTTGACAGTATTGAAGCAAAAGTTGTTTCGATTATTTTAAAAGAGCGTTATGCAAATGGTGTTTTCAAAGATTTTGATGATTTAATAAAGCGAGCAGAAATTCCCTTAGAACAATTGATTTTATTAATTCGAATTAGTGCGTTGCGAACTTTTACAGAAAAAAAGAAGAATTTATTGTGGAAGGCATATCAATATCATCAAAAAGAGCCGGTAAAAAGACAACGATTAACATTATTTGAAGAAAAAACCGTGCAATATTCTTTGCCATTATTGGAAGAAGATGAATTAGAGTCGGCTTTTGAGGAAATCGAATTATTGGGTTTTCCCTTGCGCAATCCGTTTGATTTGATAGCCGAATCTTTTGAAAGACCGATTTTTTTCGATTCCATACAAAACTATCTCGGCCAGAGAATTGAAACTTTAGGTTATTTAGTAGCAATCAAAAAATCAATAACAAATAGGGGAGAAGCCATGTTTTTTGGAACATTCATCGATATACAAGGAAATACGCTAGATACCGTTCATTTTCCTGAATCAGGAAGAAAATATCCATTTCGTGGAAAGGGAATTTATCGCTTGAAAGGAATCGTTACAGAAGAGTTTGGATTTTATACACTCGAAGTGGGTGAGATGGATAGAATTTCGATGGTTCAAGATGTTAGATATAAAGACTGAAAAGTGTAATATTAACTTAACATGTTAATCTTAAAATAATTTGAGAATCAAGCAACTCATTCTATCTTTGCTCGTATACATTGTTGGGCAAAAGTTTAAGCTTTGGGCAGGATTTTATTATCAATAATCTTTTCTACCTCCTGATAAATTTCTTCGTTAATAATAGTTGAATAGTCAATGGCTTTCAAATTCTCCTTAAGTTGTTCTTCTTTACTTGCACCAAGTATTACTGTACTAACATTCTTATTGAATAAACACCAAGAAATGCTTAATACTGGTAGAGATACTCCAATTTTTTGAGAAAGCTTAGCTAATTTTTGAACCTTTTCAATGCGATCGAGAGTTATGTTTTTCTCTTTTAACCAATCTAGTCCTTCCATACCTAATCGTGTATCTGATGGGAATTTGTCATTGTATTTCCCTGAAAGAACCCCACTCGCTAAAGGAGACCAAATCGTAGTTCCTAATCCAACTGTTTTGAAGATTTGATTAAATTCTACTTCAACTTTGTGTCTAGCAAACATATTGTATTCAGGTTGTTCGACAATTGGTCCGATTAAATGATTTTGTTTGGCAAACATATGTGCTTCCATGATTTCTTGTGCACTCCATTCAGAGGTTCCCCAATATAGAATTTTTCCTTGCATAATCAATTGATGCATGCTCCAAACTGTTTCTTCAATCGGGGTTGATTTATCAGGTCTGTGACAAAGATAAAGATCCAAATAATCTAATTGAAAACGTTCTAATGCTTGATCACATGCTTCTATAATGTGTTTTCTACTTAATCCTTTCTGAGTGGGCCATTGTCCGCCTGTTCCAAAGAAAACTTTGCTACTTACAATGTATGAATCACGCGACCAATTTAGTTTTTTCAGGATTTTACCCATTACAATTTCACTCTGCCCACGAGCATAGATTTCAGCATTATCGAAAAAGTTTATGCCATTTTCGTAGGCGATTTCCATCAATCGTTGTGCTGTTTTATCTTCGATTTGTTTTCCAAAAGTTAACCAAGACCCAAGTGATAATCGACTTATTTGTAATCCGGATTTTCCTAAATTAACGTATTCCATTGTTTTTATTTAAGTGTAGAAGGACAAACAAAATTTGTTCGCTTAATGTTCGTTTTAGAAATTGCCGCATACCCTCCGATAACATCTTTTACTTGATTGTATCCTCTTGATTTTAGAATAGATGCAGCGATAATACT
>JBIIFU010000071.1:0-6092 GCA_044237035.1 Crocinitomicaceae bacterium
TCTCAACTGAATTTAACCGAATGCGAGAATGATTAATCATCTCCACCGCATCTTTGCGTGTTTTTGAAATTCTAACAAACCATATAAATTTATCAATACGCATATTCAATCTTTTACAAAACGAAATGTATTAAGCGTTGTGTTACCTTTACTTATGCGAAGAATATACATTGAACTTCTCAGTTGAGTTATTCCAATTTGAGTAGTTAATCCTAGTGAATTTATCTCTCCCACCTGAATTTTCCTGCCATTCAAATCGTAGATTTCATAACTGCATCCTGATGCAAGTGTTTTGTTGTCATGCTCAAGTGTGAATTGTTCTGAAGCTGGATTTGGATATAATGTAAAATGAATTTCAGGCCCGTCTGGTGGTTCTGGGATCTTTCTAAACACAGCCGTAAATGTGGTATTGGTAAGAGCCACATTACACGAAACTGTATCAGTTAAAGTATCAGAAATATAAACATTTGGCTTCCAATGTGAAAACTCATAACCTGGTTTGGCCACGGGACTCATTTCAATTGGCACACCGTCAAAATATACTCCAGTCCAAGGATAAACTTCTGGCTTAATGGTATTTAACTGTATAAAACCCGAACTATCAGGTTCAATAGCTAAATTCACATTTACTTTTTTGGTTAAATTAAACTCAGAAACTAGGTTGTTTCGTATGACAGCATTTCTACAGGCTAATTCACTTCTGAAAGTAAGGTGGTTTTGATAAAATTGATTCAACTGTCCTTGTACATTGTTGGGATCTCCCCAGCGTGCATACTCGTTATCCATTTCGGGATACATACTCAAAAAAAATGACTCTTCAGTTTCTAAGATTTTTTCATTTGAGTAACTAGTATTCATTAAATCTGCAAAACGATTTATAAAATAATTGCGGTAGAATTCATTTTGAATACTTTTCAACCAAATATTGATGTATGGTATGTTTGGATCTCGATCGAGCATATAGCGTATGTGATTATCCGTGCAGCTTGTCCAACCATTGGGCTGTAGCGATAGTTCTAAATCAATAAGTGCAAAGCGCCATCTTTTATTCGTTTTATCTGATCGGTAAATTTTAATATTATTCTGAGGCCAATCGACATTCCCCATCCAAGACTCTCCTATTATATAATCCGAATAATGTTTCAAATCAAAATGTTGATCCGCTAAATTCCAAAAATCACTTTGATTAGGACTAATACCTAAAAATGATTCATACGAATTCCAAAAATTATCGACATTACCTTCTACTGCTCTCAATACTAAATTGTAGAAATAACTCAACGATAATAATTCAACCGAATCTTTATTGGCCCCATCGTGTACTTCAAAATACTCAGAATTGAATTTTTCACGTAATTCATATAATCCAAAATACTGTCCATTGATATACACGGAAACAGGCCTGAAAGCTGAATAATAATTACCTGTTCCCTCACTCATCATTCGCACTTGCGAAGCATCTTTGTATGGCAAAGCTAAATACTGGTTACTACCATTTCTCAGGTAAATATCACTGTACTTTGTACGATTTGGTCGATCAGGAATCAAGGGGTACTCTATAGGATTTTCTCCTAATGCTCCATGAGCAAATGAAAGACGGAAACTGTGTTGAGGATGCGAGCGACTACCTCCTGCCCCTCCATCCATACGCATAGCAGTTCTTGTTTCAAACAAAAACGGATGTCCAATGCCCTCTTTCAAATATACGGCGTGTGCAGGCTTAATCCAGTCAGTGGTAAAATTGTCAAAAATCCCATTTGGACCATATAAATTAGAGGCATCTGTCGTAACCATTAAAATGGGTGTTGTATGCGCTACCCCAATTAAATAGGAGGATGAAGCAACATTACTAGGTAAAACTCCGTTCGTATCAATTGGGAAAACTTTTGTACGTACAATTGTATTTCCAATAACTTGAATAGGTTCGTTATAAACAGTGGAATTGAAGGAAGGAGTACTACCATCAAGCGTATAAACCATTTTGGAACTATCCGTATTAGGATTATCTAGTGCCACTTCAATAATTGAAGAATAAACTCCCGATTGTAAACTAAAAAGTGGCTCTTTCAAGGTATCTGTAAAGGAGGGCGAAACATTATTCGTTGCTTCTGGCGATGGAACCAACCATTTTACATTTGTATTTCCATCGGGAAATAAACCTACAGAAACATCCGTTTGTGGACTTTGAACATTAAGAGAATGAACCAATTGTTCTGAGTTGTTAAAAAGATAGACAGTCTCTCCATTTCCGTCTAATTTAAAATTGGTATGTAACTTATTTCCTGCTTCCGGCATGAAGGACGTTTCTAATTCATTCAGGGTGGTATAATTCATCGAAAGAGAAAGGTAGTCGTAAAACTCGCCCGAAGTTCCTGCCACTTGAAAGGATATAGACGTGATTTGACCAGCTGATAATCCTGCAGCGATTAGTTCGTCTGCTCTGAATAAAAATTGATGTCTGGCACACCAATACCAATTGCCATAAGGAGCCGGATAATCTGTTCCAGAATTTTGAATGGTTCCAAAACCGATTTGTGTTGAATTAATTTTAACATTCGGTCGCTGATTATAAACAACTCCTAAATTTGCCGAACACGAATTATCATTCCCATCATTGAAAGAAGCGAGCGTGGAAGGAAACGAGGTGGCCGTTTGAAAAAATGAACTATTCGATGTATATTGAGTTGAATTATATGAGCATACATTTAAAACAACATTTGATACTCCATCCCAAATGAAAGGTGTTGTCAAGGTATGTAGATTCCAACCATTTACAGGATTGAAAGCAGTTTGATTCAAAACACTTGAGAAAGGAGTAGAACCTATTCGATTTTTACCACTGCAAAAAACAGTTTGATATTCTCCTGGAGCTAAATTAGCATTTGGCAACTGCCATTGTTGTGGCGAAGCAATGTTATCGGATAAAAAATAATTGGAGAGATTAATAGAAGACGATCCACTATTATAAAGCTCTATCCAATCTGGTGTGTCTTCGTTTTCATCGAGAAGAGATTGGTAATTTTTGTTACAACCCTCGTTTATTTTTAGTTGCGAAAAAACAGAGGAATTTACAACTACAAAGAGGCAAAATAGAACTAGATTTAGGTACTTCATTTTGAAAATTAATTAAGGTCAATAGGCATTAACTAAAACACCCGATAATCTAACTTTCAAATCTATTGTTTTTTTAGTTACAAATCAAGGAATACTTAACTTTTGACCGATTTGTAAACTATCACTTTTAAGTTTATTTACTTTTTTTAGTAATGGGACTGTTGTCTTATACTTAGCTGCGATTCCATACAAGGAATCTCCTTTTTTTACAACATGAACTTTAGTTGTTGGTTTTTTATTCGTGTCTTTTTTGGGATCTTGTTTTTTTGGCTCAACTTTAACGACTTGTTTATTTTCTGGCTTCGTCTCAGGAATTACCTCGGGAATTGTTTCTTTTTGTTCTGAGTATGCAATAGTCAATGACTGAAGAGTCGAATTTTTAGAAATTGTATCCAATGAATTTTTAATCGCTTCGAATAAAAGCTGACCTTTCAATTCATACCCTTTTGTTGTTAGGTGAACTAGATCCGTCTGAGCGTAACCTGCATCGCGCCACTTTACCAGCGATTTTTTTCCACCTGAAACAGCATACCAATCCCAAAATAGACAATGGTTCTTTTTCGCCAAGGAATCGATCAAATTCCGGAAAACAATTCCAGATGTCACATGCTTGGATTTGTAATATAAATCCTGAGTACTTGTCAATAATATTGTTGCTTTTGGAGCAATGGAACGAAGATTATTAATGATTTTTTCGATTTGAGGTCCCAATTCTGGTTTCACCTGATTATCGTATAAATAATTGTTAGTTCCAAAATCTAGTATAATCAAATTTGGATTTAATGAAGGGAGTTGTTCATCGAGCAACTCTTCCAAAAGTAATGAACCATATTGAGAAGCACCAACACCTACGGAGTGATAGATAAGACCTTTATTCTGAGAAGTTTCTAATGACATACCATAAAATTCAAAAAAGTTCTGATTGGGACTATTTTGAACTAATTGAATGGCGATTTTCGATTGATTTCCAGTAATTGGAATGTCAATATAGGGTAAGTTAGATGAAACATGATCTTTGATTTTTATTGAGATTTGATCTTCTGCTGTAACAATTTTAAAATCAAATGAAGAGGTATCTTTTTTAATAAAGACTCTAAGTTTCTGATAACTTGAGTTAGGCTGTTTTAAATTAAAAATTAAACTGGCATTTTTTTCATCTGTTCGCACTGTCATTCCAGAAACACCAAGGGGTAATTTTGGAGCAGATTGAAAGCTTTTTGCATAAGTCCAATTGCCTGTATGACTTGTACCATATAAAATAGAAGAATACGAATTAGCTGCTGAATAAGCGAACATCATCCCTCTTCCCGCATCGCCGTACAATGCTTGTAAATTCTTTCTCACAACTGAGGTTGGTCCCTCGGCCTGTATGTGGCTATCTCCAAAATGTACCACTGAATAACCATTTGATTGAGCAGAAGTTAACCCGCTAACCATTTGTTGGAACAAAGTCGCATCCTGAAATTGAATAAAATTCAACTTATTTTTAACATTTAACTGGGGAGGAATTCCGGCATTATTTTGTGAAATCGCATGATTAAGGACTCCAAAAAACAGTAATAAGGGTATATATTTCATCATTTCAACATTGAATATACGATTTTCTGAAGATTAATTAGTGGTATCAGCCTCCTCAACCTCATTTTTTAACTCATTTTTTGATTTTTCCTTTGTTTTTTTCTTGACACTGTCAGATTGTGACTTTTTATTTTCTGATTTATTCTCATTGGTTGAACTACCTCCGCTCAATGGATTTTTAATGATTCGTTGCCTTTCACTATGAGACAAGGTATTCGCTGAAAAAACATTGTGAAAGAATAGTACATCGTCAATGCCTTCATTCTTTATGAGTCGTAATAATCCAGAATCAAAATAACGATAATCAACCACATGAACCGTTTCATAATTATTAATCAAAAAGGTCGAAAATGGGTTTCCAAAAGAGTTTTTAATGATTACAACACTTTTTCCATTTTTGACTGATGTATTTATTTTTAAATGTGCAATATCACCACCTAAAAATACTCCGTAAGAATTTCCTCCAGCGGCATATTCAGCAAATACTTTCACATCTGTTTTTACAGGGGGAATAAAATACTCCACAGAATCTGCATTGTTTTTTATTGACTCATCTTTTGTTAAATTATAGAGGGTTCCCAAAAAATTACGTTTCACCTTTCTTGTCATTTTTGACAATGGCGTTGCCTTAAGTCCTGCTGCTTGACAAAATGCAGTGTATGCGTAATATGCTCCTCTTCCTGTCCAATGGTGATCACTTGCAAAATAAATATACTCATCCTGATGGGCAACAAGCGCTTCTTTTGCAGGAACAGTGATTACATCTGGTGAGCTTTGTGCATAGGCATCATCAATATTTTTAAACTCCTTTTCACGCAAATAATCGTATTCTTTAACAAAAACAAACGAACTCCCCGTTGGAACAACACAATTAAAAACACGCACGTTATCTGGTAATATTTTTCGATATTCATTGACTACATCCACATAACTTTTAACGGATGATTTATTACCTCCAAACACCTGAAAAGCCCGTCCTGCAATAATCAGCAAACCATGAGAAGAGGCAGATTCTGCGTTAATTAGGTAATCTACATCTCTCGCCGCCTTATTCAAATCTATTTTCTTTTCGTCAATTTTTTTCTCTTTCGATTTAGTAATCAAGCGCACATTATTTGGATTTTTTATGCCCTTAAATTCATTTAATTGAAACGCTAAATTCACAAAAGTTGAGCGCCAAGGAAAATGATCATCCATGAACTTTTGATACTGCTGCATCCAGGAGCCGTCTAAAATACCATTCAAAGTTACTGTAGGCTTTTGTGCTAGCCTACGTTTTTCTAAAGCAGACTCCTTTGCTTTCGTGGAAAATACAAATGAAAGCATACCCAAAACAAGAACACCTGAGTAGATAAAAACGTGTATAATTTTTAACTTATGCATCAAAATCTGAAATATAA